>NZ_CP073653.1:2966250-3305000 GCF_018223745.1 Clostridium beijerinckii
CATCAGCAAGTTCATCTTTAGGGAAGTTTTCTTCATTTTCTATTCTTTCAATTAAAATATTGTATAACTCAAGCAAAGTTCTTGAATCCCATAATGTAAATCTTAGAAAAGTCAAAAGTTCCTTAGTGGTCAAGGAGTTACTCAAAGGCATAATTGCTTTTTTCATTATATAGAAATCATCTGGACCTACACTTTCTATAATTTCATTGTAAGCCATTGAAGTTTCAATAAAATCATTATCACTATTACTTACCATAAATAGAGACACATTTATGTTTTCGTGTTCATATATACTATGTATTGCTTTTCCGCCGAGTTCTTTAAAATATAACTCTATAGCATGAAAATTTACCGTCATAGAAATACATCCATGCTTTGATAAAAATGGATGATAATTTTTATCCATGCTTTCTTCATTCTTATAACCTTTATCAGCAGATATCAAAATCACATCATCATTAAACAACTTTCTTAATCTTGAAATACATCTTAATCCAATTATAGGCATATAGAATGCTGTGTCCTCTAAAGAATTTTTGTAATGCATCAAAACATCATTTAAATTCTTATCTTCGTAATAACTATTCCCATCAATTTTTTTATCTGTATAATAATAATCTAATCCTGCAAGAATTGATTTATCATTAGGATCTCCTTTTTCGTCTGGAGAAGTTATTGTTATTACTCCTTCATAAATCTCTCCGTTATTAACATAAAAAGTGTCTTGTGGAAGACTGTCAAAAGTATAATTAGCAAATAAAATTAAAGGATTCTTCATTTTCCCTTTTGATAATACTTCACCACTATGTCTAAGTTTAATTTCATCATCCTTAGATATATCAAAAGTTGCACAATCAAGTATTCCAGCTTCGAAATAAGGACTTAAAAAGCTATGATTCTGCCAATATTCAATATTTCTTTCAGCAAAATCCGTTACTATGTATTTAAACTTTATATCTTTTAACGAAGAATTTTCAATCATATGTAAAAATCTTTTTAGAAACGTATAAGTAAATCGTCCAACTCCTGCTGCAAGCTCCATAATATATATAACAGTATTTTTATCTACATCTTCTCTTCCAACATAGTCTCGCAAATATCCAAAGACAGTTTTAGCGTATTGATTTGCGATATACGGATTGGTTGTTATATATTGTGGTACAATACCTTTAATCCAAGCCTCTGGACCTTGGTTTGCAAAAAATTCTGTCTGCAATTTCCATAACATTGACTGTGATAAAGGCTTTCCAGCTTCAACTACAGCTCCAGAACTCTCGTTAACTTTCGAATTTGAAGCCTTAGTGATATTATATTTTTTATTTTTTTCTGACAAAACAATTCCTCCCTAAAAGTAAAGTTAAAAATTACTTTTACTAAAATATCATTAACAGAATGATTATACTATTCTAATTAGTTTATGTATATAGATAAACTAACTATAAGCTATACTTATGAGTATACCTAACCGAAATGAGTAATATACTTTTCTTCCGAAAAGCATGAAAATATGAACTTAATGTTTTATTAATTCATAGAAAATAAAGAGGCTACGTAAAAACACAGCCTTTTTATAGTCAATATTTGCCCTAAAATTATTTTAATTTGTTTTTCTTTTGCTTACAGCACTTTATAAGATATTCATTTACTTGCTCTCAGCATACTTTTTGTACTCTATAGTTTTTTCAACTGGTTTAACTATGGATTTATCTTGCCACTTACCTTGCCTGTAACGTATTACGCTTGCTATAGCTGTAATAGTCCAAGTTAGTCCACTGGTTACCCACACACTCCAAACTCCTAGGAAAGGAAGTATAGCTAGTCCACTTGAAAATCCAACTCTTCCAGCCACTTCAACAAAACCGTTAACCATAGCATAAAATGCATCTCCTGTACCATTTAGTACACCTCTTGTAACGTAAATCATTCCAAGAGGAAAGTATGCACAACTTGTAATTCTTATTGCTTTATCTCCAAGATTTATTACTGATTCATCTTTAACAAACACTTCCATTATAGCCTGACCTCCAAATTGAGCTGCAATAAATGCTAAAAGGCTAAATCCAGCTACTATTAAAATGCTTTTGTGATATCCTTTTTTTACCCTATCAAGTTTATTAGCTCCCATATTTTGACCTGCAAATGTAGACATAGCTGCCCCTAATGAATTGAACGGCTGCTGTATTAGCTGTTCTACTCTACTAGTAGCTGTAAATGCTGCAACAGCTGTCTCTCCAAATCCATTTACTACACTCTGAAGCGCTACTAATGAAACAGCAATCAGTGAATTCTGAGCTGCTACAGGTACTCCAATCCTTATACATTTAGTTATGATTGATTCACTCATTTTCCAGTGTTCTTTCTTTAATTTAAAATATGGATTCTTGATCAGGGCAAATACCAAGCAGCCAATTGCAGCACATGCCTGAGAAATAACAGTAGCATAGGCAGTACCTGATACACCAAATCCAAATTTTAGCACAAAGATTAAATCTAATACAACATTAATTGCGCAAGAAATAATTAGAAAAACTAAAGGTGTACTGGAGTCACCTAATGCTCTAAGTATTGCTGCTATAGCATTATAGGATGCTACAGCGATCATTCCTCCTGATGCTATTCTTAAAAAAGCTACAGAATCATTTAAAATTTCAGGTGGTGTATTCAAAAGTTGTAAAACTTGACGAGCAAAAACAACTCCTAATATACTCATAACAACACCAGATGCACCAATCACATAAGTTGAATTGGCAATGGCTCTCTTTACTTGTTCTTCCTTCTTGGCTCCAAAATATTGAGAAATGATTATACCTATACCAACAGACAATCCCAAGCATACAGAGAAAAAAAGAAAACTTAGAGATCCACAAGCACCTACTGCGGCTAAAGCATTAGCACCAACAAACTTTCCTACAACTATTGAATCAATCAAGTTATAAAACTGCTGAAATACATTGCCTATAAGCATTGGCCAAGTGAATTTTATAATATGGGAAACTTCATTACCTTCAGTCATATCATGTACATATTTTACAGACATAATTTAAAACTCTCCTTCTTTTGTTTACTTCAATATTACATGGATTTAATAAATTAAGCTGGCAATATATTAACCCAATATAGACATATATTGCAGTGCATGTTATATTTTTTATGTTAAATTTAATTTAAGTGTACATTATTTACAATCGGTCTTCTTAGAATTTTGCAAGGATTGTGTTTCTATCAATATCTTGTAATACCATTGAATTATCTACATACTAATTATATATATTAAATATTTGGAGGTCTTATATGTATCCATTTTTTGAAGCAAATAAATCTGGCGATCAAAACTTTTTTAGTTCAAAAATATTAGAAAATTTCAGTTTTCCTCCACATTTACATCCATATGTAGAAATAGCTTATGTTATTGAAGGATCTATAGAAGTTACAATAAACGATACTCCATGCTGCCTTAAAGCTGGTGAAGTTTCTATCTGCTTCCCTAATGATATACATACTTTTAATAGTGACGGATTTTCAAAAATTATTCTATTTATTTTCTCACCAGATCTTACACGTAGCTTCTTTGGTATACGAATGGACAAAACACTGGAGAATCCATTTATGTCAAAAAATATTGTCGATGATGGGGTAAGTTCTCTTTTATATATGCTCCATGACGAATATACAAGTTCTAATAATAAATATGTTATTAAAGGGCTTTTATACACCATACTTGGAAAGCTTGATTCGCATTTTTCATTTAAAAAAAGCAGCACTTTTTATAACAGTACAATGCAAAATCTACTTAAATATATTGAAATTCATTACCATGAGAAAATTTCACTAGATAGTATAGCTAAAGATTTAGGTTTTAGTAAGTTTTATCTCTCAAGAATTTTTTCAAATAAGATTGGCTACCAATTTAATGATTACATAAATAGATTGAGAATAAATAAAGCTCAAAAACTCCTTAGCGAAACAGACCTTCCAGTTACGGTTATAGCTTTGGAATGTGGATTTGAAAGTCAGAGAAATTTTAACAGAATTTTTAAAGAACTAACAGCTCTTACTCCTACAAAATTTAGAACAGGTATATGATGCTATTTTTCAACAACCCCATTTGATGAGTTAAACTTTAAAAAGCGTGTTCCTTGAAAAGTTAATGTTCCCCATTCATGTTCTGGAACATTTTTGAAGACACGTCTTCCAACTATAAATTTCATTTCACTCCCAGTGTCTAACTCAAATTCTAAAATTAACTTTTCAGTAGTTGTCATAACTCCATTGCTGTCTGTATTTGTGCACGTTTCTCTTTTTTTCTTAATTAATTTTGCCCTAGTGGATATAATTGGTGAGTTTTCATTTTTAATATATTTACTGATGTTTATAAAAATTATAAAAGCTACGAAAACAAAAAATATTAGCTGAAATCCAATCATGATTAACCCACTTCCTATCTTTCTAAAATTCTATTACTTTAGCTTAAATTCTACATTTTATTTATTTTAACTTGATTTTGATAACTTATTTATTTAATACTTATCTATTTTATACATATTATATCATAAATTTACATTAATTAACCTATTAAGCGTTATTTATGCTAAAATAAAGTCAATATTTAAGAAATTTTCGAAATAAATTTTAATGAATTAGACTTCTATTTATAATACATATTTTCTTAAAAATTAAAGCTAAGATTTTTTTAAATGCAAAAAATCTTAGCTTATTAATTATCAGCTACTTTATAAATTTCCTAGCACCTTTTGAATTTCTAACTCTGTCAAAGACCTATACTGGCCTTTCTCTAGTGATTTGTCTAAAGCTAGTCCACCAATTGAAATTCTCTTTAAATATATAACGTAGCAGCCTACGGACTTTAACATACGCTTTACTTGATGCTTGCGTCCTTCTGAAATAGTAAGATATCCAGAAACGACTGGCTGCGTATGATGATTTGAGTTTATATTGTTCACATTATTGGTGGCCATTTCATGTTTAAGATCTTCATATACGCCAAACTTATCTACTTCTATTCTTGCAGGCTTAGTTAATATTTTACCTTGTCCAATATAAGTTCCCTGCTCTAATTGGTTCTTATCTTCTTCGCTTAAAGAACCTAATGCCCAAAAGAAATAAGTTTTTTCAACATGCTTTTCTGGATACATGACCTTATGTTCAAATTCTCCATCATTTGTAAATAACAATAATCCTTCTGTATCCTTGTCTAACCTTCCAACATGAAATATTCCTTTCGTACCAGCTTCGCCTAAAAAATCAAATACGGTCTTATGAATCTCATCAGTTTTTGCAGTAATACAACCTGCTGGTTTGTTAAACATGTAATATAATTTTCCAGCATAGCTGACTATCTCATTAAGATACTCAATGACATCACAGTTTTCATCAATTTCCATTGAAGGCTCTGTTACCAGCTCTTTATTTACCTTTACCATGCCTTCTTTAATATAAATTCTGACATTTTTTCTGCTTCCAACAGCCGCCTCTGCTAGAAATTTATCTAATCGCATATATCGTCACATCTCTTCCTTTGTAAAAACTCAAAAAATTTTAATTAACTTATCACTTGAAACTTGTCCCTAATGTCAACTTGTTATTTAATAAATCTAAATCATAAACTCTATTCTGCAAATATAATTATTAATTTGGATACCCATAGTTTAAAGTAAATCTGAATCAAATAAACTTTTTGAAACATATACATCTTTTATTTCAATTTGATCCATATAGATTATAACATCTTTTTCATTAATTATTTACTAATTTAAATTTTTGCCATGGAGCTATAGTATCAATCAAAAACAGTTCTTCCTCTGCAATTCTTCCTACTACATTTGATTTGCCAGAGTTTTTCATAGGCTTTTTAGCTATCTGCATTTCTCCTGCATAATGTCCATATAATGAACTTTCTATAATAATATCTCCTCTTCTTATATCTGGAGTATTAAATACTTCAAAATTGTGGTCTTTATATTTAACTCTGCTTTGAGTTGATCTTATTAAATAATCAGATACATCTCCTCTGTTAAAATGAAATTCTTCAAGCACTATTTTCTTCTCTGTTTCAGGTGCATTTTTATTTATCTCACAATTTAAAGTCAAAACATAAGGATCTATTTCACTTAATGCTTTTAATTCTTCTTCACTAGCAAAGGCATTTGCAATAATTACATCATCTATTAAGTCAGATGTCCATAAATGCTTTGCTTGAATTGTTATTGGAAGCTCTCTATGAATTTCAAGAGTGCATAATCCCTCGTTTACAGGCCATGGACCATGATCTGCACTGTGAGATGAAATAAATGCTGCTGTTCTAATTCCTAACGATTTGAACTGCTTGCTGGTTTTTATAAAATGTTCATAGCTTAATCCTGTATATCTGTGTGGATAAAAATTATGACAGCCTAATATATTATCTGCATTTGGCATATAAGAGAATATATTATCTATATATTTTGTCCCATTGCTCATGTTTAATTCTATTTTCAATTTCTTACTTGTAAATGACATAATAGATTCCTCTAAACCAGTAAATCCAAGATCAAGTCTTATACCATAGAGTCCTAGCTCCTTAAAAAAATCTAAATTCTTATAATCAATTCCAAGTTCATCGAATACTTTAGGACTTATATCTGCTATTACTTCCATATCATTTTCATTTGCACATTGTATTATTTTCTTGAAATTATTGATTATTACTTCTTTACTTCCATCAAAAGATAAAAGACATGTAAAAATTCTTTTAAAATTATATTTATATGCCAATTTTATATAATCTTCTATTTCATTTGCACTACTGTGCATAGGATAAACTGATATTCCTAGCCTTCTCATTAAAAATTCTCCCTTAATTAAAATTTTTGTTATAGATAAACAACATATAAAGCATACTCCTTATTTCGGAGCGTTATATGCATAGATTCATGTCTCACTTGGTCTATCTATATTTTCTTATAGCTTTTCACTAACAAGTATTTTAAATATAGTGTTTCTCTATTTAATTGATATGATTTATTTATCATAAAACATACCATTAAAAAATATTTTATCTTCTAAAATTGTTATATTAGCTCCATATTCGTTAGTAATCTTTTCAGATCTTCCTCCTCCAACTGGAATTTTATAAAGATTTTCATTATCTGAATAATTCACATAATAGACATAATCTTTGCTTGCATTTATAAAAGTAGCTTTGTCATTAGATAACTTAGCTTTTCCTGTTCCATCTCCATTTACTTTATATAACTTATCACTATCTGATTTGTTGCTATAAAAAACTGTATCTCCACAAACAGTAATAAATAAAGTTTCATCATCACATACTTTTGTATTCTCACTTCCATCTAATCTCATTCTGTAAATTTTATATCCATCAGATATATTAGTGTAATATATCCATCCATTGCTTGCAGTCATATCCTCTGTAGCAGATGAATTAAGTCTAATTCTACAACTGCCATCTAAAGATATTTTGTATATATTATTTAAATCAATTGAATGTGAATTAGTTCTTTTAACATAATATATCCAATTTCCTTCTACAAACATATTTCCTACTGCTTCATTTGCTATGCATGTGTCCTCTGTTCCATCTGTTTTAACTTTATTTATACTGTGATGAAAAGCATCTTTCCAATTGCTATAGTAAATCCAGTCGTCTACAAGATTAAGATTCCATACTCTATTTGGAATTAATTGTGTATTGTAACTTAAATCACATATATCCTTTCTAGGCGGATCATTTTTCCTTATTTTGTACAAATAATCAGGAGCTGCTCCGTAGACATCTCCTACCCTATTTATATAATATATATAATCATTATCTTCTACAGCCATTCCATCATTTACAATATTGCCTGATGAATTAGAAATTTTTGAATCGTCATTTTTAGGCACATCTAAGCTATTGTAGCAAGTAAAATTGAAATTATATATTTTATCATAAGCTCCATATGAATTTTGATCTGCTCCATTAGATGAAGACCTTTTTACAAAAATCATAACTTTATATTTACCTTCAGTTAATGCATTATTATCTTCTATTGTAAATTCATTATATGCGGGTATTGGATTTGAATATCCATCAGTTAATTCTGTGTAATCTTCATTTTCACTCCTAGCTATAAATACTCTATACTGCACTGGATCATAATTGCTGTAGTCAGAATAATCTCCATCATACTTGGAACTCATATTTATTTTAATAGTGTCACCACTTAGCACTGGATAATGATCAACTCCTGCATATTCGACATATGGATTTTGCTTTTCAATTGATAAACCTGAAATTGTACCAAAATCCGTATGTGAGAAATCAGTTTCTGTTGTATCAGCTTTTGCACTTGTACTACATGTCATAAAAATCAATGATGTAATAGTAATGACTGAGAATAATCTATTAATAACTTTTTTTGACATCTATACATCCACCCCTGATTCTTTTTATTTTATAAAATATTTATTGACAGCTCTAAGTGATGCATCTGCAACTTTCTGGCTGTTAAGTCTATGCATCATCATCTTTGCGTCACCATCATCGCACTCAACAGTCGTTTCCATAAGCACTGCGGGGCACCATGCTGATGATAACACTGCGAGATTTGGTCTATCTTGAAGTGGATATGTGTTAGTTTTTATGGTGCTAGACACTTCTCTCATGAGTATTGTTGCAAATTCTCTTCCTGGTTTTGGAGCAGTAGAATTATATAATACAGTAGTTCCCCTAAACATATAAACAGATTGCATATTAACATCTAATGGAAGTGAATTATTGTGTATACAGAAAAATAAATCTGCATTCAAAAGATTTGCTGGATCTGTTCTATCTAATAATCCTACATTGCTATCATCATCTCTAGTTATATATATACGATATCCTGCTCTTTCAAGGTTTTCTTTAACTCTTTTAGATATATCCAAATTTAACTGCTTTTCATAAGTGAAATTGGCTGTTGCTCCAAGTTCTGATCCTCCATGACCAGGGTCAATAATTATTATTTTCGAGTTATCTTTAACCTTTTCTTCAAATGTAACATCTATAAATGTCTTAAACTCATATTTATTGTCCCCTAATGAAGAATATCTCCTTTTTACAGGATTTATTTTAACATTAAGTTTTTCAGAAGTCTCAATATCAACTTTTGCTGTATTATTATCAAGCTTATCTAGCTTAATATTCTTTATATACTTATTATCTTTTAAAACTGAATAGAAGTTATCAGATTCACCAGTAACATTAACCTGTGAAATAAGTATTTCAACTTTATTTCCATCAATTCTTTCAGAATACTTAGGCTCCACGGTATATTTTCTAATATCTCCAGCCTCAGATTCTGTACATGAGTAGGATACTGGAATTCCTAAAGCTCCTTTATGTTCGACTTGATAATATTTAAAAGCATCTTGTTGTAAGTCATAAACTTTGCTATTGCTAGATTCAGTCGTAGTAGTAGTTTCTTCTGCATTACAATAAGAAACAGGTAATATGAAAGTACAGACTAGTAAAATTCCAAAGACTATACATTTAAATTTTTTCATAAATACTTACCTCCACTACATTTTTTTATATCCTGTATAGATTTTTTTTCATTCTATTTTTTCATAAATTTGTATAGACTATTCATTTAATTACATAATATTTAATTTATTTTACTTTTCATTCATAATCTTATACATTCTTACCATTTTCTCAATTAGAACATTTTCAGACATGGCAGTCATTAATTGATCTTGCGCATGAACCATAAGTAACGTTATTTTAATTCCTTTTCCATTTATCTCAGCTTGAATCAATTTCGTCTGAGTGCTATGAGCTAGTTTGAGTTCTTCTCTAGCCTTTTTTAAAAATTCTTCTGCTTTATCGTAGTTTTTATTTTCAGCTTCATCTAGAGCTTCAAATGCATATGCTCTTGAGTCGCCTGCGTGTGATATTATTTCAAATATTTCTTGCTCCATATAGTTCATCTCCTAATATTATTTATTAAATTGTGGCAAATACCCTTTGTTTAACGAACACAAGTCCTCAAATAGCTTAATTGCAATATCTACTGATGGGACTAGTGGATTATTAGCTAGTGCCATTATAGCTTGATTTGTATTTCCATGTACTCCAGCTTCTATTGTTGATATCTCATAAAATTTCACACTGTGAATAAGGCCTAAAACTTTTTCTTCTACAGGTCGTGTCAAAGATAGTGGAGTTGCACCTCTCTTATCTACTAAACAGTTAACTTCAACAACGGAGTCGTCTGGAATTCCTTTAATAGTCCCATTATTTTTAACATTTATTGTATGAATGTCTTTTTTATCATTGTATATCGAACTTATAAGTGATACAGCTGCATCCGAATAATATGCTCCACCTCTTTTTTCTAACTCAGGTGGTTTAACGTCTAAATTTTTATCCTTATATTTTTCAAATAAGCTTGCTTCAATTTTCTTTACCTGTTCTGCTCGTGTCCCAATAGTTTTGGCTGCATCTTTTTCTTCCTTCAACAATCTATCTGTCATATAGTAATACCTATGATACGGACATGGTATCATTCCTAAAGCATCTAGAAATTTCTTTGGCCATTTTAAATCTGATATATTTTTCATTGTAAGTTCTGCGCCATCTTTTAATTTTTCTATAACTCTATCAGTTACATTTATGCCTTTATACCATACATTTCGTCCCCATACTAAGTGATTAAGTCCTACATATTCTATAAAAACATCCTTACTGCTCACATCTAACATTGAAACTACATCCATCTTCATGTGTATTGGAACATTACATAGGCCTATACATTTAATATTTGTATATTTTAATACAGCTTCTGTTATAATTCCTGATGGATTAGTAAAATTAATAAGCCATGCATTAGGGCATAATTCCTTCATATCTCTTGAAATATCTAGAATTACAGGAATTGTCCTAAGAGCTTTTGCAAAACCTCCTGGACCAACTGTTTCCTGACCTAATACGTTATACTTTAAAGGGAATCTCTCGTCTCGTGCCCTTGCATCTAATCCTCCAACTCTAAATTGTGTAACTACAAAATCAGTATCACTTAGAGCCTCTCTTCTATCTAATGTGAGAGAAATTCTAATGTCTAAATTAGCCTTTTCACACATTCGCTTTGCTAGAGCTCCTACTATATTAAGCTTTTCTTTACCTTCTTCTATATCGACTAAGACTATTTCCTTAACTGGAAGTTCGTCTTTTCTCTTTATAAATCCTTCTATTATTTCTGGAGTATAGCTGCTGCCTCCACCAATTATTACAATTTTCAACTCATTCATCTTGCGCCTCCAACTTGATTTTGTTATGCAGTATTTGTGCAATAACTGCATAACAAATTTAAAACTACAATCAATCTTTATTAATTATTCTCCATACCCTCTTTAATTAATTTCTTTTCATATGCTTTTAAGAATGGAAAATATAAAGCAGTTACAATAGCTATATTTATTAATACTAAAATTATTGCTCTCCAGTCTCCACCAGTTGCTAGATAAGCGCCAATAGGTGCTGGCAATGTCCATGGTGCCAAAATAACTGGTTTAGATACTAAATTTAAAGTCATAGCAAAGTATGATACACACCCGCAAATTAATGGCCCAAGAATAAATGGTATTATTAATAATGGATTTAACATAATTGGAGCTCCAAATATGACCGGCTCATTAATATTACAGATTCCTGGGATTAAACTTGCTCTAGCGATATCTTTTAAGTATCTTGATTTAGAGCCTAGCATTAATATTACAAGTCCTATTGTTGCTCCTGACCCTCCAATCCATACAAACCATTGAAAAAATGGCTCTGGTGCTATATTAGGAATAGGCTGTCCAGCTGCTTGAGCTGCTACATTAGCATCAAGCATTGCAAGCCATATTGGCCTTGCAACAGTACCTACAACAGAATCTCCATGTATTCCGCATCCCCATAAAAGTGTAATAAGCAAGATTGGAACTAATATTCCAGGAAGTGAATTACCTGCAGTTACCAAAGGTGTAAATATACTTAGCACAAATTTTTGAATATCAAAATTTAATAAATCTCTTATGATCCATATTGGTACTATAATAAAAGCTGCTGGAATAAGAGCTGCAAAAGAATTAGCAACTGATGTTGGGACTTCTTTTGGCATCTTAATAGTTAGATTTTTTTCTTTGCATACTCTAAAGATTTCTACAGCAAAAATAGACATTATAATAGCAGTAAACATACCAGATCCGCCTAAACTAGATAACGATAACATCCAGCCGTTAGGATCAATATTTAATGGAACATTTGTAAGCAAGAATGCTGCAAGACCTAAGCTTCCACCAGATAAAGGATCTAGCTTATATGACTTTGCTAGATTATATGCTATTCCAAAAGATGCATATAAGGCCATTATGCCCATACTTAAGCGATATGGAAACATTATCTGATTAACATATGGAGCCACTAATTGCTTTAGCCAGTCATTTGGCGGAACTGCAATTACGAGAAAAAAACTTCCAATTATTATAAGTGGAATAGTAGATACTATACCATCCCTAATAGCTTTTAAGTGCCTCTGCTCAGATAATTTAGTCATTGGTGGCAATAAGTACTTTTCTAGCCAATTAAAAAATTTATTCATACTTCCTCCTTATCATTTATTATGGTTTTTACTTACAATAGCTCTTTATTTGCTTAAGAACTCTTGCTCCACCAAGAGGCGTATATCCCATTGGTTCAATAGCAATTACTTCAAGACTATATTCCTTAGCTTGATCTTTAAAGCCATTTAGCCTATGTCTTACCTGAGGTGCAACTAAAACTAAATCATATTTATTTTGCTGAATTTCATCCTCAAAATCGCTAGTTCCTACCGCTTTGATTTCTAGATCAAATCCTTCTTTATCAGCTTCCTTTTTTATCGCTTGTACAACAATTGCACTAGACATTCCCCCGGAGCAAACCATTAAAACTTTCATAACAATATCCCCCTTCAATTAGCAATATATTTAAATGCTGCTTTACAATATATGTATTTTAGTACTATCCGTATTATTACCCGCTTTTGGTTTTAATTTAATAAAGTTTCATAAAAAACTCTTATGATTGAAATTTTGTTTCATCAATTAGCAAAATTAAGATTTGCGAAGAAATATTAACAAATAATTATTGACAACTGATAATGATTATTGTTAACATGAATTAAGTACTTTGGAAATTATATTTTAAATCCATGTACGTTGATTAGATAAATATTATTGATACTTTATGGATCACGAAAGGCGGTAAAATCGATGAAAGAACTTCATAATATAGGGTGGTATGCTAATAAGATATCCCCCAAACTACCTAAAAATGCATTTAAACCAGTACCTTCGAGGCTGTTTGGAGGACTTGCATATACAATTATTATAATTTGTGGAATACTCACAATTACTCTATGTAGATTTAATAACATTATAAACTTTTTAATATCTTTAGTTTTAGGCTTTAGTTTTGCATCCATAGGCTTTCTTGGGCATGAAATTTTACATGGCACTGTTGTAAAAACACATTGGTTAAAAAACTTGCTTGGAGGTATGGCTTTTTTGCCCTTAAGCATAGGTCCAAACCTTTGGATTAAGTGGCACAATATGAGTCATCATGCTAACACTCAACATGAAATAAATGATCCAGATGCTTGGATGAGCTTTGAGCAATTTAGCAATAGATCTTTTATAAAGTACATTTATAAACTTCCTTTGTGGTTTCGCTCACTATTTAGTTTCTCAGCATTAAGTATTTCCTTTACTCTTCATGGAACTCGCATGTTCTTTATATATGTTAAAGAATTTAAAAGACAAAAAAGCATAAAACTATGGATTCAGTTTATACTCCCTTGGATTATATGGATAGGTTTATTCTTCTTAGTTGAAACTGATAAATGGATTTTCTCATATTTACTTCCATTCCTTATAGGAAATTTCATTGTAATGTGTTATATATCAAGTAATCATAGATTAAATCCTCTTGTACCTATAAATGATCCTTTAGTTAATAGTCTCTCAGTAACAGTTCCAAAGTGGCTTGATGTTCTACATTTTAATTTTTCTTACCACACAGAGCATCATCTATTTCCAGGAATGAATCCTAAATACTATTCTCTAGTAAAGGAAGAAATATTAAAATTATGGCCAGATAGATATCATCAAATGCCTCTTAGCAGCGCTTTGAAGCTTCTCTGGAAAACTCCTAGAATCTATTATAATAACGAGGAATTAATAGATCCAAGAAACAAACGCATATATACTTCACTAGAAAAAGGATTAAAACCTAATAAAATTTCTTATCATAATCTATAAATAGAATTAGAGATATATAGATAAACAATATATAACTTATACTTATGCAATAATCCACCGAAAGTAGAAACATTGTTATTTCACAGGACTATGAAAATTTCGCTGAAAGTTCTAAATTGCAGGTTGCACAACTAATGCTTGCTCCCAATTTCATTGTGACAAGCATTAATTGAACAACCTGCAATTAAAAGCTTTTAACAGCTCATTTTCAATGCCCGCTGCATAAAAATGTTTCTACTTTCTAGTACGGTATTTATTGCGAAGTATAAATCAAATTCCTAAGTTGTTTATCTATATAGATATCCAATTTAAGAATTCAACTTATTAGATGAATGTATTTGCAAATTTGCTAAAACTTTAAGTTCATATCATCACTAGAAATCATAAATATATTTGTGGAGAAAACATTTGAAAATGAGCTGTTAAAGGTTCTTAGCTGTAGGTTGTTCCAATTTAGCTTGTCAAACTGAAAGGTGGAGCATGCTAAATTGGATACAACTTGCTGCTTAGAAATTTTAGCGATATTTTCATAGCTTTTCGGAACAAAATATTTATGATTTCGGTAAGTTATCACATAAGTTTAGTTTTAAATTTGGATATCTATAGATAAACCAAGTGAGACTTAAATTTATGCATACAACTCGCCGAAATGAATAATATACTTTTGTTCCAGTTTCTGGGTAATTATGATGGGTGATTCTAAGATTAAAAGCCATCAAATTTCTAATGAAACATTTCACAAAAGCATAATTCTTATTTCTAGTTGGGTTATCTATATAAATTATTAAGATTTAATTCGTCATAAATATTAGATTTTTATAAAACCAAAGACTTAAAGTATCTGTTAGTTACTTTAAGTCTTTGTTTTTATCATTTATAGATATCTAAATTAAAAATTTGAGTTATTAGATAAATATATTTTCATAGCTTTTCGAAGCCAAAATATTTATGATTTCAGTAAGTTACCACATAAATTTAGATTTATGCTACATCTTTACTCAACATATCTATATTTTCTAATTGATATAGCGAGCCCAATTAAAAAAATAACTACTAGAGATATCATGCTTAAAGTATATGGAATAAAGATTCTTCCAACTCCTTCATGTGGACTTAGCAAGACTGGTGCACTCCATGGATAAAATGCTGATAACTGTGTATTTACTATTACTATATTTGCGAAAGTAGCTGAGATAACAAATATTATGCCTGGCAATACATTTTTTGAGTAGATAGCAACTGCACAAGTTATGCAAACAAGCATAAAGTGATATACTATCATCTTTAAAAGTGATATGAAATAATATATAAGTAAATCCATATTTAAGCTTTCATGCTTTAGTAAAAATCCTAAAATTATTGAAGTGAAGAATACTAATATTAAAGTAATTGCTATAATATAAAGAATGCATGCAAGCTTAGAAAATAAAAGCTTCATTCTATTAATAGGATAAGTAAACATTACGTTCATAGTTTTGGTTTCATATTCATGTCCAAAGATATAAGCAGCTATTATTCCATAAACTATAGGTGCTACAATATCATTTAGGAAAGAAAATATCACATTTAAATAACCTTCCCATAAAAGTAATGAATTATATTTTTTATTAAAGCCATATATTATAAATGAAATAACAGTTGGAATAAATAGCACTATTGTACAGAATTTGATCTTTGCCTTTCTATACTTAAAAATCTCTGCTAAAACATATTTCATCATAACCTTATTCCTCCTGAAATCCTTACAAAATAATCCTCCAAACCTTCCTTATGTTTAATTAATTCAAATAACTCCACACTATTATTTACTAGTGCTTTGCTTATATAGTTTGTTTTCATTTCTTTTCTTTTTATATTAAGTCTTAAATAGTTGTCATCAATTAATGAACTATCTAAGTTCAAATTTTCATTTAATACTTTTTGCGCTTTTTTCACATCGTCAACTTTAACATCAACATATTCCTCGTAACTATCATTAATCTCATTCATTGAAGCTTCTTTTAATAAGATTCCTTTTTCTATAATCCCAAGCTTAGTCACTGTAAGTTCTAGTTCACTTAATATATGACTTGATATTATAAAAGTCATATTGTCCTCATTAGCAAGTCTTAGTATGAAATTTCTAAGATCTCTTATTCCTAGTGGATCTAATCCATTAGTAGGCTCATCTAAAATTAAAAGCTTTGGCTTATGAAGAATTGCACGCGCTATACCAAGCCTTTGTTTCATACCTAATGAGTGCTCTTTAACTTTTTTATTCTTATCATTTAAAAGATCAACTTTTTCTAAGCACTCGTCTATTATTCCCTTATCTTCCACCCCCATATAATTAGAATGAAGTTTTAAATTCTCATAAGCAGTTAGGTTTTCATAAGACGATGGAAATTCTATAATAGATCCTATATTTCTTAAATAAGAAATATTCTTTTTATTAACTTCCTTTCCCAAAACCGTTATTTTACCACTAGTTGCAGGAATCAATCCTAAGATCATCTTCAAAGTAGTTGTTTTTCCTGCTCCATTTCTTCCTATAAACCCATATATATCATTTTCCTCGATGTTAATACATAAGTTACTTACACTCAATTGTGTTCCATACTGTTTTGTTAGATTATCAGTTTTCAATATATAATTCATATTAATATTCCCTTCAATTTGTCTTAAATATTCCTAAGTAAAATAGAAGCTGTTTCTCAACATGCCCACTCCCATTATACCCCTAAATAATAAAATATTGTAATAAAAATTTATAAGCCTTAATTTATTGGATTCATACAATCTATATTATCATTGTTGAAACTTATACAATTCCTATAGATAAAAGCCATTTATCCCTAAGAGATATTCATTTAAAAGCAAGTGATACAATTGTATTAGTTTATGCAAACATAACATTAAAAAAATTTAATAATAGTGATTTCTGATAGCTCAATTACTAAAAAGTGCTCATAAATCAGGGTGCATTGAAATATTCTTAAAAAGTAAATATATCGGAGGTAGATTTAAAGCGATTGAATGATATTCCGAGAGATAACAAAGTTTAGTTTATTCTAATTGGTAACGGCAACAAATCTAATGAGGAAATCTGACTAATTTGGACATTTACAATTAATGCCTAATATAATATATTACTATCTATACCAATTAAACAAGAAAATGTCTTAGAAAAAGACAATAAATTTATGGAGGGAATTTTATGAATTCAGGAACAATATCAATTTTAATTTATGTGGGTATTGGAATCTTAGCGCTATTTATATTACTCTATGGCATAGGATTTACAAGTATCGGAACTGATGAGGTAGGTATAGTAGAAAAATGGTGGAGCTTAAAAGGATCTGTGCCTGCTGATGGTTTAATTGCATTGAAGGGTGAAGCTGGTTATCAGCCACACGTTCTAAGAGCTGGAGTGCATTTTAAAACTCCTTTTAAGTACAAGGTTAAGAAAGTAAGACTTGTAACAATTCCACAAGGACAGATAGGTTATGTATTTGCAAGATCAGGAGAAAGTCTTGCAGATGGACAAACTTTAGGAAAAGTTATTCCTGAGTGTAAATCCTTTCAGGATGTAGTAGCTTTTTTAAATAATAGAGGGCAAAAAGGTCCTCAAAGGCAAATTCTTCGTGAAGGTACTTATGCATTTAATCTAGCTCAGTTTATCATAATTACAAAGGATAAAGTACATTCAATATTTACTTCAAAGGATGAATCAGAGCAAATAGAAACTATGAGAAGTGACTTGCTTAGAGTTAATGGATTCATTCCTGTAGTTATCTCGAGCTCAAAAAATCTTGAACAAGATGAATTTGGAAACAATATTAAAACTAAAGATACAATTGGTATAGTAACTGTTAATGAAGGACCTACTCCAGATAACGGAGCTATAATCGCTCCAATAGTTGGTGATGGTATTACAAATGAATATTACCATAGTAACTTCCAAGAACCCGAAAAATTCTTAGCTGCTGGTGGTAGAAAAGGTAAGCAGATGCAGGTATTGACAGATGGTGTTTACTTTATTAATAGGTTATTTGCTAATGTGGACATAGTTCCAAAAAGTATTATAGATATTGGTTATGTAGGTGTTGTTGTTAGTTACTTTGGTGAAAAAGGTGAAGATGTATCTGGATCAGATTACTCTCATGGAGAACTTGTTGAGCAAGGCAAGAAAGGTATTTGGAGAGAATGTATGATGCCAGGTAAGTATCCATTTAATACTTATGCAGGTAAAATCATTCCAGTTCCTACTACTAATGTTATATTAAAATGGATTAGCGGTCAGGTTGGAGATCATAAACTAGATGATAATTTAAAAGAAATTAATCTTATAACTAAGGATGCTTTTGAACCTAATCTCCCACTTACTGTAGTGTTTAATATTGATTATAGAAAAGCCTCTTCAGTAATCCAAAGATTTGGTGATATTAAACTTCTTATTGAACAATCACTAGATCCTATGGTTGCAGGTTACTTTAAGAATATTGGACAAACTAAGACTTTAATTGAATTGGTACAGGATAGAAGCGCTATTCAAGAACAAGCTTCTAAAGAAATGAAGGAAAAATTCAAATTATATGATTTAGAATTACAGGAAGTATTAATTGGTACACCTGCTGCTTCTTCAACAGATAAGAGAATTGATCTAATCCTTGCACAACTTAGAGATAGACAAGTTGCATTGGAAGAAATTAAAACAAATGAAGCAAAACAAAAGTCAGCAGAAAAACAAAGAGAACTTAATGAAGCAATTGCTAAAAGTGCAGCTCAAGCGGCTCTTACTCAATCAAGTATCGATATAGAAGTTGCTGATAACAAAGGTAAATCTGAATTAAAACTTGCTGAACAATTAGCTTTAAAGACTCAAAAACTTGCTGAAGCTGATAAGTACAAGAGAACTCAAGAAGCTGATGCTTTAAGATATACAAAAGAAGCTGAAGCTGCCGCTAACGCTAAAGCTACTGAACTTAATGCAGCTGCTAATGCTAAACAAGTAGAATTACAAGCTGGAGCTGAAGCTTTCAAACTTGAAAAAGTCGGTGCAGCTCAAGCTTTAAATATCAAAGCTGTTGCAGAAGCTACTGCAGAACAAGAAACAAAGGTTGGTCTTGCAAAAGGTACTGCTGCTAAAGCCTTAGTTGATGCTTATGGCGGTCCTGAATTACAAGTACAACAAAGCGTATTAACTGCTTTTGCAGAAGCATTAAAGATAAGCAAATCCCCTCTTGTACCACAAACAGTAATTATGGGTGGGGCTGATGGAAAAACTCCTAATGCTATGGAAGGAATTTTAAGCATGATTTTAGCTAACATGGCTAGTGCTAATGGATCAATAGTAAATACTATTACTACTGCACATTCTGATATAACTAATCAATCAGAGAATAGTTCTTCTAAAGAATCAAAGATAGCTAAAAAGAAAGATAATATTTCAGCCAAGGAACCTGAAGTATAAACCTATTTTTACTTCTAGTATTATATAGATATCCAACTCTAAAACTAAATTTATGTGGTAACTTACCAAAATCATAAATATTTTGTTCCGAAAAGCTATGAAAATATCGCTGAAGCTTCTAAGCCGCAGGTTGTATCCATTTTAGCATGCTCCAACTTTCAGTTTGACAAGCTAAAATGGAACAACCTACAGCTAAGAACCTTTAACAGCTCATTTTCAAATGTTTTCTACACAAATATATTTATGATTTCTAGTTGAGATACGAATTTAAATTCTTAACAACTTTATAAATATGTGTTTATCTAATAAGCCAAATCTTTAAATTTCATATCTATAAAAACGAGATGTATCTAAGTAACTTTTGAAGTTATTTGGATACATTTTTTTATAAGCCCTAGAAATAAGTAGAATGTATTTGTTGGAATTCACAATGCACATTTCACAATTCACAGTTATGGTTAAATATTTTATAATATTTCTTTGAATTATTATGAAATATTATTTTTGCAATATATATAATTGTTTTAGTTTATAAACTTTTGAATCTATGATACAATCAATTATAAAATTGTAAAATCATTTGGATTATATGATTTATTATAGGCATATGAAAGAAAATATACGAGAGTTACGACTTGTTATTTTATGAATAGGCTTTACACTGGAGGGATAAACATGAATGAGAAACAAATAGAAATGATGAAGAAATTAATAGAAGAAAAGAAACAAAAGGGAAATAACACTAAAAATAATAAAAGACCTAAGAAGGTTATTGGCCGAATGTTACTAGATAATGGAAAAACAACTCAATAAAACATTATTATTCTAAGGAAGGTAATGTAAATTGAAATAAATTTACTTTAACTTCATATAGAAAGTTCAGTTATTCTTTCTTCAACAAGATCTTACTGATACTTCTGAAGTCGGAATAGCTGGGTTACTATCTATATATAATAGATAGTCTGAAACTCTTCTAAAGCTCTCTGTTCATAAGCTTTATAAAGTCATCATGTTTCATTAGTATTGAAAAGTAAATGCTTGAACCAGTTAAGAATGTGTTTGCCATTGGTACAATACTTAAAATTATTAGACTCGCAAGCACCTGCCATTCAAGTTTATTACTTTTAAAGTCGATTTCTTTCTTATTTATAAATACTCTGATAAAAAATAATACTAGAAATATGTAGCTTAATACTGTAGATATTGAATATAGATATTCCATTTTATCAAGTCCTTTTATTTATTTTTTATGTACATTACTATTGTATACCTCTATTCAATTAATTTCCACTAAAGTTACATTTTTATGGTTATTTTTTATTCATCTTATTTGTAATTACATTTGAGAAAAATCTGGACTATAAGAAAGCACTGCGCGTATATGACTTTAGCACAATGCTTTTATACCGAAAATTATGTTAAAGATTTAGGGGTATTTCTTCGTACAATTCATCTCTTTCATCTGAGTAAAGCCAGCCTTCATCTTCTGCATAATCAAATATTTCTTCTAGAAGTATATCGTATTCTTTAGCAAAAACTGCTGGATTTCTTTTATATTTATCAATCGTTTGTTCAGGGAAATCGTTCTTTCTAATCTTCTCTTCAAGCACAAGTGCTTTTAAATATGTACTTCCTATCAGTTCTCTAATCACATTATACCTATAACTTCTCGCGCTACAGATATAAAGCCTACATATTACTGGTCTCTCTTCATATATAGTGCATAGATTTGTTTCTGTTATGAAATTACAGTCAGTTTTCTTATCTAATACATACTGATCAAAATCCCTATAGTAATTTCTCTTTTTAACTAACTTTTCTTGCACAAAATTCGAAGCAGCTTCATTATCCCAATTACTTAGTTTATTCACACATACATTATCCATTTCAACAGACCAAGACTTTTTGCAGCAGCTCTCCTCACATCCATTACAATCAAGAGGATTATTATTTAAAAATATATCAATTGCATCTAACACATCTTTAACTGTTGTATTTTTAGCAATTTTGTCATAATTTACTTTTCCTTCGCCATCAAATAGTAATTTCATTTTATAGTTCCTCTATTTCAAATTATTTTTTCTTAATAAAAAGAGCCTAAAGCAGAAAATTTTAAAAAAATACTTTCAACTTTAGGCTAAAATTTTTAGTCTGTTAATATTCAGGTAGTTAAATAATAACTACCTGTAAATTTTTAATTTCCCCAAGAATGCTTCCGAGACACAAAATGTGGAAGTCGCTTTTTTGTAAGTAAAATAGTTTTATATTATAATAGTTAATACTATTAGTAACGCTATAATTTATTACTTAAACTTTCTCTTTCTAGCTTCTTCTGACTTTTTCTTTCTTTTTACGCTTGGCTTTTCATAGTGTTGTCTCTTTTTTGCCTCTGAAAGGATTCCAGACATTGAACATTTCTTTTTAAATCTTCTCAATGCTTGCTCTAGAGATTCATTTTCTCCTACTTTAATTTCTGACATACTTTTATCCCTCCCTCCGGCGCTGTATTGTAAACCACATTAATAGTTTACAAATATAAACTCATAATATACTATACATTATTTACTAAAATGCTGTCAATGCCTTAATAGTTTAGTAATAAAGTCTTATGACACTTCTAAGCTAGATATTCTGTGGTCCTCTGCACTTTTTAATGTATATAAAAAAAATCTGACAGGTGAATTTATTTTTTTATTCTCGTGATTGCATTCAAGATCATTTGAAAATATTGTTTTATAATTTGCCTACAGATTTAATTACATTATATTTTTCTACGAAAATAAAATTATTATACTTTGTAAAGACTTTTCCTTCATAGGTAGTTCCTAAAATAGAAAAAGAACTCCCACATAAAATGAGAGTTCTTTTTACGAATCGAAAATCAAGAAATTTATATGCTTTTAATTTTAAGAATTAGGATAGTCAGTAACTGATTGCTTCATATTACCAGATTTTGCTGTATTGCCCATATTATTTACTACGTGTGTTATCTCACCATTACCAGATAAAAATACTGAACATGCATGGTGTACTTTAACTCCAGATGCATTTGGAACCTCTATTCCATTATTTTCTGATACTACAGCATCCCTAAAGTATGAGTAAATTCCTGATCCAAAAAGCTGATGAGAAGTAACTGAATCAGCCACTTTGTAAGAAGCATATCCGTTTTGAGTACCATTATTGCTCATCCAAGATGCTTGATTTGGAACATCATATGGTAATTCACTTTGATAGAAGTATACTTTTCCACCATTACCATTCCATATTGTTTGATATTCCTTAAAGTGCTCTACAAACAATCCATATAATGTAACATTATTACCATTTACAATAACACCATTTTTTGCATTGTTAACTGTCCAGCCTACTCCTGTACCGTGATCTGCACGCCATACCCAGAAATCATCGCCTATAACATTATTACTATTTATTTTTAGACTTGTATCAGCATTTCCTACTGCTGCCCCACCAATTCTAAAGAATAAATCACTAAGACTTGTAGGATTAGCTGAGTGATCAGCAGAACTTCCATCTTGTCCAACTTTCAATAATACTGGTGAATTCTTTGCTCCAGCATCAAAAAGAACACCAGAAACTTTTACTCCGTCAACATCTGAAATATTCATTGCGGCAGTACCATTGTCTGGGATCAAAGTTGCAAGTCCAAGACCTAATATAACTGTATTAGACTTTGTTACATTTATAGAATCACTAAGATGATATACTCCAGGAGTAAATATAATGTTCTTTCCTTGGCTAAGGGCTGCATTTATGCTTTCAGCTGTAGATGTATCTGGTTTTGCTATATAGAACTGATCTATAGGTAATGATGTACCTTGTCCTAGACCATTTGCCCAAGTTATTCCTTGAGAATTCTTCCTAAGATCAGGAACAAAAACTTGGTAATTTCCACTATCATCAATATAAAGAAATGGTTTTTCTCTAATAGCTGGTGTTTGACTGACTACTGTATCTGGTGTTGATGGATATGCATTGTCATCTGTAGGTGCTCCATTGTTCCCCACAAACACCATGTTCCAGTTTGCACCATTCCAAGATCCCATTTGACTGTTTCTAGTAAAGAATTGTTGTTGTGATCCGGAAGTAATTGAATTATCAATCTTTGAATCAGCTATAAATCCACCACTAGACCAAGCTCCATCGTAATTAGTTCCAAGTGGATCCCATAAAGACAATCCACCTTTAATGTGAACACGTCTCATTGGTGCAGCTTGTGATACTGCCCAAGTTAAGGTTCCTGCTGGCGCTAAATTATTAGAAGAATAAGTTGGAGTGACGGCAACATTTTCAACCGATCTCCAGAAGTTACAAGTCGCATTTCCTCCCATCCAATCTGCTTCACAACGTACTGCACCAGTTATATTAACTGCATCTGGTGTCTTTCCAAGTCCTAATACAGACGTAAAGAAACCTACATTTACATTTACGTTATATGAACCTGGCTTAAACAAAAAGGCATATCTTTCATTTCCAAACTGATTTGTCTCCATCTTACTAAATACGCTATCAACAGTATTTTGAATATCAGAACTTGGCATTGATGGATCAAATATTTTAACATTTGGACCTAAATCTACATTGTTAGCTGTATTACCATCTGGAGTACCGTATACTTCAAATTCCCATAGAGAGTACCCATATTGTGTAGTTCTTGATGTTCCAAGCATTCTTATATATCTTCCGGTTGCAGTAGAATTAAAAGTTATGTTTTCTACTCCTCCTGTTCCTCCTGTTTTTGTATAAGCATCTATCCAATTTTTATTATCAGTTGATACTTGTATCTTATAATCTTTTGCAGCAGCAGTTTCCCAATTTAGTTTTACTCCTGAGATATTATAATTTCCACCTAAGTCAATACATATCCATTGAGGATCACTGCCTTGAGTAGACTCCCACCTAGTTCCTGCATTTTCATCAACAGCTAAAGAAGCAGTATTTCCACCTGTAACTGAAGATGAAGTTGCCGACTTATTTAACGCAATATTAGTTGCTACAGCTGCACTTTGTGTAGATGCATTTGAGGTAATTTCACTGTTTGCTCCTAAACTTACAGTTTCAGCCTTTGTGATAAATGAAGTTGACATAAACATAGTAGTAAAGACAGCCATTGAAAGAGTTAATGATAAAATTCTTTTATTTCTCCTAATCATTATTAAACTACCTCCTAAAAATACAATTTAACCTTATATTTTGAATAATTAGCTTCTTAATTAAAAATACTCTACTTGTTTTGTTGCAACAAAGACATTAATTTACTTAACTGTTTTGAGGTTAAGTTTTATATTTTACTTCACTAATACCTAATACTAAAGCGCTTTAGAATTAAGCATGATGAAGATAAATATCATATTATTTAACTGAATTTATTTAATTAGTAACTGGAAGTAGGTTTTATGTAGAGAACTTAATTAAAACGTATACATAAAGTGCTTCCATTTACTAAACAACAAGAATTTGCTTATTAGATGACTATATTTACAAAGTTGCTGAAACTTTAAGTTAATATCTTCACTAGAAATTATAAATATATTTGTAACCACAAGAGTCATAATATGGAGAAAACATTTGAAAATGAGCTATCAATAATATTGCTTTATTCATTGGTGATTTCATTATAAACGAGAATTTTATAGTTATGTAAAGGACTATTTTTATGATATGCTGCTTGCGATGTGTATGCTTTACTTTATACCTTGATAATACTCTGATAAAAAACCAAAGTAAACACCAATTTCTTTAAACATTCATATTTTAGAACAAAACGCAAATATTCAATATATCTTTTTATAAATATTCCTTTTATTCTTAAAAATGTGCGTTTAATTCTTATAAAAATGCAAAAGCCATCCATTTCACTGGATGACTTTCTATAGAATTAATATAGCTTAAATAATTTTACTGCTGTTTTTGCAATTTTATATACAGGTGTTTCAAGCTCTCTGCTTGCATTCTTAAGTTCTTTTCGAATTTCTATGTGCTGTGGACAATGCTTTTCACATTTACCACATTCAACACATTGTGAAGCGCTGCTTGGATTTTTACGCACTGCAGTACACATTAGGTAATTATGCCTGCCTGACTTTTTATTCTCAGAATACATGAGATTGTACGAATGAAAAGTTCCTGGTATATCTACCCCCTTAGGACATGGCATACAATATCCACAACCTGTGCAGCCAACTTTAATATTTCTATTTAGCTCATTTTTAATCTGTTCTATTAAGTCAAAATCTTCTTTGGTGAATTCACCAACCTCCACATTACTTGCAATATCTATATTTTCCCGAAGCATTTCAAGGGAGTTCATTCCTGATAATACGCACGTAACCTCAGGCTGATTCCAAAGCCATCTAAATGCCCATTCTGCTGGAGTACGTTTCTTTGAATTTTCCTTTATTATGTTCTTAGCTTTTTCAGGTAATAAATTAACTAATCTTCCACCACGTAATGGCTCCATTATAATTACAGGAAGACCTTTTTTATTAGCAGCCTTTAATCCTCTTTTTCCTGCCTGGCTATGTTCATCTAAATAATTATATTGAATCTGGCAAAAGTCCCAATCATAAACCTCCAGTAACTGAAGAAAAGTTTCTGTATTTCCATGATAGGAAAAGCCAACATTACGAATTTGCCCATTTTGAACTTTCTCTTTTAACCAATCGTCTGCGCCTAATGCTTTTAATCTGTTCCAAGTCTGCACATCAGTAAGCATATGCATAAGGTAATAATCAACATAATCTGTTTGCAACCTTTTTAATTGTTCTTTAAAATATTTTTCTAAATCCTTCTTTGACTTAACCATAAAATGTGGGAGCTTTGTTGCAATAAATATTTTCTCTCTACATTTATTTCTTTTTAAAATTTCCCCAAGTGTAGCCTCACTACCTGGATAAACATAAGCCGTATCAAAGTAATTCACACCGTTATTTATCGCTTCCATAATTTCTTTTTCTGCTTTATCTATATCAATGCTGGCCCCTTTTCTAGTAAAACGCATACATCCATAACCTAATATTGATAGCTTATTTCCATTTTTATCTTCTCTATATTTCATTTTTGAAGATTCCTCCACAGAATCCATCATTATAACCACCTCATCAACAATTTATATAATATATGTATATTATAACAGATTGAACTTTTTGCCAATAGCAGATCTGATATTATTTCATTAAGAAGAATATGGTAATTCTGACTCTAAAATATGATTGATTGTTAATTAATTTTAGTCTAATATTGTTGTTACCGCTCAGTAAATTGCTTTAATGATAAATATATATTTGAAATCATAGTAACGCAAATGCTGAGTTCAGATTAAGATGTAAAAATCTAATTACTATAAAATATAAATAAAAATTTCTAAGACAGGAGAATAGAAAATGAGAACTAAAAGAAACTATGGTTTTAATGACTATTTTGAGTTGTTTTTATATGCTCTTGCTGTAATTTGTTCTATCTATTTTCTTATTAGAGGCGATATGCAAAGAACACTTCAACCCATATTAATAATCCTAGTGTTAACTGTTATAAAAGCATTAATAAAGAAAAGTAGAATTCCAATTTCGACTGGTTTAAGATTTTCTGTTTTAGCATTCATTTTTGTTACTATGTTTTTTGCTAACGAATTTAAAGGTTATTCATTTATACCTTATCTTGATAAAATAGAACATTTGTCGTCAGGGGTTATACTCTTCTATATAGGTTCGTTAATATTGGAGCTTATAAATAAAAATGAAACAAATAAGCTTAATATAAAAACAATTATCCTTTTTAGCCTTTTCTTTGCAATAGCTATGGCTGGAGTTTGGGAGATTTACGAGTTTACAACTGATAGATTATTTGGTCTTAGAAGCCAAAATAACAGTCTAGTGGATACTATGGGTGACATTATCTGCGGAAGTATTGGAGCCCTATTTACTAGCATTTACGCTTACAAAAATTTAAAAGTAAACTTTAAAGTTTCATCAGAAGTTATTGGTGATTCTGACAACTTATAAAATAGATTTTAATTATATCTTTAAGATAAATGGTATATATTTGCACATTAATTAAAGGCGTCTAGTAAATTTAGACGCCTTTAATTTTTTCTTATAGATTATTATTAATATTTTATTTTAAAAATATTATCTAAATTCTGTTGTTCCATCAGGATATTGTGCAAATCTTCCTTTTTCTCTTGGGTGAACAAAATCGTCACGTTCCCATGGCCAGCCCCCAAAACCAGTGCTCTTATAGTCTGCAAAAGCATCCATAATTTCTTTATCTGATGTCATAACAAAAGGTCCATAACTTACAACTGGCTCTCCAATAGGTTCTCCTTCTAAAAGCAGAATACAGCTTTCCTTAGCGCCATTTTCTATTTTTACAACTTCATCACCTGCAAGTTTTACACTATTATAAACATCAATATCAGTTCCTTCAATCCTTATTGTCTCTCCATCATAGAAATAAATAGTTCTATTTAATGTTGAAGATACCTTTTGAAGTTCTATACTTGCTTCAGGTTCTATACGTATAATACATATTCTTACATGATTATTATCTTTACTTGCCCATGAATTAGGCGAAGGTTCTAGGCTCTTAGTACCATTATAAGTACCTGAGATAATTCTTACAGTACTTGTTTTTCCATTATTGTCTTTTGAGTTTATAACTGGTATATCCTCTGCCCAAAGCATTTTATAATGTGGTTCAACGAATTTATCTTTCTTAGGCAGATTGAGCCAGATTTGAAATAATTCTAGTGGATTTTCCTTTTCAGTATTAACTAAAGGGAACATTTCTGTATGATTACAGCCTCTACCTGCAGTCAGCCACTGCACATCATTAGCTCCATAGCGTCCTGTAGCACCAGCTGAATCAGCATGATCAACATATCCATCTAGAACTATTGTGACTGTTTCAAACCCTCTGTGAGGATGCTGAGGGAATCCTGGAATGGTATCCCCATGATACATATTCCATCCATCAATTCCTCTAAAGTCGTTGCCAATAGTTCTCCCATACAAAGAAGCATCTGGTCCCATCTCACTATTACCCTTTGGATAAGCATCCTTATGATGTGCACAAAATATAAAAGGATCACTTGTCTGCCACTGTGAACTTAGCTTGCTTATTTTAAGTATATTATTTTTTCCCATTTCGTAACCTCCCTTGATACTTCATATAATTTATAAATAATCTTTAATAATTCCCCTATAATATCAATCAAGTTAGAATTATCTAATTTTAAAAAAATATATTGATTAAATTTTCTCCATTTTATTATGTGTTACTTTTATAAATCCAATGAGATTTATAAAAGTAATTAATTGATAATGATTATTATTTATTAACAAAATTATAGCATAGCTTTCATGATTTGTATATTGATTCTAATAATTTATTGCATTTTATTAATACGTAGTATATAAGAAAAATTTCTTTACTGTGTATATATTCTTTGCAAAGTCCGTAATTCTATCTGAGATATTGAGCCATTTATATTTAATAAAATGAATTGAGAAAACTTTAACAATGAATTTCACGCTTTTTATGCAATATCGTAAATGAACAATATTATTATAGAATTATTTTATATTACATATTATTAATTTTTCCTTCTAAATTTTAATGAAATGGCGGTGAAACTCATATATTAGTATTTTTCAATACTAATATTATCTTATTAACTTATAAAGTAAAAAAAGGTTATTAAAGGTGATAAATAATTAACAAAATTGCTCGAAAAACGTTGATTAATTGTACTGTATCCTATATAATTATCTTTAAAGGATGGAAAAATAATCTTTTCTCCAAACTTTAAAATAATATTATGAAAGTGAGGGTCTCATATTGAACCAGGTAAACGGAACGAAAGAATGGTCTAATCCTAGTCCCGCAGGCCTAGTTGCTTTAGCAGTAGCAAGTTTCTGCTTTTTTGCCTTATTATCAGGAAGAGTAACAAGCGGAGCCTTACCACTTCTTGGATGTTGGCTTATTGGAGGATTTGTAGTACAAGTTGTAGTTGCCTTAATTGATTTAAAAGGCGGTAATACTACTGGTGGAAACACATTTTTATTCTTTAGTGCATTTTTTATGTTAACGGGTGGAATTGAAATGCTCATTAAATTTAATGCGGTAACTAACGGAATTTCCCTAGATACGCGTATTGATGGTTGGGCATGGTTAGTACTTAGTATTTCACTTATTATGTGGACACCCGCATTCCTCAAAACACCATTAGTGTTGTCGCTAATCATTTTAGCTTTAGATCTATCTTCACTCTGTATTTCTCTAATTGATTTAGGAGTATTACCAAAGATTTTTTCAAATATACCTGCCTTTGGATTATTAATAGCAGGTATTTTAGGAATTTATCTTGCAGCTGCAATTATTGTTAATACCGCTTTTGGTAGACCAATCTACCCTTCACCAGGTCCAATTATTAAATAGATATCGTCACTTTAACTATACTACCCTATTTATCAAAAAAGTAAATGTATACATAGAATAAAAATAAAGACTAAAATTCTCTAATATTATTTATATATCAGAGAATTTTAGTCTTTATTAGGTTTTCATCATTATAGGATATCTCATAGGTACACAAAAGATTCAAAGTTATAATAACATTTGTGTGTACAAATAAAATTCACTTTATTTTAATGCATTTAAAGCAGCTTCATAATTTGGTTCTGATGTTACTTCCTCGCAATATTCAACATAAGTAACCTTGTTATTTTCATCAACTACAAATACTGCTCTTGTTAGCAGACCTAATTCTTTAATGTAAGTTCCGAATTCCTTACCAAAGCTCCTATCCTTATAATCTGATAATGTTTGTACTGCATCAATACCTTGATTTCCGCACCATCTTCCTTGTGCAAAAGGTAGATCCATTGATATTACATATATCTTTACATTGTTTAATTTTGCAGCTTCTTCATTAAATTTTCTTACTTCTAAATCACATACTGGTGTATCTATTGATGGAACACTTACATATGCTCTCTTTCCTGTAAAATCTTTCGAATTAACAGCATTTAAACCATTATCTGTTACTACGAAGTCTGGTGCAGTATCACCAACTTTAATTTCTCTTCCTTCTAATGTTACTTCATTTCCTTGAAATTTAACTTTCATAATTCATTCCTCCTAAATTATTAATATTATATTTTAACTATTTTCTTAGTGGTTTATCAAATATTTTTCTGCCCCATATATACTAACGGCTCCATCAGCAGCAGCAGTAAGTACTTGCCTAACTTCTTTTGTTCGAATATCTCCTATGGCAAATATACCATCTACGTTTGTTTTACAGCTTTCATCAGCAATAATATAACCATTTTTATCTAAAGCAACTAAATCTTTAACTAATTCTGACGATGGATCACTTCCAATTGCTACAAAAACACCATTAACTTCTAAATTATCTATCTTACCATCTTTATTATTCTTAATTTCTATACCACTTAATCTTTCTTCTCCATTAAGTTTTGTAACTCCACTATTCCAGATTATTTCTATATTATCTGTTTCAAATAACTTTTTTTGAGCAGATTTATTTGCTCTAAGTGAATCTCTTCTGACAATTACATATACCTTTTCAGCAATTCTTGAAAGATGAAGTGCATCCTCTACTGCTGTATCTCCACCGCCTATAACAGCCACTATTTTCTTTCTAAAGAAGCCGCCATCACAAGTAGCACAGTATGATACACCTTTACCTGTAAGTTCCTCTTCCCTATCAATTCCTATTTTTTTAGGTTTTGCACCCATTGATAAGATTATGACCTTACTTTCATAAGTATTCACACCAGTTACAACTTTTTTTATATCTCCATCGATCTTTATATCTATTACTTCTTCATATTTCATAATACTTCCAAAATCTTTTGCATGTTCATACATAGTATTGGCAAGTTCTGGCCCTGTTATGCTGCGAAAACCAGGATAATTTTCCACTTCATTTGTAGTAACTATCTGGCCACCTTCATATTGTTTTTCAAGCATTAATGCATCTAATCCAGCTCTACCTGCATATAATGCTGCTGTAAGGGCAGCTGGTCCTCCTCCAATTATAATAATATCTTTCATATTACCAACACCTCTCCTACTAATCATTTTTATATTCTTTGATAATATATAATTTATAAAAATTCCAATAAGTTGTTCTAAATTTAATAATTTAATTTAATTTTATTCAATTAAATTTTATTACACTTTATTTTATAATATTATATTAGCTTTAATAATATAATTAGTCAACTATTTTGCAATAAAAAATTTAATATTTATTAAAAAATTATTGCTTATTTAAATCAGATGCATTTGTAAATCACACTCTTAAATTTGATATCTATAGTTAATTCTTAGATATTTTCATTATTCTTATTCTGAGTTTTATCTCTTTAAGTTTAAACACAAAAAATATATAATATATATATTGAAAAAATAATACTTCATCATAATTCTAAAAATATTACAATAATTTTATCCGTAATTTTGAATTATGAAATGTGCATTGCAAAATATATAACAAAACTTTAGCCTAGGCCTATACATATAACTCACAGAAATTAGTAATATAATTTTGTGATAAATATTTTAATGGTATTTCGTAGTAAAAATATTCATTACTTCATTAGATTTAAACATAAGCCTAGTTTCAGATAGGAGAAAATAAGAATTATGAATTTTATTAATCATTTTAAAACTATAACTAACCATAAACTATTAGTTATGAAATATTGTTTTAAAGTAGGTTTATATAAACAAGGATTTCTTCATGATTTGTCAAAGTACTCATTAGTGGAGTTTTCAGCTGGGATAAAGTATTATAAGGGGTATGCAAGTCCTAATGGTGTTCAAAAAGCTGTTGAAGGATATTCATCAGCATGGCTACATCATAAAGGTAGGAATAAGCATCATTTCGAGTATTGGATTGATTATGGAGTAAATGAAGCAGAAGGTCTTAAAGGAATGAAAATGCCTGTTAATTATGTTGTAGAAATGTTTATAGACAGGGTTTGTGCTTCAAAAAATTATTTAAAAGAAAAGTATACTGATGAAAGTCCTCTTAGTTATTACGAAAACAGAAAACATTATTATATATTACATGAAGATGTACGTGCTCTTTTGGAAACTCTGCTTAATAAACTTGCCAATGAAGGAGAGAATAAAACTTTTTTATATGTTAAAAACAACATTCTGAAAAATACAGAAAAATTTTGTAATAAATAACCGAACTGCCCTTCTAGCTGTAACAAAAGTTTTTATAAAACCTTCCTGTAATATACATATTAATAATTACTTTAAGCTGAGTTTTTATAATAATTATAAATCCTCAGCTTACTTCAGGTTGTTTTTTTCTAGTGTTATATGGAATACTATTCTATATTTGATTTTTTGAGCATTCACTTGATTAACATCTTATCTATGCTTATCATATTTATATTAATCTATTATTGTCCAAATATCTAACGCAAGTGAACGAATATTAATATTAGTATGACCCCTATATAATCTTAAACGATGTGTACAGTCATCTCTCCACAATAAAGTGCTTCCAGCGACTTCAAGTAAAGAAAGAGCAAGATATTGGGCTTCATAGCAGTTTTCAGACCATATTGCATCTACAATTTGTAACATTGTCTCTGGATTGCAATACCCTTTAGAATCTTTTAGATTTTTTAAAATTTCTTTATATACGTTATTCATAAAATATGGTTGCTCTTTAATACAATTTGCAATATTGTTTATATAGACAATAGATTCATCTACATTATTCCAATCAATAGCTGCTAGATAAAATCTTGCTAAAACACATTTTAGTGTTTCATTGGATGCAAGGCAGTCGATAATTCCCATATATAAGTCAGTAAGTTTTATTCGTGTAAGGTTTGGTAAAGCTATAAGTCTATCCGCTAATTTCATTAAACGCTGCCTGTGTGGTAAATCTCTTTCGTTATCAGCATTCCAATCATCACTTATTATTGCACTAGATAACTCCTTAAATATGTCTACAATAAATTTATTAACTTCACCATCACGACATGTTTCTATCAAAACATTCATTGCTGCCTTCCATCTGGTAGTATCCTCAAGATTAGTAATAGCCTTTGAAGCAGTAACAGCAATTATATCTTCATTTCCATCTGTCCAGTTTCTCATAGCACTAAAAGCGTCTCTTCCAACCTCTGCATCTATATGATTCGCTATTTTAATTATGAGTTCTAAATATCGAGACCTATATTCTTCGGGGAGTTCATAAGGCAATTGATGTAACAGACTTTTTACAACATCACCTTGAGATGAAGATGTCATTGCACTTAAAATATTCCACCCACGTTCATCATCTAAAAATTGTCTCGCTGCATGTCCTATAGCAATTATCACATCTTTATGCAAATTACTTTTTTCAAACTCATTTATAAGCAGTAAAATACTCTCACCAGTCTTACAAGTCCCAAGTAATCTAATAGCTTCTTTTCTAACAGTAATTTTAAGCGTCTCTCTTTTTAAAAGCTCCTTAAGCATTGAAGTAACTAATTCTGGATTCATTTTACGAATGCATCTAGGTATAGAATACATTGCTACACGAGCTCTATCCCCATCTAAATTTTCCAATAGAATTGAAAGTGCCTTTTCAGGCTCTTGTGTAAGTGATAATCCATGAAGTGCCGCTTCTATTATTGCCACTTCTTTATCCTGTAAAAATTCAACTATTTTATTTGAAGTAAAATCAGGCATTCCTGCAATTATTCTTATGGCTCTTGAACGCTCCCAAATACCACGTTTAGAATCAAATACAATTTTTTCTAGCATAATTCCTAAAGCATTTTGTTGACGAGGAAGCCACCTATTAAATCCATTCTCAGCTGGTACAACATAAATTGTTTTACCAGTTAAAAACCTGCCTTTAATAACACATCCAGAAATAAATGGGTCTAGCCATTCCTGACGTCTATAGTGTAAATGTAAAAATACTTCATTTATTGTAATAGCTGATTTATCTAAAGACAGCAATTCTTTAACTCTTTTATCACGTGTTTTTTTATTTGCGAGCCAATGCTTTACTGCTTGCACTGCTATAGACCCTGGTTTTGCCATTATTGCATCCTTTAACAAACCTTGGAGTTTTACTATGTTCCATCCCCTTTTCCCTAATGAAGTTGCTAAAGAAATCACAAAGCTGTAATTTTCTCTTTTATTGGCTTCAACAGCTAACGTATAAAGTTCTTCAAAGAGTATTTTTTCTACACCTTTAGGTAAATTTTTATCAAGTGCTGGTAACGTAAGCTGTCCTGTCTTTTTAGCCCTCTTTATAATTGTACTTATAGAGAATTTAAAAATCTCACTCTGAGGATTTGATGCATTGTATTTCATAAGATTAAATGCTAATTTTTGTGCTGCTGAAAGTGTTCCAAATGAAGTATCTCTAGCTTCAATGATACTATCAACAAGTAAAGTGAGTTCTTTTGTATTATCATCTTTAAAAATAGAAGGAGGGCAATTAGAAAGTTCACTAAAAGTAGCATTTCGCACAGGATCTTGATCATTTCTAATATGACTTAAAAACATTAATGTATCATTTACACCTTTTCTTGATAATGCTGTACTCTTAATTAGCTGTACAAGTGCTCTTGTACGTTCATCTGCACTTGATGATTGCGCCGCTTTTTGAAGAATCTTCCTTGAAGTATCAATATGACGACATGCAGTAATCATAATGGTCCTTTCCTTGTTATCATATATTTCTCGAAGACCCAGCATCCTAGATGCTTCCTTATCACGTAATTCATTTGGTAGTTCATATAGTACAGCTTCTGAAAAAGTTCGTACTCTGCGCTTATCTTCTTCGTATACAGCTTCAAAAATTTCTTTCCTATTTGAAGGTGCCATATAATGAAGCAATTTTGCTATATGTGAAGGACTATCAGCTAGCAATTTTGCAATTCCAATCCATTGGTTGTTTGATAAATAATTTTTTCTTTTCAAAATACTAGCTGGTACGCCATTGGAAAGCAGTTCTTTTCTTGTTTCATTTGTAGTCAGTAACATATATACCTTATCAGGATTTATACGAATTAACGTACCTAACTCTCTTTTTAATCCTAAATATATTACATTCGTTGGACCTAGGTTTATTGCACAATCTAATATAAAATCTGCTTTTGATATACATAATGTTTCAATTGCAGATGCAAATCTATACCAAACATAAATCCTTTTCTCAGTTGGTGCTTTCTCTAAAGATGACTTAAAATATTCTAAAACTATATCCGAATGACGAACCGCCAATTTGTACCAATTAACTACTGCATATCCTATATCTGAAATCCACTTAGTAACGGTTTCTTCAGAACACGCTGGTAATAAAATAGCCGCTTCTTTGGCTCCCCATTTTGAATACACAAAAGGTAATAATTTTTCTGCCACCCCTTGGCGATTTATGGCTGTAACACTATGCAATAATTTGCGACGGCAATCGTAAGATAAATCTACAATTTCACCTTCAATATCGCTATCTGATGCTAATTTTGCTAAAAGCCCTACCGCCTTATTTCTAATATTAGGTGCAGGATGCTTTAATGCTAATAATATAATCTTAGACTCCTTTATTACACCAGCTCCAACTAATGCAAGGCTTGCTTCATAAGCGCCTCCTTCTAATAGTGAATAAAGCAATTTTGAATATTGTTTTGATTCATTATCTCGGCCTAATGTTGCAATTCTATTTGCTCTATCTGAATATCCTAGTGAATCCAATTCGTTAAGTAAATTCTTTTTATCCATAATATCTTTACTAAAAAACATAAGTCACCTCTTTTTATTCTTTAATCACATCCTACTTTTAGATGTATTTTTTTAACCACTGTTTGATAGCTTGTGATTGTTCCTCTGTATGAAAGTCATGTTCACTACCAATTGATACGGTTAAATCACTATTAAATTTTTTTGAAAAATTATCTATAACCTCATGACTTTGCAAATTATCTTCCGATCCATAAATAATTGCAGTAGGTATATTCCATTTATCAATTGGGTGCTCTTTTACATATCTGTAATAATCCCATGAAAGGGTTTCAATAGGAGTAGATATCTCCTTTTTTTCTCTAAGTAACTCTTCTGTAACATTGAACCATTTGAACATTTTGCATATAAGATGCTCCATATCAACAATTGGTGATTGAAATATGCATTTCTTTATTGGAAGGTTCTTATATGCGTGCAAACTGAAATACGCGCCAAGACTGCACGCAAATAAGTTTATTTCTTTCCAATTTTCTTGTACATATGCTCCAATTTTTTCGAGATCATGTACTCCATTCCAAACATTGCATAGATAATTTTTATTTTTCCTTTCACCATGTTCTGGGAGATCAAAACTTAGAACCTGATATCCTCTTTCTGATGCTATCTGTGAAAACTCATGTGCACTTTCTTTGCTAGACATTTTTCCATGAACAAATATATATATTTTGTCTGAAGGTTCTCCCCATAAGATCGCTGGAATATTATCTATTTCTATTTTACTGGTGGTTTCCATAATGGCGCCTCCATAAATGTAGTTTCTTTTATATTAGGAAGAATATCATATATGGAGCAATTCATCTGCTTTTCAAAATATTCTTTCATTTCAAATGTTGCATTCCAACGTTCTACTGTAAATGGAAATGTTCCATAGCGTCTTGTCGTATTAACAAATCGCTTTTCTAACATACAAAATCCTTGAGCGTCAGCAAGTGAATCACAAAGAATTAATAATCTATCATAGTCATCATAAGTTAAATCATTAATATATTTTCTAACAAATTCACTTTCTTCATCACTCATATCATTTTGTCCTATTTCTTTATCAAAATCAGGAATCGGAAATGAATGTGTCAAACAAATTCTTCCTACTTCATCCCAACCCTTTTCCAACATAAATTTATATCCGTCAATGCCATGTCTTCTTGCACTTATGCCGTATCTTCTACCTATATCATGAAGAAGTCCTAACACATAAGCTTTGTCTGGATTAAGATTACTACATTTTTCAGCAATCATTTGCGCTGCTAATCCAACATTTATAGAATGCTCTGTCCATGGTCCTTGATTTAATTGTCCTGCTATTTCTAATTCTTTTTCAGCCACTTCTCTACTTGGAAACATATTATCCTCCTAAATGTATCATATAAATTCTAATTTATTATCCTTATTTCAATTGCTTAAATCACTATTTAATACTCTATGAATATTATGTTTGTTTATAAGTAAATTATAGCATGTTTTGTAAATGTTATACTATTATGTTTTCTAGTAGTACATTTTTTATTTACTGCATCAAATATTAATTAGATCATTTATATTTATCGCTAAATACACCAAAAATAAATATTTAATCCTCTAAATTTTTAGATTATATTATTTCTCAAAAGCTTTTCAACATCTCTGAGCCCCGATGTTTCCTATAAATTGTTAACTTTTTTTATTCTTAACTTCGTTCATTTTTAAATTGTAAAAAAGTTTTATTTGAAACTATGTTCCTTTAAAAGAATGTTTAATGGAAGCTTTAAAAATTTCTTTATTTTTAACAAGGTTTAAATTATGATATACCATATAATTAAATCCCGGTCGTATTATATTTTTAAAGCTTAAATATAATAATATGCTAAGAAACAATATTCCAATTTCAATTAAGTTTCCGTCAGATACTAAGTATGCTATACACAGCAAAGGAATAAATATTATTATATAAGCAACTATATGTATCGCTTTCCATACAGATCTTCTTTCATCTCGAAACTTAATGCTTACTAATCTATCTATATAGATTGTGCTTAGAATGGTAAATATAAAAATTATTATAAGATCATGTTATACCTCCATAACAAGAAAATATCACACTATTCATATATTGTTTTGAATAATGTGATATTAAAAACATATATCAACTTTTTAAGTTTTTGCACTAATATACTACATTTTACTATAATTGTTTATTGATTACAAATATGTTTATTTTTTTATATAGAATAACATTCAAAGTAGATTCTATTTACTAATTGGAAAGCAAACCTCAGTAACAAATTCTTCTGGACTTTTAACGCTTTGAGGTCCATTCAAATAGATATCGAAGGGTGCTCCATTATATTTATAGCCATTATCTTCAATCCATTTTACAACTTTAGCATAAGCTTCTCCAAGCCTTGAATAAGGCCCAATAAAAGTTGTGGATGCAACCAGGCCTCCTGCAAGTTCTTTTATATTTTCATTTTTCTCTGTATTCACCCTGCTATTTACGGGAACACAAACTTCACAATCTGCATTTTCCACATCAAATTCCTGCTTATCATGATAAATTGTCATTACTGGCCCCGATGGCTTAAGATTCATCCTGAAGATGTCCTCAAATACCTTTCCTATAACACTACTTATATTGCTCATACTTGTTATTGTTCTCCTGCTGATAACAATTAACGACTTTCTGTCCTTCAATTCAACTTTTAAATCCTTCTTAGCTTCCATAATATTACCTCCTAACTCAATCTTCTTAATTTTTTGTTCAATAGAATTCTTAAGTTTCAAGCTGTTTTGAACTTCCTTATTAATCTCAGCAATTTTGTCCTGTAAAAACTTTTTAAGCAAGTCAGCATCTTCCTTATCCATAATGGCTTTAATTTCTTCTAACTTCAATCCATATTCTTTTAATTCAGATATAGAAAGAAGTTTTAAAACCTGTTCATATGCATAATATCTGTACTGAGTATCTCTGTCCACATACATAGGTTTTAACAGATTAATCTCATCATAATAACGAAGTGTCTTAGTTGAAACTCTCCCAATTTTAGAAAACTGTCCAATTGTGTACACAATTAATTCTCCTTCCTATCGACAATCATAGTATAAACCTTCCTGTTAAGGTTAAAGTCAAGAGGTAATTTTATTATTTATATTTTAATTTTATCTTACGAAAAAATATTGTCTTAATTCTTTATTTAATTCTACTAAGTTCATCTAAAAATGCTGGTTTCTTTCTATATAAAGCTATTAATTCATTAACTATTGGGATTTGACTTTGCTTTCCTGCAATCTTTTTATATTTTTTAATTATTCTGCATACATTTTTATAATGACTTCTATTTGTAGCACGACTTGCTTCAAACATTATGTATTTTTTATAAATTTCTATAACTTCATCTTTAAACTTACCAATTAAAATTTCTGCATAACTATCTCTACTTGTAGGATTCTCTATTACATATTCAATTAGTTCATCCAAATCATTTTCTTCTAATATTATCTGAAGAAAAATACTCTTAGCTTGATAACCATTATAATTTTTAAGTTCTTGTTTTAAATCATTATAGAAACCTGTTTCATTTTCTGTGATTTCTTTTAATTCTTTATAATATTCAAAAATGCCTTGAAGTAAAAGTTCTTTAGCTAAGTCTCTTTGTTCATACCTCATAGAAAATTCTTTGTATGCCGTATATCTTATTTTTTCCCATTTTAAAATTAATCCGGCAAATCTAATCTTTTCGCTATTTCTTCTATATGAACATTTTAAGTTTCACAACAACCTCCATAAGTTTTAGAAATAAAATACTTATGAATGCATTATGTCACTAATAGAGCTATAATAATTCTAATCCTTTTAAGAAAATCTATTAATAACATAATAATAGTCTAGCTTTGCCTGCTTAGAGAAATTGAAACTTGTGTTATCTTAATAAGTCTATTTCAAATCCATATTCATGAAATGTAAGGTTTGCATCGATTATTTCTTCATAGATTCCATCTACTTGCATAAATCCGTTTTTTAGGTATAAATTTATGGCTGGTTTATTTATATTGACAACAAAAAGTCTTAAATATTTAACGTTCATATGCTTAGTTAGTGTAATGGCATGCTTAAGCATTATACTGCCAATTCCTTGTCTTGAATAATCAACATTAACTCCAAAACGTTCAATATATAATGCTTTAGAGTTTGGATTCCCCCATTTTACACAACTTTCTCCAGCATTTGATTCACATAATGCAAAGGAGCCAACTATATTATTATCTTTCTCAATTAGCAAATAAAGGCGATTATTTTCAATATCCTTGCTGAAAAACTCACACGGATATATTTCGTCCCAAATTGGTATGTTGTTTCTGTCCATATCATCAATTATGTTTCCATACACAGCTTTGAGTTTTGGTAAATCATTTAAATTAGCCAATCTTAAATTCATATCAATTCACCTCCAAATGACTATTTATAATGTTCAATATTAAATGTTTACAAAATCAGTATTCAACGGTACATTTTCCATTCTGTCACCCTATATATAGAACAAATTTCAAATTTTAACTCCTGTTTTCCAGATTACCAAACTGAAATTTATATATTTGGACTATTTTTAAACTTAACACAATATAAATTTAGCTAATCGAAAAACTTCCCTTTATAAAAATTCTCATTTTCAAGTTTCTTAGCCGTCATTCTAAATATAACGCAGCCATCTGGGCATACAACATCTTTGCTATACTTGCTATCTCCACCAATATTCTCTAAATCTCCACCACTTCTGACGGCCTCCATGATTGGGAACATAATCATCATTACTTTTGAACAGATACCTTGTCCATCCTTATTTATAGGACAACCATAGGTGCAAGTATACTTATCACCAACTTCCTCGCCATTTCGGCAATACCTTTCTGTGTGGTCACTTCGAAGAAATCCTGTCACCTCAATTTCCCATTCGTACTCTTCATCATACCATTTTTTCATAATTACCCTCCAAATATAACTTATATGTTTATTATTATTTAACACTTATTTGCCATTTTTGAATCAGAAGATATTAGACGCCCTCTTCATTTACGTGCATAATTAAACTTACTAAAACAACCAATACAATTTATCTTTTGATATTTTAAATCCAAGTTTCTTTTGTAAAGCTATTGATTTTTTATTTTCTACTTCAACTTGTGAAAATGGTACTAAACCATTCTCAAGTGTTTTGTTTACCATATAACTTTCAAGTATTGTTCCATATCCTAAACGTCTGTATTCAGGAAATATCTCTAATAGTCCTATGCTCCCTTCTAAATGATTTCCTATAAATCCTATGAGCACGTTGTTCTTATATCCTCCAAATATATTCCTACCTTTTAACAGTTTTTCAATTTCATTATTAGATAATTTATTATAATGTCTTAAGATAATTTCTATTTGATTCTGTTTTAATTCTCTTAGTTCTAGCTCTGATTTTATATCGATCTTTGCTTTATCAATATATACTGCTTGAAAACATTCAAGTTCTTCGTTTAACCCAAACTTACTTAATATATAATTGGTTATAAATTTTTGATGTACAACGATTAAATTGCAATTGGATATTCCATTTATTAGTTCTTGTCCTTTTTCAAAATTGTCTACAGATATCATATATGCATTACTTTTTTGCTCTTTTATCAGTACCCCATCTATTTCAGCATACAAAATTTCTGCCGTATCTCTACGTATCGGCTCAATCATTCCCATATGTAACAATGGATTTTTTATTAAATATTTAATTGCAGCAGATTTCATACTTCTTTACCCTTTAACCTTTTCGCTATTTCTTCTATATGAGTATTATCAGTTCCACAACAACCTCCTAAAATTTTAGGAACAAAATATTTATATAACACCATCATATCATCAGCAAGACTAACACCATCAGAAAATTTCAAATCAGAAGAATTATCTAATTCTTCTGGGGATAATGGCGAAGTGTTTGCTTGTATTCCATGAAATCTTTCTTTAACTAATTTTGTTTTATTGAAAGAATAAGATAAAGATTTTTTTAATATTACTGGATGAACACAGTTTACCATATAGCAAATCGGCTTTTTAATTGTAGCATTATCCATATGTAAAATTGCATCATTAATGGTAGTTCCATCTATTAGTCGCCCATCATCCCTAATCATAAAACTAATTATATATGGCAATTCCGTACTTTCCATAGCCTTTGCCATTCCAGTAGCTTCAGACAACGCAGGCATAATACCAGCAAATAGAAAATCTACTCCCGATTCTTTAAATAAATTTGCCTGCCATGAATGGAATTCCTGTGCGTCATCTATTGATAAGACATCACTAGCTTTATATGCATCTCCTTTACATCCCATTAAACCGCCTACAAACATATCTATTTTTGCATTACTCCTTATTTTTTGTAGGAATCTCACATTATCTTCTATTATTTTTTCAGTAAATTCAGATTCTAAGACACGATTTTTATTGGCTCTTCTTGTAGGTGTTGTTACAATAAAGGGAAATTCATATTTTTCAGCAGTTTTCAGATATTCTGTATAAATACTACACATGGCTTGTCTTGAATCAGAATCATAAACTAAACCAGCCATCCCAACCTTATCATCAAATATAATATTAAATTCTCTTTTTAATCTTTCTCCTAAAGCTCCCTCCATTAAAATAGATGAAGATTTATCAAAGCAAGTTTGAAAGTCCATATATACTCCTCTTTACATTTACTCTTTTTAAAATTTTTCACGCTATTGACTAGATATTTAACTTACAGCCACTCATTAAATTTCATATATAACAATAGAATATTTTATATTAAGTCTACTACTGATTATATTTATTATATAAACACTGCTTATACGCTTATTTTGATGCTAATGAAAAAATAATACCATATAAAACACATCCTAAAGGAAATAATATAAATATGCTTCCTAAAATTATTGAACCTATATTAAATGAAAAATTTACTGTACTGTCTTTTGTTTTCATCTGTTTCAAGTATATTTTATTCATCGCTATGCCTGTGCCACCGATAATTATCAAACCTGTTCCTATAAAACAGATAAGAGCAATGATAATTCCAATTATAGCTGCAAAGAATGGAAAGAAAATTATAAATCCCATTATATCACCTCTCCTATAATTTATTTAAAATGAATACTCCTGCAATCAAATAACACAATGTTATCAAAATGCCAACCCACATGTGTATAGCAGAAAGTAACCAATAACTAACTTTTACTTTTTTATCTGATGTATCAAAGCGTTTACTCATCTTCATCCCTTTATATCCTCTAATTATTGCAATAACAGCAAAAAATAAAGTGGCTATAAATGCTAAAATGATGATTACATTTCCTAATTTTATCATTCTTTTCCCCCTTTTATCTAAATAGTATTCTTATTTTTTCAAGCTTAAAGTAATGCTTATACTCTTCATAAAATTATTCTATCCCAAGTAATTCAGAACTTTTATGATCTAATAATGTATCATCTATATCAAAGAAAATCATCTCTTACCTCCATTTGTCAAAAACTATTATATTACATCGTCTCATGTTCCATCCAATTCTCACTATGATTACTACATTCTGCGCAACTTAGCGAAATGCATATCCATTCAAAACCATTAACCCAATCTTCTTCTGAAAAAGAATCATCGTTACTGACACATTCGTCGATAAAATCCTGTTTTCCTTGCGAATAAATTTCCATTGATATTACGAAAGCATCTTCTTTACATTTTTCACAAATTACTTTCTTAAATAATTGGATTCTATCTAAAGAATCATACTTACATACAAAACCGTTCCATCCATGCTTTCCGGCATCAAAAATACTAATTTCTTTATTACATTTTTGGCATGTTGCCTTTACAATCATTTTGTTGTTACTTTGATAAACATTAAAGTTCTCAGTACCACAAGAACATTTTAATTTCCCTTTTACTTTATATTCGCTGTTATTGGAATCAGCTAATTGAAAAGACTCTTTAATATGACTAGGAATAGGATAGTTCATTTTATTCTTTCTCCTCTACAAATTACTATTTATAATATTCAGCATTAAATTAGAATCTATAATTCAAATATCATAAAACTATTTATATCTTGGATATTCTGGCAGTAAGTCAATTAGCTTTACTGACCTTCCTTGATTATCAAGTAATATTTCAATGTTATCTGAATCTTTTCCAAGATGCATCATAAATTCTCTGCATGCGCCACAAGAAGGTATAACTTTACCATCCTTATAAACAGAAACGACTTTATCTACTTCGTTTTCTCCATGTGTGAGCATTGTTGATAAAGCATTTCTCTCTGCGCACATTCCTAATGAACTATTTGTATCAATACAAATTCCTGTATAAATATTTCCTTTTTTTGTTAGCACAGCTGAAGCAACGCTTCCAACCCACATAGTACTTGAAATTTCATGTGGACTTATTACATTCATAGCTTCTTTATAAAGCTTTTTCCATATTTGTTCCATATTGCTCTCCTTAATCTTTAATTTAGTATTTATAATAATACCCTTCAATATCTCTCGTATTCTGCTGTTCCGATGGAACTTTATTCTTTTCTCTTTTCATAAACTCAGGAAAATCTTCCATTCTTCAATCACTCCTATAAATTTTAATTTCTACTTTACTTTATAACGTCTCGATAGATTATATTAACTATTTCATTTAAGCTTAATTCTTTATGTAAGCACACTTCTGAAATAGCATCCGATAAATCTTTTTCGTTCCACCATTCTCTCATTTCTTTCTCTCCAAATTCATGTGAATTGGACTTTTGCTTATGACGATTTAAAGTTTCCTCAAATGGTATATCAAAATAATATGCAAAGATTTGATTATTAAATTCATCTGATAAATCTTGAAATAATTTTTTATACCACTTTGAATTTAAAATTCCTTCTAAAATTACTATATTACAATGACTCTTTCCATATAGTACAAGTTCAAATATTAATTCACCTACTTTTTGATTGGATCCATCTTTTGCAAATAGGATGTCCCTTCTAACAACATCTTGCGAAATTAGCATTGTGTTTTGTCCGAATTTTTTCTGCAAAGCTTTTCCTGTAGTAGTCTTACCACTTCCAGAATTGCCTCTTAGAATTATTAACTTCGCCACTCTTTACCACTCCATTCCCCAGTGTCTTTCCGTTTTAAGTTAATCAAAATAGCGACCATATGTAACTAATTATAGCATATTATGTAAATGGAATACTAATTAAATATTAACGACAATCAGTTCTAATTTATTTTTTTATAAAAATAACAACACTAAATATCTAAAAAAATTAGTGTTGTCCATTACAAAGCAAATTAAAACCATGAAGTATCATTATAAGATACCTCATGGTTTCATAATCTTTAAAAAATAGTGTTGTTAAACTATCATATCTAACATTGTCTTTTCATTAATACCATCTTCAGTTGAAATTGAATATGATATATCATCCTCTTTCCATGTTGCTAAGTTATACTCTTCATTTTTGTTTCCTTGAAGAGTTACGTCTATCCCATTTACTTTTACTGTAGTCTTGACTTGGTAGGTATTATAATCTCCACTTATATTATCAGTGCTTTTACCTGCTCTGAAAACCATATTGCTATTACCATTGTTATAATCTACTTGTATCAGTTCATTTGATATAACACTTACACTTTCTACTTTAAATCCAGTAGGCAATGTTTTTAATTGACTCACTTTCAAATTCAATGCTTTTTCCGCTTCATCTAATGTCTTATATTCTTGACTATAACCTACATTTTTGTCCATTACAACCGATGTACTAGAGACACTATCATCTGTATTATCTTCTGATATTTTATTTTCTTTTACATCTTCTGGAGCTGTTTTTTGATCTACGCTTGTTGGATTTCTTTCTTCTTTATTATTAATATCATCGTTATGATTTGTTTTTGAAGAAGTATTTGAATTTTCTATAGCCTTATTATCAGTAGCTTTATTATCATTATTTTTATTCTCGGGTGTCTGCCTCTTCTTTTCCTCTGATCCTGAGTTAGATTGTGAGCTATCTTTTCTTTCCTGTCCAGCTTTTGAGACATTATTGGTATTTTTGTTCACATGATTACTGCCATTATTATAGTTATTATCATTTTTATTATTATTTCTATTATTTTGATTTACAGCTATCTCTTCTTTATGATCATTATCAGATGCTTCTTTACTATCATTATTATAGATCAATTCACTATCATCACTAGATTTTAAGTCATTATTCTTATCCTCATGATTTTCTTCCACTTCAGTCTGTTCTAAATCATTAGACGAATGTTTGAAGAGCATAGGATAACTTTTAGCTACACTTAAACATATAAGTATTGCACCACAGGCTGCCGCCATTTGCATATTTCTTTTAACATTATATTTCTTTACTTTTGGCATAGTAGTTTCAACTTTTATTTCTTTTTCTTCATTGTTATCATTTTTATTTTCAGCCAAAACATTTTGGAGTATTCTTTTTTTTATATCATCATTCATCACTATTTTATTTAGTTCTTCTTTATATTTCTTACTCAAAATCATACTCCTCCTTCAGCTCTATTTTTAACATATTTCTTCCTCTGCTAAGTAATGATCTTACTGTAGCTTCTTTCTTATTTACTATATTTGATATTTCAACCGTAGTATAGCCTTCATAATAATATAAATGAATAATTTCTCTATATTTCAGTGGAAGTTTCATAACCTGATTTAAAACATTGTTATCTTTATATTCATCATAATAGGGCATATCAGTTAACTCTACATGCTTTTTAAACCATACTGATTTCAACTTATTTTTGCATATATTTCTGGTAACACAAATAAGCCAATGCTTTTTGTGATCGTCGCTTTCAAATATCTCTATATTTTTAAGCAATTGTACAAAAACATCTTGAACAGCATCTTCTGCATCGTATATATTTTTCATATATGAATATGCAAGCCTCAGCAGCATATCTCCATAATGATCTAAATCTTGTGAAATAATTTCATCCGTACGCAATGAAACATCTTTCATTAAAAAACTCATCCTTCCATCCAGTAGCACAACAATGTATTGTAGATATTCAACTTTAAAACTAAATTTATGTGGTAACTTACCGAAATCATAAATATTTTGTTCCGAAAAGCTATGAAAATATCGCCGAAGATTCTAAGGTGTAGATTTCACCATTTTAGCAACTAAATATCTTTATCTAATAAATACCATATGAAACGTTATAGTATTGCTTAAATCTATATTTCAAACTGTTTATCCATAGTCCCAAAATTAACTCTTCCTTATTATTCATGTCTCTACTTATGTTACTTGTTATTTAAATCTCTTTCTAATACAAGTTTTAATTAACTTAATTTATTAAATTGTAATTGTTGTAATAATATGTAATAAAAATTATTTGCTAGAATATATAATCAAAAACTTGGTTAATATGTATCTATATTTTTTTACAAAACCTGTTTTGTACCTCTAGATAGAAACCAGATACATATTTGCTATGGTGTTACTTGAAATTTATCTTAATAAATATCCTTAGATAGAGGTTGTCCTAGATATTGCATCTCTAAAACTTGTTTATGACATATGCATAAATAGATAAAACCTTCTTCTTCGAACATTCCAGTAAAAATTTCATCAATCCATATGAAGAAATATGTATTGAATTTCTATCATTTGAGGCACAAATTAGGTCTTTGTGTTGATTTTCTGTATAACTAAAAAGTACTTTTTATAATATTAATAATATCCTCTTGTTTCATACCATCATTTAGTGAGATAGAATATGACATATTATTTACGCTCCAAACGGCAACTTTAATAAGATTGTCATCTCCTTTTACTTTTACATTGATTCCGTTTATATTTACAGTATTATTGATTTTGTAGTTGTTATAATCACCACTTATATCATAAGTTCCTTGTCCCATTCTAAATATGATGTCATTTTGTTTGTTTACATAGCATATTTGAAATAAATCTCTTGATATAGTATTTATATATTTTATATTGTATTTACCTAATAATTCTTTTGGCACTGTAATCTTAAATTTTAATGCTTTTTGTGCTTCGTCTATAGTATCAAATCTCTCAATAGGACTTATTATATCATCTGCATCTTCAGGTTTATTTACTACAGTAGCAGCTGGTTTACCATCCCATTTTCCATTTTCATCTACTTTATATCCATCTGGGGTTACTGTGCCTGCAGCCATTTCTCCATTATTTAATAAATAGTACCAATTGCCATTAGTTTGAACCCATCCTCTTTGCATTATGCCATTATTATTCATGAAATACCACTTATTATTTATTAATTTCCATCCTACTGCTAACTCCCCATTAGCTGAATAAATCCATTGTCCATCTTTATCTCTTACAAAAAAGCTTCCTACTGTTTTTTGATTACTGAATAGAAAATTATAAAAATTAATTGGAACATACACCATATTATCCTCTATTATAGGTTCTGCACCTAATTCATGCATCATAGTTAATCCTATTGCTTTGCTGCTTGAGTAATAATAACTATCTTGTCCCACATAAACATTTGTCTTAATTGTACCATTATCTAAGCTTATAACTTTATTATCCTTATCTGGCTCAACTTTAAACCCAAGACTCTCTGCCGTAAATTTTAGCGGAACCATAATTTTTCCCTTATATATTGAAACTCCGTTTCTTCCAATTTCAATATTTTTTCCACATATTGCTACCTTGTTGATGTCAACATCCTTAGGTGCATAGTTTGATATTGGAACAGTATCATCAATAATATTCGCTGGATTAGATTTGTGTCTTGATATATCATCTGCTGCAAATGCTTGAGCTGACATCCCCACAATTGTTACTGCTGTTAATAAACCTATCATTAATTTTTTCATAATCTTATCTTCTCCTTCTAAGCTCCCACAATCTAATATTGTATTTATTTTTATGTGCTTGCATCTTAATTTTTCATTTTAGGCACTTGAAAGAAAATAACAAGTCCAAAATTGCCATGGTATATCATTCGCCAAGAAAGCGGATATCACTCATAGTGGACCGGACATATTAGTGTTATCTGCCTAAAAAGCATGATTGAATATAGACTGGCAGATGGACTAGTTATTTTTTTGATTGCCTTTATATTAGTAATACAATCCAACTTAGAGAAGTGTTGCAAAAAAATAAAAATTTTTATAAAAAATCTTGGAATCATAAAAAAACATAACTTATATTTAAAATATAATACAAAAAACTCTCAGTTTACAAACATAAGAAAAGAAATTCATAAGTTTATCCTTATTAATATATCAGCATCCTACATAACCTCTTTTCATTTTTATAACTATCTTTGATTAAATTCACATTTTCCTATTGTACTATATTTACCTTTTCTCCATCACTTAATAAATTTTGGCCTTCAGTAATGACATCTATGCCATCTTGCACTTTGCCTGTTACTTCTGTAAATTTTTCATTTGAAATTCCTGTTTCAACTGATATCTTTTTAACCACGCCATTATCAACTGCATAAAGATAATTTACACCATTCTCCATTTTGATTGTTTCATTTGGAACCATCAGGATGTTGTCCTTATTTTCAGCTGGTAATGATATTTTAGCAAACATACCTGCCTGTATATTGTTATTAGTATTATCAATTTTAACCTTCACAATGTAGAAATTATTTTTAGAACTTGTATTTGGGCTGATATTATCTATTACTCCAACTATTTTTGAATCTGGTAATGCATTTATAGTAACTGGTACAGATAGACCTACTTTAATTTTCTCAAGCATCTTATCAGGAACATTTATTTCTGCACTTAGACTATTATAATCTATAAGAGTAACTGATCCTGATTGCGCACTTGCAAGTTGTCCTACTTCTACAGCTTTTTCTGACACAACTCCATCTATTGGTGCAGTAACGGTAGCGTTACTTATTTGATTTTGCACGGCACTCACTCCTGCTTGTGCTTGTTCAAGCTGTGCTTCAGCAGCTTTTGTAGCTTGAGGCCCTGACTTGCTCTTTAATAGCTCTAAGCTATCTTGTGCATTTTTTAAGTCTATAGCTATTGCATCATATTGAGCTTTTGCGTCATCCAAATCCTTTTTAGCTACTGCTTGTGCTGAATACAAAGTTTGTGCTCTGTCATAACTGTCTTTTACACTATTATATTGGATTTGTAACTTTCCTACCAACTGTTCCGCTTGCAATAATTGCTGTGTAAACCCGGAGTCGCTTGTTCTTTCTAAGTTAGCACTAGCTGCACTCACTCCAGCCTCTGCCTGCTCAAGTTGTGCTGCATAATCTGTTGTATCCAAGGTAAATAATGTTTGACCTACACTAACTTTATATCCCACCTTTACATCCACAGTCGCAACTCTTCCTCCTGCTTTCGGCAAAACCATTACCTCTTTTGCTGGCTTTAGGTTACTTGCATATTCTACAATTGTAGAAATAGTTCCAGTTGTTATCTTTTGAGTTTTTACATTTTTAACATCCTGCATTACTTCTACAGGTTTCTTTTTGGCAAGGATAGAAATAATTATGGCCACAATAATCACTAAAACTATCCCTATTATTAAAAGCTTTTTATTTTTCTTTAAACCCTTAAACTTCATAGGTGCTGCCCCCCTCTAGGTTTTGATTTTTCTTCTTTTTAAAAGATACTACTCCTTTTAAATCATCCATTAATGTATAAATAATTGGTAATACAATTGGTGAAAGTATTGTTGATGCAACCATTCCTCCAATGATTACTATAGCCATACTCTTTTTCATTTCAGTTCCTTCACCCATGGATAAAGCAACTGGTAACATAGAAACAATCATGGTAGCACTTGTCATGATTATCGGTCTTAATCTAGTAGCACCAGATTCTATAAGAGCATCTCTTAAATTCATTCCTCTCTTCATAAGGGTATTAGTATAATCTATAAGTAATGTACCATTTTTAGATGCTAATCCTTCTAACATAATTAATCCAATTATTGACATTAAATTTAAAGTCTGTCCAGTTAGAGCCAGTAAACCAAAAGCTCCTATAATAGCACAAGGTAGTGCCATCATTCTTATAAATGGAGTTAAGAAGGACTCATAAAGCACTACTAAAATCATATAAACAAGAGCTAAGGATGCACATAAAGCAAGTCCAAGAGAAGAAAAACTTTCCGCCATCTGTTTTTGATTTCCTCCAAAGCTTATACTATATCCATCAGGAACCGAAAGAGCCTTTAGTTTAGCATTAATATCATCGGTAACTTCTCCAAGAACCCTTCCTTGAATATTAGCTTCAACAGTAACCATATCCTGTTTATCTTCTCTAGATATAGAAGGGGCACTATCTATTTTTTGAATAGAAGCAACTTGACTAAGTGGAATTTGCTGCCCTAAGGAATTTGTAATTTTCAAAGACTTAAGATCTTCAGCACTCTTTATTTGTCCGTTTTCAAATTTAAGTGTTATATCATTTTCCTCATTCTTTGATCTGTATACTCCAACATTGGTTCCTGCAAGAGCCATTCTAACAACACTTCCTATATTTGTAGTAGAAATATTGTACTGAGTAGCCGCAAGGTTATCTATATTCACCCTAAGTTCACTGCTTCTTGAACTTGTAGAATTACTTATATCAGTGATTCCTGGTACTGTATTTAGTAACTTTTCAACTTCATTGGATAAATCTCTTATAGTATCTGAATCATTTCCTTTTATTTTAATTGATACAGGCTTACCACTACCACCAGACGAAGATGACTCTGCTACATTTAAATCTACTCCAGACATATTTTTACCAAATCTGCGAATCTCACTTGCAAGTTCACTTTGACTTTTTTTACGTTCATCCTTAGGAACTAGGTTAATGAAAATCTGAGCAATGGATTTATCTGCAGTTGCTTCTCCATCATGTCCAATAAGCGAAAAATAATTTTTTACTTCTTTTGTTTCTTGCAAATATTTTTCTAGTTCAGAGACCTTTTCATCCGTTTGTTTTAAAGTTGATCCCGGTGCAAGCTTCACATTAATTTGAAGAGAACTCTGATCCGCCATAGGTATAAACTCTGACTTTATTGCCCCCATTGGAATAAGCATGACACTAAACACAACTCCTGCAACAACTATAGCTAAAACTTTTTTCCTATTATCTAAAGACCATATTAAAGCTTTTCTATAGGTTTCTACTAGTTTTTCAAAAGAGCCTTCTGTTTTAGCATTTATTCTACTGAATTTAGAACTTATTATTTTAATAAATTTAAAATTTATTTTACTTAAAAATTTAGATTTTTCTTTTTTTACTAACACCTCTTTAAGGCTTTCATTTTTTAATAGCCTTGAAGAAAGCATTGGTGTAATTGTAAAAGATACAATTAGAGAAAACATTGTAGCTGCAACTATTGTAAGTCCAAATTCTCTAAACATCTGCCCAACTAAACCTGACACAAGTGAAACAGGGGCAAATACGACAACATCGCATAAAGTTATAGCTATTGCTGCCATTCCTACTTCCTTACGTCCTTCAATGGCTGCAGCTATAGGATTTTTCCCCATATCCATATGCCGCTGTATATTTTCTATAACAACTATAGAATCATCCACCAGGGTACCTACAACAAGAGATAAGCCCATCAAAGACAGCATGTTTAAGGTAAAGTGCATCTGATACATCATAAAAAATGTAGCAACCAGCGATGTTGGAATTGCAATTAAAACTACTAGTGAAGAACGGAAACTACGGAAGAATAAATAAAGTACAAATGCAGTAGTTATGATACCTTCTGCAAGATTATGTTTTATTTGAGTAAGTGAAGAATTAATAAACGTAGTAGTATCCATTAAAATATTTACTTCCGTTCCTTTTGGAAGTGTCTTTTTTACATCTTCTAATTCCTTTTTTACAGAATCAGCAACGTCTACTACGTTTGAATCACTTTGCTTTCCTAGCATCATTGCTATAGTCTTATTACCACCAAATCTTGTTACTACGGTAGGATCTGGAACTTCTAAGTCAACTTTTGCAATATCACCAAGGCGAATTGTCACTCCATTACCTGTTGGTATTAATAGATTTCTAACTGCATCAACGCTACTAAACTGCCCAATAATTCTAACAGATTGATCCAAGCCTTCTTGTTTAATATCTCCAGCTGGTACATTAACGTTGGACGCCTGCAGTGTGCCCATTAAAGTATCAATGTTCACTCCATAATACTCCATAGTTGCTTTATCAATTTTTATCATCAATTGCTTCTTATCAGCACCTAGCAATGAAATACTTCCCACCCCAGGTACTTTTTCTAATCTTTGCTTTAAGATATCAGATTGATTATAAAGTTCCTCATAACTGGCATCCCCATTTATTGAAACTATCATCATAGGTATGGAACTCATATCCATTTTATATAAAATAGGCTTATCTGCGGCTTTAGGAAGTCTTGCAGAGGCAAGTTCAACTGCCTTTTGGACATCTAAATATGCGGTATTTATATTTGCACTCATTTTAAAGGTTATTGTAACAGTACCATAGCCTTCTCCAGAAGTTGAATTTAAAACATCAACACCGCTTATTCCAGAAACTGCATCTTCAATTGGTTTTACAATATCTTTCTTAATATCTTCTGCACTAGCACCATTATAAGTTGTCATTATTGATATAACAGGAATATTCATAGATGGCATTAAATCTGCCCCCATGCTTTTATAACCCATGATTCCAAGTCCAATAAATAAGATTACTGCCATCCACATGGCTGCTGGTCTTTTTACTGATATTTCAGTTATACTCATTTCTCTCCCCCTAACTCTATGTTCATAAAGTGAAACTTTTCATGTGGAGTTTTCTTGGTGCCCCTTTATGGTAAACTCCATCTGAATTTAGTTGAACTTATCCAGGAGCATGCAGCCGTTATCTCACACTTAAGCAGATAAGTGAAAGTCCAAATTTACAATTTGGTCACTTAGTTAACTCATTCATGAGTTAACCTCATCAAAAATTGATTTAGTGTGAATCACTTCCTAATCTGACGCAAGGAAGAGGATCTTCATATATTGGAGAGTATTACGGATGCTAGCTATAAGATAAATTTTTACTCATCATCTCGCTTATTCTCAGTATATCATTATCTAGCAAACTAAGGAATATTTCCCATATATTTAACATGAAAACAGTTATGTTCTAAATAATACTGATTCTTACATGTATGCTGCATGTACCCAAATTAGAATAGCTTTCTTCTTAAATATAAACATTTAATGTTGTATTTCATATTCCAATATTTTTAATAATTTTGATACTTAATATAAATTCTGTACATTTTACTGCTAAAAAAGAGAGCTTACTACACATAAACTCTCATAAATTTATTATATCCTCTGTATCTCCATTTTTAACCTAATATTTCTTTTCAAAGAAGATCTGCTGCCAAAAGTGCATCATATGATGTCTAGATAAGTTCAACTAAGATTCAGCTTGATATTTCCCCTCACCTGAATCAAGTTTCACTTGATAAAGATTAATAGCATAAACATACTAATCGTTTTCTGATACAACCGTTGTTCCAGAAATATAATCATGAATAGCCCTATGTGATAGCGTACTTAAAACCAAGATTCCGGACACAATTGTTAAAATTCTGGCTGCTATTCCAAGATAGTATTCAAAATAAAAACCGGTCACAAGAGTAAGTAGCTGTATTAAATAACTTGTTATAACAATTGCAGCTCCCTCTATCACCATGATCCCTACAATTTGTCTTATTAAAAGGGTTTTTAAATCTACTTCTGAATAATCCGTTTTTACGATTTTAATCTTAACAAAATGCTTTCCAATTGTCTGACCATGGTACTTTTTATAAGGGATATATACATAATAAATTAGAGCTACAATAAAACATAGGCCACCAGCTAAATATGCCCATCCGTTTGAATATCCCAGACTCGCAAACACATAGAGATTGCTAAACATATCTCCTTTCTTTGTCACCGCTCTATAAATTAAGACCGCAGGGAATCCTGAGATAATTCCTCCCAAACACCAATCTATGATGTAAGCCAGTAGCCGTTTTGATATGCTCACATTAGACGGCTTCCTATCCACCCATGATGTTACTTTTCTCCATGATTTATGCATAAAACATTCCTCCTATTTTGAATACAAATAATCCATGGCTTTTTTAAATCGCTTTACCCCATCTTCAACCTTTGAGCGACTACATCCTAAATTCATCCTCAAATATTTTGCACCATTCTTCCCATAGGTTTCGCCCTTCATAATAGCAACTCCACCCACATTTACTAGCGCATCCTGAATCTGTTCAGATGTGAATGGAACTCCCCTTCCATCTATCCATGCCAAATAAGTGGCATCTGGTTTTTTAAATTTGAAGTCTGGCAGCTCACTCTTAATAAAGTCCTCCACCAGCTTCATATTACCACGAATATAGTCATTTAACTCATCGATATAATCATCGCATTGCATATACCCTACCATTGTGGCATACATTCCAAATATACTTGCAGAATTCAAAAAATCTCTCTTCCTAGTATGATATAAAAAATCATTTCTCACCGTCTCATTTGGTATTATCACATATGAACCAATCAAACCAGGAGTATTAAATATTTTACTGGAAGAAGATGCTGTATATAACTCATCATAATCATAGATATGAGATAAAAGCGGTATTTGTTTCTTTTGTCCAATCTGTATATCCATATGTATCTCATCCGAAATTATCTTTGTATTATATTTTTTACACAATAATATCATGCGCTTCATATCATCTTTTGACCATATCATACCTGTTGGATTATGTGGAGAGCATAAAAGCAATATTCTGCAGTCCTGTACCTGTTTCTCAAACAAATCAAAATCAATTTCAAATACACCGTCTTTATGAATTAAATCATTTGATACCAATATGCGATCATTATCCTCTATAACTGTAAAAAACGAATCATACATAGGATTAAATGTCAAAATCTTATCTTTTGGAGAACTTAACAGCCTGATTAATAATGATACTGAATACATAACACTTGTACTATATAAGATCCAATCTTCTTCAATACATGTATTAAATCTTCTCTTATAATGTTCTGTTATAGAGGATTTGAAATCATGATGATTCCACCTGGTATATCCATATATCTGATGGCTGGCAACTTGAAGAATTTTTTCAGTAATTGGTTTTGGAATAATAAAATCGGTATCTGAAATTGAAAATGGTATTAAATCTTTCTTATGAAAGCGATCTTCAATATAATCCCATTGTGTAGAATAAGTTCCCAAGCGATTATGAACCTCATCAAAATTATATTTCATTTATTTCACCTCCAAAATTATATAATCCTTTGTAGTTTTATTTAGTGGAACACCTCTGCCATCAATGATAACCACATCATCTTCAATACGAACGCCCCCGATATTCGGTACATAGATTCCAGGCTCACAGGACATCATCATATGTTCCTTTAAAATGGTCTTACTTGTAGAATTCAAAATTGGCAATTCACAGCCATCACCGATTCCAAGTCCGTGACCCAGGCCATGATTGAAATACTGCCCATATCCATTTTTCGTAGTAACATCCCTGGCAGCCTTATCCACATCACTAGTAATAACTCCCGCATTAATAGCGTTCAATCCTACCAGCTGTGCTTTCAAAACTATATCGTAAATTTCTTTAATCTTAGGTTCAGGCTCTCCGATAAAGCACATGCGCGTCATATCTGACTGATAATTTTTATATTGAATCCCAAAATCAATCATAATTGGTTCATGAGCCTTGACTCTGCGTCCAGTTGGCCTGCCATGTGGAAAAGCAGTTCTCTCCCCAGTTGCTACAATTGTATCAAAAGACATTTGCTGCGCTCCTTGTGCAATTGAATAATATTGGACCAAAGCGCTTATTTCATACTCTGCCATTCCTACATGAATATTTGCGAGCACTTTTTTATAAATATCGTCTGTTATATCAACTGCCTCTTGCATGATATCTATTTCTTCCTGCTGTTTAACAATACGTAAATTGTCTATTTCTTCATCTAGCAGAATAATCGGAACACCAATCTTTTCAACATCTCTGTATTCTTTAACTAACATCTGAGAAGCTTCAACCCCTAAATTGTGGCAATGTTCTTTCTTCAATATATCTTGAGCTGCCGATAGATAATTACATCCCATTCCATGAGATGAGTGAAGAATGATTTCAAGATCATGTTCTTTTTCTTTAGCCTCAGTCAAATATCTCCCATCTAATATAAGGAACCCTTTATTTTTAGTGATTAAGACATTGCATCCGCTGCCTGTCATAGTCGATAACCATTTTTTCATAGTTTTGCTTTTAATAAGCAGAGCATCAATATTATTATCATTCATGAACTCATGTATTTTTTCTATCCTTTTAGCCATATTATCACCATCCTTAAAAATGAGGAGCTGTCACATTAAGAAATTTAACTACAATATGTTGTCTTAAGATTTAAAAATCTAATCCAATATATCGTGATTTTAGGCACATGAAAATAAATAACAAGTCTAAAGTTGCTGTGAATATTTTTCATCAGACAAGGAGATAAATTGGTCTCATAGCAGGCCTATTAGGGCAATTTGACGACGCAGTATTATGGAAAATAGGCTAGCAAATTGACTTGTTATTTTTTTGATTGTGCCTTATTCTTTGTGCTACAGCTCCTTCTTTTTAGAAGTCCAAATCGAGATCCTTTAAGATTTCTTCATCTTCTTTAGACATGTTATTCTTATCATTTTCCTTTTCCTTTTGTTGATAACGTTTTTCATATATCTTAAAAAATGGATACCATACAACAAGTGATAAGATTAATTGAATTCCATTAGCAACAATGGACATTGGATCCATATTAGTAAGATATCCCTCTAAGAAAACACCCACATAAGGAGGTGTAAAGAATGAACAGCTTAACATTCCAAATTTCATCATCCAACCAGGGATAGTCCCTATAATTCCACCGCAAATAACGTATGGAATAAAAAATATAGGATTTAATACAATTGGAGCACCAAATAATATTGGTTCGTTTATTCCAAATAACGCAGGAATTAATGCAACACGTCCTATCTGCTTTAAGGCCTTTGATTTAGATAATAAGCACCAGAATACTAGACCAAATGTTATACCTGTTCCTGTAAAGTTACCAAATGCAGACTCTGGACCTGGGGCGAAGAAATGGGTCATGGCTAATCCAGCTTTATAGTTAGCTATATTTTCTGCTAAGAATTGAGTAGAAATTGGAGTTGTAATTGGGCTCAATACAGAAGGATGAATTCCAAAGAAGAATAATAAACATTGCAACATCTTTAAGAATGTATAAGACAACGGATTGTCCATAGACCCTACTAATGGTGCAAATATGCTTGTAAAAATCAATGGCGGCATAATATTAAACACATTCACACACACAATACGTATAATTAAGAAGAAACCAATAATAATAATTGATATTGGAATCATTTCAAAAGATCTTGAAACAAAATCTGGTACTGAATCAGGCATTTTAATTGTGAATTTCTTCTTTTTACACCAGCGATATAATTCCACTGCAATAATTGCTGCAAACATTGCTGCAAACAGACCTTTTGGTCCTAAATATTTAGTTATAATTCCACCATCTTTTGTATAATCAACAGTCATCATAAGGAAAGAAATAACCGCCATACTAATACACCCTGGTACATCCAGCTTGTAGGAATTGGCAAGATGATAGGCCATAAAAGCTGTAGCGTATAAGGCCATCAGTGCCATACCTACGTTGTAAGGAATATAAATAATATCAATATTAGCTAATATCCATTGAGATATTGGATTATTCTCACCAATCATATTAGGGATGGCTTCTGGAATCAAACAAAAACTACCAATAATTAACAAAGGCATTAAAGCTACCATGGCTTTTTTAATGGCACTTAAATGAATTTCTTTATCCATCTTGTTAGCAAGTGGCGCTAAGTACTTGCTCATAAAAGCTTCAAACTTGTTAAACATTATTCAACCTCCTTACTTTATTTTTTTCATATCAGCTTTTTTACGTTCTATAAGAACTTTTTTTAATACTGTTGCTCCATCCATCTTGCCATAAGTCTCCTTATCTACAACAACATAAGGAATCTCATGTGGATCAATAATTGATTTAATATAATCCAACTTATGTGCAATTTGTGGTCCTACAACAACCGCATCACACCCTTCTACTTCACTTTCAAGAACATCTACAGGAATTGCAGTGAATATAAAGTCCTCCTCTTTAAGTTTTTCACTTTTTTTAATGGTGTTTTTCATACTATCCATAAGCATAGTTGTTGAAAAACCTCCTGCACAGCATAATACAATTTTCATTTTATTTTTCCTCCCTTTCTTCAAATACATTTATTAACGCCTCAATTAGATCTCTGGCTAATTGAGCAGTCATATAATGGTCTTGTGCATGTACCATTAATAACCCAACTTCAGGTTTATTTTCGATATTTGACAATTCAGCAGTTATAATCTTTGTTTGAATTTGATGAGCAGCCAAATCTGCCTCTCTGGCTTCATTTAATAATTTACGAGCCTCATCATACTCTCTTGTCTTTACCTTTTTTAATGCTTCAAAAGATTTTACCTTACTTTCACCTGCGGAAGAAATCATCTCCATAATAATGCTTTGTTCTACTTCAGTCATTTTCATATCCTCCTAAAAAATCCATAAATTTTTCGTAATTTTCATGTTTTAAACGATAACACAGCTCATATACAAGTTTAATTAAATTTTCCAAATCATCACTATGGACAAAAGAATATGCGCCATGGCAATATCTTAATGGTATTCCTAAGACCAATGATAGTTTTCCTCCTCGATCTAAATGGGCATTTCCAGCATCAGTTCCTCCTCCGCTAAACATATCGCATTGATATGGAATTCCTTTTTCATCCGCCATATTCATGACATACCTTAGGAGCTTTATATTCGGGGACATTGTCTTATCATAATGCACAATCATTGGTCCCTTTCCAATAAGACGATGATTTGTATAATTTTTTGTAAGTTCTGGATTATTTGCTACATCTAAAGCAAATACTATGTCTGGATTGATTATATAGGTTGAAGTTTTCCCTCCTCGGATTCCTACTTCCTCACTGCTTGTGCCAACGAAATAAATATCGTTTTCCAAATCATCTTTCATCTTCTTCATGACCTCGGCAATAACATAGCAGCCAGCCCTGTCATCCATTGCTTTTCCCATATAAACCTTTTCATTTGATAATTGTCTAGCACCACTTGCGAAGCAAACCATATTTCCTATCTCTACACCCAATGATTTAACTTCATCAAAAGTGTCGCATCCAATGTCAACGTACATATCTTTTACATTTCCTTCACTATCTTTCGTAACATTTAACAGTCCCTCTATTTTTTTGCCAGTAAAGGTTGTTAACCTAACTACCTGCATTTCTTTGCTTTTATCCTGCACCCCGCCGACAGCCATAAGATAGATAAAACCGATATCAGAAATACTGCGGACTATAAAGCCCACTTCATCCATATGGGCACAGAACATAATTTTCAGTGGCTTCTCACCTTTCCCTTTTTTATAAAATATAACGCTTCCGATATTATCGCAAAAAACCTCATCACTATATTTTTCAAGTTCCTTGTATAAAATTTTCCTGACTTCATTTTCATTTGAAGCTATACTATCCGCATCACTTAATGCTTTTAATAAAATATCATTCATAATTAGCACCTCCCATCTCTTTCATCACCGCCATAAGCTCTTCAAAAGATCTAACACGAATCACTCTTTCCAAGTATTTTGGCTCCTGCATAAGCTGATATAACTTTTTAGTAATATCTTTATAGACTTCTACCTGTTCCTTTTTTAAACAAATCATAAAAACAATCCTTACTTCTTTTTCCCGCCATAGAAAAGGCTTCTTTAATATACTGACTGATATTACATTTCTTAAAGCATCTGTTTCAATTGGATGAGGTATGCATACGCCGTTTAAATAAACGGTACTTGCAAATGCCTCCCGTTCCATAACTAAGTCTGCATATTCTTCCTTGCCATATTCTTTCTTTTCAATGTCTTCTGCCATATCTCTAATAAGATGTTCATAATCATCATCTTCTGCTATATTGAAAAATTCTTTTGAGAAATAGGAATAGTATATTGGATTTTCATTTATGAATGTATAGGCATCATAATCATCACACTCAAGAATCTGCCTAATTCTATATAGATCTTTGTCATCCAAGAGCTCTTTTATATAAATGATAGGTATGTGGGCATCATAAGATATTGGTATAACTGTAAAAATAATATCTGGTTTATAGCTGATCATCTCATCCTGCTGCAAAAAAGAGAAGGTTTTGACTTCTGCCTTTGGGAATACGGATTCAAGCTGCATTTTAATCATATATGCGCTTCCACCGCCAGAAGAGCATACTACGCAGATTTTATTGTAAGATTGAAGCTTTAGCTGTTTCTCCTTTACCATATGTGCTGCAAAATGCATAGCTACAAACCCTATCTCATCAAAGGTAAATTCTACATTATATTTTTCATGGAGAATATCACAAAATTGTATTGCTATATTAAATATCATGGGATATGTGATACTTAGCTCATTTGCCAGAGCATTTTTATATGAAATTTTATTGTGAAGCCTGTCTACTAATAAGGATATATGCGAAAGTAAAAGCCGTTTCAAGTCCTGATCTTCAAAAAAATGAGTATCATAAGTTTCATCTGTTTTTTTCAAAAAAACTTCTATATCATCAATCAAATTGTCAGTGAAAGAAACATAGGTATCTTTCCTATGGATATTTTTCTGCATAACTTCTATCAATTCCTCAACGCTATCCTTATCAAAGCATACCTTATATTTCTTTTCCATTGTATGAATTAATGATTCAACAATTTTTTCAATAGGATTAGATTCATGAAATTCATAATCTTGGACAGGTTGTTTATTTCCTTTTAGTGAAATATATATCATGGACTTTAGATAAACTATCATATTTAATAGCTCATTATAATTAATATTTAATTTTTCTTTGTTCATCTGTCTTATCAATTGGGACTCAACATGTGAAAAGTCCATTACAACACCGTCAACTGCCATTCTAACAAATACGTTTTTAGTTTGATATTCCTGGCATAAGTATTTTTTAAGATTTCTATCTGAAGAAACTATTCTTATTCCATGATGGCTCTTTTTTTCCAAAGCCAGATGATAACCTTTAGCTAGTTCCTCTACCTCTTTAACATCATGCTTGATCAGTGTTTTAGAAACTTGAAAAGTGTCTGCAACTTTATCCATTGAAATGTATTCATTTTGGACTGATAAAAATGCCAGTATTTGAGATGGTCTTTCTTTTATCTTAAAAACAATGTTTTCATCTAAAGTTTTAAGAAATTTCTCGAATAATTCATCGTCTTTAACCTCTAATAAATACCCCACTCCCCTTTTTGTATGTATTTCAAATCCTTTGCTTGCCGAAATTCTCATGAGATATGAAATGTCACTTTGAATTGTTCTTTTAGATACTTTGTATTTATGAATAAAATATTCAATTGAACAGTAATCTTCATTGTCTATGAAGTCACTCATTATCTGACTAAATCTCATCTGAACTCCACTCTCCTATTTCTTATATTATTATTATATAAAAATAATCTGCTAGATAAAAGGAGACCTTTTGCATATAAAAATGCAATAATTTTCCTAATATGTAGCTAACCCACAATACAATACTTCTCTAAATATCAATCATTATTCAAAAATACTGCACTCTCCACTATTTTATCTCTAAGGGACATTTTATGAAAATCAAAAGTAATTTCATTTATCCTTTTATTCTTTGCAGTTAAAAAATTATCCATATAATCAAACAAGTATTATTCCACAAAACATTGTTCTCTCATTAAAATACTTTTCTCAATACTCAATTAAGTGGTATATTATAATGGAACTCGGGCATATTCAAGTAAATAACAAGTCAATGACACTATGGGATGTTCTTATATCAGAAAAGTTCCGTATTGTATCATAGCTACTCTTTTTATATGTGTCTATTTTCTTCTATATGCCCTAATTAATAAACATAAGAGGTAATTTACATGAAAACAATAGTACCCCATTATTATAAAGATTTTAAATGCATCGCTTCAAAATGTACTGATACTTGTTGTGCTGGGTGGGAAATTATAATTGATGATGAAACATATAAGAATTATAACAATGTAAGTGGTGAATTTGGTGAAAGATTAAGATCAAATTTAATATTATATGAAGATGGAGAGCCTGGTTTTGTATTACAAAATAATAACTGCCCGTTTTTAAATAAAAATAACCTTTGTGATATCTATACTGAACTTGGAGAAAAAAGCTTATGTTATACATGCAAGACATACCCAAGGTTAATAGAGGAATACAGTAATTTACGTGAGATGGGGGTATCTTTGTCCTGTCCTGAGGCTGCAAGATTAATTCTTCAAGGTCCTAAGCCAATTACTTTTGAAGTTTCAGACGATTATGAAGAGGAAAACCCATATGATGATATAAATTTTGATATTTCCATGCAGCTAATATCAGCTAGGAAAATGGCCTTAGATATTCTACAAGACCGATCTATAGATTTAAATCATAGGATTGCATTAGTAATTAATTTTGCTCATGATATTCAAGAAGAAATAAATAAAAATGAACTATCAAAAATTAAAAATATAGTAAATAGATATTCTAGCGGATCTTATAAGAAAGAGCTTCTTAATAAGTTTGATAAGTATAAAGCAAAACAATCTTATAAGTATAAAAATATGCTTAAATGTATGAATGTGTATAAAAATCTCAATCCTATTAATGATAACTGGCCACAAATACTAGATCATGCTATTGACTGTTTTTATAAAATAGACAATGTTACTTTTTATAAAAAACAATATGATGCTTTTAATGAATATTATAAAACTAGAACCTATGAATATGAACACTTAATGGTATATTTTATATTCCAATATTTTATGAAAGCTATTTTTGATGAAGAATTATGCTCTAAAGTTACACTAGCTGTCATGAGTTATCTCATTATTAAAGAGTTAAATGTAGTACGCTGGATTGATAATAATTATAACTTTGATATAAATGATCAAATAGACATAATGCATATGTATTCTAAGGAAGTTGAAAATTCAGAAAAAACCCTTTATGACCTTGAGGAAATGTTTAATACGAGCAGAATATTTGATTTAGAACGATTACTTATTTTAATAATGAATTAGAAATAATGAGAGTATACGGAATACTTATATTTCACAGTAACGCCTAGTATTGGTGCTATACTCTCATTTTTGACTATTAATAATTGTTCATCAAAATTTTAAAACCTTGTACAGTATTATTAGTTATAGAATAATCTCTACAGAGTCTTTTTGGTAAATACACTATGAAATTAGTATATTTTTAGCTTTGCATCCTGTTTTCAAAATCAATATTCAAAATTTATATGTAGATACATTAGACATTTGAATATTTACAATTAAAGGTATATAATTAAAAAAATATAAAATTAACTATTTGTATATAAATATAAGGAGATGTATTTCTAGTGAATAAAGATGATGACCCTAGACATTGGAAACTTGGAGTTTTCTACTATAATCCAGATAATCCATCTGAATCTGTTGATAAGAGAAATGGTATAGGAAGCACTATTAATTTTGGAAGTAAAATTGGTAGACGTATAATGGCATCTATTTTGTCTATTCCAGTTATAATAATATTATTAGTATTTGCTGCTTTTAGATTTTTTTAATAATACAAAATTTTAAAGTTTGAATCAGAATATACTTGTAAAATGACACGTTTAAGAAGTAATAAATATTGGTTTTAGGCGATAAAATAAAAATGTTTAAAATATAAAGGATTAAAAATATTAAGCGAAGTTAATTAAACCTGCCTTAGTATTTTTAATCCTTTATTTATAAGCTATAATGCTTCATATAAATTTTATAATACTACCTAAAAACCCTTATTTTTAAGATCTGATACAATTTCCACATATTTTTCTATTACATCAAAGTCTTTATAGTCATCTCTTCTTAGATCTATAATATCTCCATGAGAGATTCCACGCCTTCGTTTATTTCTCAATACCCCTTTAAATTCTCCCCATTTAGCAGATTCAATAGATACCAGACCATCATTTTCACCTTCTGTTAACTTTACTAAAATATATGGTATTACAACAACATAATCACTAAATATATTTCTAACTACAGATGTGTAACTTTGATAATACACCCCATCTACGTCTTTTACCTCTTCATTGAATTTTTTACTATGATACGTTGAAAACTGTCTGCTTGCAGTATAAAAGTCAGGATTCTTATCACCTAGAAATCTATAACGCTTATCAAAAAATCTTGCAATGGATTTATAAATTCTATCAGGAATTTTGCAAGCAAGATCAACAAACTTACATCCTCTGTGTGGAGATGATATCATAGTTAATGATGCAACGTAATCTCCCATTTTTAATTTGCTAATCATATAACGTGAATCTAGTCCACCTTTTGAGTGTGCAATAATATTTACCTTTTCACATCCTGTTTCTTTCAATATACCTAATATTTTATTTTTTATATCTTCTGCATTATACTCAACTGTTCCCCAAGCTTCCTGATTTCCATAATAAACTGTGGCTCCATTACGAATTAACTCTTTAGGTATCCTGCCCCAGTAATTAATATATTTTAAATCTCTAAAACCTACACCATGAACTAATACAAGAGGATATTTTGTTTTACATACTTCTGAATCAACACGCGCTTCATGATTAATTACTTTATAACACTCATGATCATATTCTATTGCTGCAATGTGACAAGCATATAACATCACAAAAATATTTACGATTGGAATAAGACTCCAAAAGCCTACTATAAGTCTTTTTACAATATTTAATCTTCTTGAAGTACATAAAATTCTTAGCATTCCATTGATAATTAAAATAATAATGTTTAACATAACAATAATACTATCAATTACTAATATATGTTCTGGAATTGCTAATCTTTGCATTATTGTATTTCCTATTAAATATATAATAATTTGAACAAATGCTGTATATAATCCATATAAAACAAGACATCTTCCGCCTAACATTATTCTTAATCTAAAGTTTACTATTTGCTTTTTATTATTTGGAATTATGTTTATTTTTATAAAAATATATAGAATAAAAATAATTATCTCCGTTAAAATAGTCCATCTGTATATAGCATTATCTTGTCCAAATTTGCTATGTTGGATTAAAAAATATCCTAACGCAACAATATGTGGCGCAAATATAAAATATATATACATTAAAATCTTATGTAGCAAATTTAATTTTTTCGTGATATCCAAGAATATGGCGCTAAGCGTTATTAGTGTTAATGCAAAAATCACTATAATTTCGGTCATATTTTCTCCTTTCTTTAATTATAATTCTTATTAAACATTTCAATTTTACCATATTATGTGATAAAACCCTATAATTTTAAGAAGGATATGTATATGAAATGATTACAAAAGCATTTTTAATGATATTATTTTAGTTATAAGAATCAGTTTAATATTTATGATAATATTGAAATAGATTTGAATTCTATTGATATTTGAGGTAACATATTTAAAGCTAAGATTTTCTAAATTCAAGAAAATCTTAGCTTAATTTATTCTTACTACGTCTCAATGCCTAGGAGTATATTTAATATAAATTTTTATCTATTAATACAAAATAGAGCAACCATTCTACATTTAACGTTTCTACTATTTAAGGAACAGGAATGTATGTAGCTTTATCTCTCGGAGCTGAAAACAACTGTTCAACTGTATTTATCCATTTTTTAAAGTGTTCGGTTTCCATATGTTTGTTCACATCGTCTTCTGATTTATAGCCTTCGTAAAGTAAAAACCTAGTTGAATCATCTTTGCATTGAAAAAAATCAAAGCATATAATTCCTTTTTCTTTCAATGAATTATTTTTATTTTCCTTAGTTGCTTTAATAAACTCTTCTATGTGACCTTGTTTTACATAAATTGTTACACTTTTTACTATCATAATTAATCCCCCTTTATATGCAAAATAAAATTTTAATAAACTAATTATAGCATATTAGGTAAGTATTTCATTATTGACTACAGATAGATGTATATTATATACAGCATTTTCTAACTTTATAGACTGCTTATTCACTGAATATTTTTTTATAATATAGGCACACAAATCTCGCAATAATGGTTACTTATCATTTGCATGGTATAACGTTCAATAATCTTTCTTTTATCATCAATTTTATAATTTCTTTTTGATAACTCCGAAAATATTTCAAGCCATGCTTTTTGTATAGCATCTACTGTATGATTTATTTTAAACACACAATATTTTCCACCAATAGTTTTTCCAATGTTAATATTCTTACTTTCAAAATCAAATTCATCAGAAACAACTAGACATGCATCATAGCGGCAATCTGCAGGTTCTGTAATCTCAGGATTATCTTGAGTTATTCCTAGGATTATTGACCTTTCATTAAATAAGCTATTTTCTTCAGCCCAGCTTTTCAATTTTTCCATTACTTGCACATTTTCTAAACCATAAGGACCTACTTTCCTTATATAAGCAATTTCATATTCTGGTATCATTTCAATATTAATGTCCATACTTTACCTTCTTTATTAATAATGTACACCGGTGCCTGAATTCATAATATAATGCTTTAAAATGTATTTCAACTTATTTTTTATTTTACTGAACAGAAATATATAAATAACAATGTGCATTTCCATCTTTTGCGTATTCACTAGGAACAGTGATTTCATAATCCTCCGAAAATGCCCTCTTTATATCTCCTAATTTTTGCTCACTCCATACCTTTTCCCATGCTTTTTTTGCACACACATCTATTTTCCCATCCTCATCTCTTTCATCATATTTTTTATATAGGCCTGTTCTCACTTTCATTTCCATTTTCTCAAAAAAATCAGGTGTTACATTCATTATTGTAAGGTCATAATCCCCTCTTTCATCACTAGAATAGTTGCTATATTTTGAAATTGGAGAAGCATCTTTTTGAAGTATATGTTCACTATCAAAAAGAAGAGGTAATTTACCACTTACAATATCCCCCCATAGTTCATCAATCATTTTTATTCCCTCATCAGAATTATTTGTTCTTATTGTTATATCTTTCAATTTATATGCCATAGTATTTCTCCTTTATTGTATAAATAATTATTGATTTTACCTCTTGTACAAATTTAAGTTTATTATTTAGTTACCGTATATCTTAATACTGTTTTTAATTTATCTCTTTCAACTTTTCTAGCGTCTGATAAATATATTTCTCTATGAACTAAGCTTCTAATCTTCAAATTATTTTCGTTAATATAGTCTTTCATCTTACTAAAAGTTTCTGGTTCAGCATCATAAGAACCTATGTGTAGCATTTGAACTGATAATCCATCTTCTATTTCATCAAAATAAACTTCTTCTAATAATTTATCTGGCTTCTTCTTATTAACAATTTCAAAGGCTTTCTCTGTTACTTCTTCGTTTACAAAATATGGTTGTTTTATCATTATTGTATATATCAGTTCATCTTTATTAAATACCTTACTACTCTTACCGCTTTCAGTCATATCCCATAATCCTTCTAACGGATAAACAGTATATTCAAAATATCCATTAGGTATAAAACCACTTTTAGGCATCATTCTTACTGCATAAGCAAGAGAGTATAATACAGCAATTCTATTAGAAAAATCCCCATTATTCGAATTCCCTTTTCCCTTAATACAGAAATATTTTGCTTTAGGAATTTTAACTAAAGCTGGTTTTTCTCTTGGCAGATAGATCTCTTTTTCCTCTTTTCTCCATTCATATTTCAAAATCAACACCTCCATAATCATTATAAATTGCTAAATATGACAACATGCTGTCATATTATAAATAAATCTTAATACTAACACCATATAAGTTCATTAATACTTATATTAGGATTTCTATATCTTCTTCTTTTCTTAGTTTTCGTTTTCCATTGAATTGCTTCTTTTGGACAGTATTGAATACAAGCTGCACACTGCTCGCAATTATGTTTCCATACTGGCTTATTAATATTAAATTGTATGTTATTAACAGGGCAAATTTTTTCACATAATCTGCAGCCATTACAATTATCATTAACCCAAAAATCTTTATCTCTTAGATGTAGGTTTTTCACTATCTTGTCAGTAGTTTTGATAAAAATCCTATCAATTAATGTATCAAATATCAATGGGCTAACTTCACATTTGTAGTTTTCGTGTTTTGTAACTATATTAGCTATATGTTTTACTTTATATTTTTCTTTTTGGAAAATTTTGTTTTTCAATAGAAATTGATCCAAAGGCAAAAATATTATTAGCATTGCAAAAAATGCCACAAAACTCATTATGAATAATGTGGCATATCGATTTATGCATATTGGGGTTTAATTAACCTAATATTATAATATAGGAATATCATCTTAACCACCAAATATTCTTGTAATTTACATCAAAAAGTTAAATACTAAATTTCTAAACTCTTTTCTATTACTAAACATGGCTGGATAATTTACATTTTAAATTGTAAAAAAGTTTTATTTAAAACAATGTTTCTTTAAAAGAATATTTAATTGAAACATTGAACATTCATTTATTTTTAATAAGGTTTCATTTAAATAAGTTTTAATGTTAGAAATATTAACGCTATCCATACTAATAAAATCGGTATGGCAAAATACCACCTTTTAGGTTTTCCGCTAATCCATAAGTTTTCTGCTTCAATTTTACATTTGCTAAGTACTTCTTCTGGTATAAATTTTATTGTTATTGCAATAAGTATTGGAAGTAAAATTATATCATCTAGCAAACCTATAACTGGTATAAAATCAGGTATAAGATCAATTGGTGATAACGCATATATAATTGTAATCATAGCAAAAACTTTTGCAATTACTGGTGTTTCCTTCTTTCTTAATGATATATATACGGCAGGTATATCTGATTTTAATTTTCTCGCTCTGTCTTTTAGTCCCAAATTTAAATCTCCTTTAATAAGATTGTTTTTACAATTCTTTTTGACTTTATATTATGTATGCTGCAATATCCTTAAATTTATGCAAAATTAAAAATCACTTAGATAAATATTAAATCTATTTTATTTCTAATCTTAAAATAAAATAGACTTAATATTGTTTATTCCAACAGAGACTTTATTCTTGGATCATCTTTAACAAAATCAATATTCTTTCTTTTTCTTAATACCCTTTTTACTAAATCTTTATATTTATCTTTGGTCCAATTATTAGTCACATCAAATTTCATATGCTTATATAATTTTGATTTAATAGAGTCATCCATTGTACTTGCTTCATTTACCATATTTATAACCATCTCTATAGTTTTTTCTTTATCTTTTTTTTCTATTGCCAAAGATAAATCTAATTCATATTTATGGTACGCTCCTAAATCAAATACCTCAGCAATCTTTTTAGCACGATCTATGTATTCTGCTGCCTCTCTAAATTTCCTTTCCTTATACAATAGCCTTATTATAAGAGATAATACAGCAAATGTTTCGTCACCATTTTTTCTTAACTTATCTTCATAAATACCATAAGCCTCATCTATTTTATCCATACTTTCAAATAATATTGCTTGTTGAATTTTTTTATCTACGTCTACTTCTGGAATTTTATCTAATACTTCCTGAGCCTTTTCATATTCTTTTTTCTCCCTATAAATTGCTGCTAAATCTAATTTTGCCATAGAAGCTGTTTTTTCCTTATTACCAGCTACTACAATTTCAAGCCAAGCAATAATTTTTCTTTCATATTTTTCTTTTTCCTCAATTTGAGGTCCTAACAAATATATTCTTAGCACTTCTGATATCATTAATATTAATTCATCACAACCTGGATATTGTTTAATCAAATCATTGCCTTTCTCAAAAGCTTTTTTAATTCCCTCTCTTGATGCAGTTTCACCTACCTCTTTTGTAAGTTTTTTTACTTCCGTATCTGTTAATTCCTCATTAAATGTCAATAAAGTGTTAACATCTATTTTTAAGACACGTGCAAGAGGTGGCAGCAATGTTATATCTGGATATGAAACTCCATTTTCCCACTTATTTACTGCTGGAGTACTTACATTTAAATAATCAGCAACCTGCTCTTGAGTAAGATTTTCCTTTTTTCTATAATGCCTAATAACTTCACTTATAATCATAAAATTAACTCCTCTATTTATTATGTCCTTATTGATTAAATAAAACATTATTGAGTTCCTCATTGAAAATTTGAAATATTTCAATTTCGGCTATATCCACATAAATTTGATTCTCACCGCGGAACTTTATAATTAAATGATATCAAAGCTACATAATTTGAGCAATTGAAGACTTTTCATCTTTTATTCATAAAAATTAACCAATAGTTAATTTTTTATAATATCACCATTTTAACTATTAGTATGAGATGTCAGTCATACTATTTTTAATTCATCTGTTTAGTTGCTTATATTCATAGGCGTAAAACTTATCTACTAATCATCAAATTTTAGGGAGAAGAAAGTATTTCTTTTATTTTATTTATTTTTCTTATGATGCATCGATTTTGTATCTACTTAATAATTTTATATATTAGTTATAAAAAAGCTGAGACTTCCTAATTATAAGAAAGTCTCAGCTTAATTTAATCTATCTTCTCCTCTATTGGTCTTCCTATTAAACACGTTAAGAATAATGATATCCGTATTCAATATTGTACTTATTCTATAAAAATAAACTTTTATAGTTCATTAGTTAAAATATCAATTAAATACTATTTTTTATTTGTTATATTTAGCCTAAATTCTTGATTTACGTTCTAAAAATTTAAACCTTCTATTTCAATTTATTGTTATCCTTTTCTTTAGTTTCATCTTTTATTTTAGTTTTTCTTAAAACTATTTTTATAATATATTCCATATCTATACCTCATTGTTATATTGAAAAGTAATTTTTATATAAATATTATCTACAATTTGATAAGTAAACTTTGATTTGATATTTTTAATATTAGAAAATTTCTCAATATAGTCAATATCGGATAAAGTTAAATCTTTTAATTCAGCAATAAATTCAAAATTAGAATTTCTAATTAATTTTTTATTTACAACTTCTATAATAGGATCATTCTGATTCATAAGCTATCCACTCCTGCTTTATAATATTTTATCATCATGTAAATTACAAAATCTCAAAAATAAAATAAATCATGAAATTCCATCTAATTTATAATTTATTATAAATTCTCTTTAATTATATCTGAAACTTCTTTTAAATAATCTTCTCGAGTTTCTCTTATAACATGTGGAACTGCTAATAATAAAATATGTTTTATATCTTCAATAACAAAAAAATTAAATGTACCTTTGTTTATAGTTTGTCTAATTTATAACTAACTATTTCTATTTAAAATATCTATCCAATAACCCCTTGAAAGCCTTTCCATGTCTTGCCTCATCTTTACACATTTCATGTACTGTATCGTGTATGGCATCTAAGTTTAATTTCTTAGCAAGTGTTGCTAAGTCTTTCTTACCTTGACATGCTCCATGTTCTGCATCAACTCTAGCTTGTAAGTTAGCTTTTGTATCTGCTTCTACTATTTCACCTAATAATTCTGCAAATTTTGAAGCATGCTCTGCTTCTTCAAAAGCTATTCTCTTATAAGCTTCTGCAACTTCTGGATATCCTTCTCTATCAGCTTGTCTTGACATAGCTAGGTACATACCAACTTCTGTGCATTCTCCAACAAAGTTTGCTTGTAATCCATCGATTACTTCTTTATCTACACCTTTAGCAACTCCAATTATGTGTTCATCAGCAAAAGATAATTGGCCATTTTGTTCAATGAATTTTTCTGTTCCTACTCCACACACCGGACATTTATCTGGTGCTTCTTCTCCTTCATAAACGTAACCACAAACTGAACAAACAAATTTTTTCATAAATTCTCTCCTCCTAAATTTTAATTAGTATATATCTGGTTAATTACCCAATTATATATATTCTACATTTATATACAATTTCCTTTTATTTTTCACTTAATTTCTTAATCTTTTTCTCTATTTATCAATATAATTTTAGTATATTATTTGTTTTTTTGAAAATATGGTTCTATTATAAATATTTCTTGTTGGATTTTATATTGATTTACAAATATAATTAAAATATAAACTAATTATCTTGTTGCTTAAAGGAGTGATATTAATGCTTGATAAAGATTTAAATATTTATAATGATCTTGATCTATTTATGGAGATTTTTAATAGCATATCTGACTTAGTTTTCTTTATTAAGATAGATAATGAGAACATTTTTAGATATCTGTTTATAAATAAACAAGCTAAAAAATATATACATTTAAAAGAAAGTCCAATCGGAAAAACTATTTATGAAATAATGCCTAAAAATGTGGCCGATTTAATTACAAAACAATATAAAGAAGCTATTAATAAAAAAGCTTGCGTAACTTATGAAGATAATTTAGTTAAATGGTATACAAATTTAGAAGAATTCCCCTACTCTTCTAGTGAGTTTAAACATTTTGAAACTAAGGTTACACCAATCTTAAATAACAATAGTGAATGTACACATATAATTGCTATTGTACGTGATATAACAGATAGAAAACTAGCTGAACAGGCATTAAAAGAGAGTGAAGAAAAATATAGATTAATCGCAGATAATATGACTGACTTAATTAGCATTATAGACACTAATGGATTTATAAAATATGTATCTCCTTCTTATGAATTTGTTTTAGGATATCCTATTGATACCTATATTGGCAAATCCATTTTAGATTTTGTTTATTTTGATGAAGTAGAAAATATTAAAGAAAAGTTTTTTGATTTAATTAAAAATAAAAATGTTGCAACTGTAGAATTTCGTCATAAACATGTTAATGGAAATTGGGTTTGGGTAGAAGCAAAAGCTTCTGCTGTTTTAGATGAACATAAAAATGTTTCTCATGTTCTTATGCTTGCTAGAGACATAACTAAAAGAAAGTTGCTTGAAAAAAAACTTAAACATATGGCATATCATGATACTTTAACCGGATTACCAAATCGTAGACTTTTCAAAGCAAATTTACTTCAGGCCTTAAATGAAAAAGAGAGATTAGGACAAGATATTTGTGTTATGTTTATGGATATTGATAAATTCAAAATAGTAAATGATACACTTGGGCATGATATTGGAGATGAGCTTTTATGCCAGTTTTCTCAAAGAGTAAAGGAATGTTTAAGAAAAAATGATATTTTAGCACGTTTTGGAGGGGATGAATTCTGCGCGTTATTATTAATTAGCGAAAGAGAGAATGCTGAAAATATTGCTAAAAGAATTTTAAAAGCTCTACAAGATAAATGGTTAATTGGAGAATATGAATTTTTTACTACTTCAAGTATTGGTATTGCTTTTTACGAAAATGGCTTAGATGATGATACTCTTATAAAAAATGCTGATATAGCATTATATAAAGCGAAAGAAAAAGGAAGAAATAATTATAAAATATTTTACAATTCAATCAAATAATATTTTCTACAAAAAAAGCATAGCTACAATTGTAAATTGTAAGTCTATGCTTCTTTCTTATTTATTCTATATATTATTTTAAGTTAAAGAAAGCTTTTTTGCCTCTATATTCAGCAGCATCATCTAATTCTTCTTCAATTCTTAATAACTGATTATATTTTGCAACTCTTTCAGATCTTGCTGGTGCTCCAGTCTTTATTTGTCCTGCATTTACAGCTACAACTAAATCAGCTATAGTTGTATCTTCAGTTTCTCCTGATCTATGTGAAACTACAGCAGTATATCCAGCTCTATTTGCCATTTCTATAGCATTTAATGTTTCTGTTAATGTACCTATTTGATTTAACTTAATAAGAATTGAGTTAGCTACACCAAGATTAATACCTTTTTCAAGTCTTTCAGTATTAGTAACAAATAAGTCATCACCAACTAATTGAACTCTCTTTCCTAATTTTTCAGTAATAAGCTTCCAGCCTTCCCAATCTTCTTCTGCCATACCATCTTCGATTGAAATAATTGGATACTTATTAACCCATTCTTCGAAGAAATCAACCATTTCTGCTGATGTTAATGTTCTTCCTTCATATTCTAATACATATTTACCATCTTTATAATATTCTGATGAAGCTGCATCGATTGCTATAAAGATCTCTTCTCCAGCTTTGTATCCAGCTTTTCCTATAGCTTCGATTATTACATCAAGAGCTTCTTGATTTGATTTTAAGTTAGGAGCAAATCCTCCCTCATCGCCAATACCTGTAGCATAACCTTTATCATTTAAAATTTTCTTTAATGTATGATAAACTTCAGCACACATTCTTAGTGCTTCACTAAATGTAGGCGCTCCAGCTGGCATGATCATAAATTCTTGTAAATCTACAGAGTTATCAGCATGTGATCCACCATTTAATATGTTCATCATAGGGACTGGCAATACTTTTGAATTAACTCCACCGATATATCTATATAAAGGCATATCTAATGAATTTGCAGCTGCATTTGCAACAGCTAATGAAACTCCTAATATAGCATTAGCACCAAGCTTACTCTTATTGTTTGTTCCATCTAATTTAATTAGCATTTTATCAATGTAAGTTTGTTCAAATACATTGCATCCAATTAATTCTTCTGCAATAATTTCATTTACATTTTTAATTGCATTTAAAACGCCTTTTCCTAAAAATTTATCTTTATCACCATCTCTTAATTCCACTGCTTCGTACATTCCAGTTGATGCACCTGATGGCACAGCTGCACGTCCTGTAGTTCCATCTTCTAAATATATTTCTACCTCCACTGTAGGAAAACATCTTGAGTCCAAAATTTGCCTTGCAAGTACGTCTACAATTTCTAAATAATCTTTCATTTTTACATTACCTCCCAAATAGTCTATTCAATTGATAATTATCAATAAATCTAATCCCACTTCTTAATCGTTAAAATTTATTAAATTTTACTCAAAGATTTTAGCAATACTTACTTAAATTAAGAATACTTTTTCCTAATTGATATTCATCACAAAATAATACTTCTTTTATACCTATTTTTTATATAAATAATTAAATTTATGTTTAAATTATATCATTATATTGTAATTTTATCTATATTATCTTATATTTTTCTAAAAGAAGTAAATATTCACATTTTAAATTTCACTATTTTAATCAAACAATTTAATCTTATTCAAAAAAAACAGATATACATTATAACCATTTAGTTTTTACAATATATTTTCAGTATTTCTTATTTTTTAGCTCTGTTAAGAATCGGACTAGATCCAAATGAATAACCTTCTCCATATAATTTAATTTCTAACTTAATTAGTTCTTCAGCTAAAATTGTATTTGATCTTAAATCTGTTGGTTCTTTCACTATATCAAGCTCAATACCCTTATTCTTTCTATAATAACTATAATTTTTCCACATCCATCCTTTTATTTTTTTTAGAGTTGATGGTTTTCTAATAATCTCTAGTATGGTTTTTCTATATTTTTCTATATCTTCTTTTTGAATATTATCTAAAATAGATAATTCATGTCCTAAACTTCTTGATGTTTTTTCATCTAGTTCTTGGCATAAAAATTTTACTATATGCCATACTTCATAGAGTTGATTTTTATTTTCTATTTCTGCTTCTTTTATCCAAGTAAACGCGTTTACTCTTCTTACTATATCCCATCTTTTTATTGGACTTTCTAAATCATCTGCACATACCAAGAAAAATCCTTCATTAAGTAACATAGCGCCAAATATTTCTGGCGGATTACCAAGTCTCTTATCCTTTAAAGTTGTTCTATATACGCCACAGCTTGGACTACCTTCTTTGTACATATATATGTATATTCCTTCACGCTTTAATAATTCTAATGAATATTCACAAGCTTTTATGAGTTTATCTGTAACATCTTCTCCTTTTCTATTTTTAATCTTAGCTGTTCCTTGTAAAACATCTTCTCCACTCCCACCTTTTATGCTTATAGGTGTTCTTGGAACTCCTAACCCAGCAAGGCATTCTGGACACAAAGGATAAAATATAAATTGTTCTTTTTCTCTGCCAAAATTTTTAACATAATCAAATCCTTTACCGTTATATCTTACCTTTGAGCCAAAACAACATTCACTAATTCCAACTTTTATCTTTCTTTTCAGTACTGTCTCCATATAAACACCTCTTTTGAAACTTTTTACGTAACACACTCTTAAACCTTTAAATTTAAATCTGTGCATAGATTAAGTTATAATACTTTAATCTACGCACAAATTTAATTGCGTTACTTTTGAAATTGCAACATTTCACTAATTATAAACTTAAACATCCTGCTTTTTAGGAATTTTTATAATGAAGCACGCACCACCTTCAGGATTATTTTTTCCTTCAATATTTCCTTTATGGATATTTACAATAACATCGTAGGCAATATTAAGTCCAAGTCCTGTTCCTTTTCCTGCTGGTTTAGTTGTGTAGAATGGTTCAAATAATTTATTTAGCGCGTCTTCTCTTATACCAATTCCATTATCTTTTATTTCGCAGTACACATATTTCTCATCCATATATGTCTTAATTGCTATAAGTCCAAATTCATCGCTCTCTTTTTCCTTAATAGCATACACGGAATTTAAGATAATATTTAATATAACCTGATTTATTTTTTGCCTGCTGGCTTGAATTAGTGGGATATCCTCATATTCTTCAATCACATTTGCTATAAACTTAATTTCATTTCTAGCAACAATTAAAGTATTCTTTATTCCAAGATTAAGATCATACATTTCAAATTGATTTGATTGATCTTCATGCGCGAACCATTTCAGTCCTTTTACTATTGTACTCAAACGCTCTATACCATCTTCTGACTCATCAAATAGATTATCTAAGTCCATTAATATGTAGTCTATCTTTTTAGATTTTCCCAATTCTTTAATTTTATCTAATTCTCTTTCAATTAAACCAATATCCTTTTGCTCAGCTTTTAATATTAATTCTTTATATGCATATATTAGACTTTTCAAATTTTTCGTATAACTTTTCAACATTTCAAAATTACTCGATACAAAACCTAAAGGATTGTTAATTTCGTGAGCAACCCCAGCTGCAAGCTGTCCAATTCCTGCCAACTTTTCTTGTTGAATCAATTGAGCTTGAGTAATTTTAAGTTTGCTTATGGCTTCTTTCAATTCTTTATTATTTTTCTTTAGCTCCTCTTCCATAAGCTTTCTTGAAGTAATATCCTCTCTTACTGATATAAAATGAGTAATATCTCCCTCTTCACTCTTAAGTGGTGCAATACTCGTATATTCCCAATAATTACTTCCATCTTTTCGTTTATTATAAAATTCACCTCTCCACTCATCTCCTAGAAGTACGCTTCTCCACAAATCTATATAATAAGTTTTTTCATGAAAACCTGATTTTAATATACTTATATTTTTTCCTTTTAATTCTTCATTAGTATAGCCAGTCATATCTGTAAACTTAGGATTGATATACTCTATCTCTCCTTTAATATTAGTAATAACAACACTGCTTGGACTGTTTTCAACCGCCAAAGATAGTTCTTTAATTTTTTCATATGCCTGTTTCCTTGAACTAATATCATTTGCAACTGAAAGAATTACCTTTTGCTCCTGAAGATTAAATATATGTAAATTCACTTCAAATGGAATAATAAAACCACTTTTTGTCTTAATATTTACTTCAATCATATTTCTATTTTTCATAATAGCTCTATTTATTTTGTCAATGTAGTTGTTTCTGATTTTTTCTTCTAACAAATCAAGAAATGACAGTTCTCTAAACTGATCTTTAGTATATCCTAATTTTTCACAAGCTAAATTATTAACTTCCAAAAATTCTCCTATACCTTCGCCTTCTGAAAACTTATTTACAAAAATGCAGCTATTAACATTATTAAAGAGTTCTCTATACTTTTCTTCACTCCTCATCAGTGATTTTTCATTTTCTTCTCTTTCAAAAGCATTCCCAATAATCTCTGAACTTATCTTTAATAAATATAAATTGCTTTCTTCCCATATTTTGCTTTGTTTTACGCTGTCAAAGCCAATAAATCCAATGACTTTTTTATTACTATACATTGGCAGTACTAATATAGCCTTAATATCCTGAGCTTCCAAAATCTCTTTTTCTTTCTCTGCTTCTATTGGCATTAAAGAAATATCTCTAATATTTATAGCCTTACCATTAGTGATTTCATTCATCCACCATGGTATAGATTCAAAAGGTATGTCTTGAAGCGATTCTATTTGAGCTTCTATCGCTTCAGCACACCATTCAAAAATATTACTTGTAGTTTGCTTTTTATAATCATTTACGAAGATATATACTCTGTCAGCATCGCTTAATTTCCCCATATCTTCTAATGCCTTATTGATAACTTTCGAATCAAATTTTTCTAGAACACAACGTGTAGAAATCTCTAGTAATCTTTCTTCAAAATATAATTTTTCATAGAACTTTTTTTCTGCTGCTTGTCTATTTTTAATTAGGCTGCTCATTTTTTAAAATGGTTCCTATGTCAAGGACATTTTGAAAAAGGCTAGGCAGCTATGAGCTGGTTTCTGTATTGTACAGGAGCCAGCTTTTTAAGTCCCCACTGATATCTATAATTATTATAATACTCCATATAGTTATCAATTGAAGCTTCTAATTCTTCAAATGTTGAACAACTTTTTAAGTCAATTTCATCTTTCATATGACCAAAAAATGATTCCTGCGGGGCATTATCCCAACAATTTCCGCGCCTAGACATAGACTGACCAATTTTATATTTTTTAAGAAGTTTTTGAAATCTAGGACTAGTATAATGAACTCCTTGATCCGAATGAATAAAGGCATCTTTATTTAGTAAATTTTTGTGATTTTTCATCAACTTTTTAATAGTTTCGGTAGCTATATCTAATGTAAGGCTATTGGAAAGCTGATATGAAAGAATTTCATTTGTTGAAGCATCTTTAATAGTTGACAAATAAGCCCTATTGGATGCTCCATATGTTAAATAAGTTATATCTGTTAATAAAACTTTTCCGACCAAATCTTGCTTGAATTCTCTATTTAAAATATTAGGTACAACAGTATGCTCATGAGTAGCTTTCATCATTCTACGATAAGGGTTAGCTTTTCTAATTGGGCACTCAATATTATATTTTCTCATGATTCGTTGTATACATTTTCGATTTATTATAAGATTAAATTCATTCTCTAACACCATTTTTATAGAACGAGAACCTTTCTTGTAGCCCCTATGATTAAATGCTTTAAGAATGATATCCTTCAATTCTAAATCCTTTTCTTCTCTACGATTACGTTTGCCTGTTGATTTTAAATAATTATAATAGCCTGATCTAGATACTAAAGCTACTTCGCATAAATGTGAAACCATATTTTTATAGTTATATGTCAAAATTATATGTTGTATTATTACAAAGATTGATGATGCACTTAGTTTACTATTTTTCACCTGCCTTTCTTGCAGCTCGATTTTTTTTAATAGTTCTGCCTCAGCTTTCCAATAAGCAATTTCTGCATCCTTTTTGGCTATTATTTCTTCAACGGTTAGTTCACGTTTAAGTGGACGACCACTGTTTAATTTTCTAGAATCTCTTAGACCAAGCTCTCCTGATTCATTATAAGCATTACGCCATCTTTTACTTGCACACCAAATTCTATTATTTCCAATAACATCTATATCAAATTCAGCATCTTGAAAAATATGAATAGGTAGTTTTCCCTTGCTACGCTCAGCGATAAACAATATTTTAAATTCATCTGTATATGTAATTCCACGTTTACTTACAGATTTAACATATCTATTTTTTGATAAACTTTTAATTTCTTCATCTGAAAATAATTTTTTACTCATTCTTTTCACAACCTTACTATATTTCTTCTTATCTTTTATTGTACAAAAAAAGAACCTATTGAAATAGTCTTTTTTTAGTGTCTATTTCATAGGTTCCATTTTATTTAACTGACTTTCTTTTAATTTATTGTGTATTCTTTTTTGCTCTGTAATATCAGTAACTATCCCTATTATCCCTAATACTTTATTACTCTCATCCAAATTAGGCGTTCGACTTACAATAGTATCATACATTAACCCATCTGCATGAGAAATGGTTGTCTCATAATTGTTAGCTTTCTTAGTATTAATCACTTGATTATCCAAGCTTGCAAATAGATCTGCTACCTGTTTGGTTGTAATTTCATAATCCGTATTCCCCACTATAAATTTTCTTTTTACTCCTATTGCTTTTTCAAATGCTGTATTACACCACAAATATTTTCCATATACATCTTTATAAAACATTGGATTTGGAATTAAATTAAATATCTTATCATCAAATTCTTCATTAAAATGTATTTTTTTTAAGTCTTTATTTTCTTTAAATATACTCATCCTCAGTGCCCTCCAAAATACTATAATTCTCTTTATTAAATGGGCAATTTCATGATGATGGTTGATCCTTCACCATATACACTTTTGGCTAACAAATGACCCTTGTGTTTGACTACAACAATATCATAACAAATGCTTAAACCTAAACCAGTTCCTTCCCCTGGTTCCCTTGTAGTAAAGAAAGGATCAAATATTTTATTTATATTTTCCTCTTCAATACCGATTCCATTATCACTTATCTCTAAACAAAAATACTCATCTTCCTTATAAGTCTTGATATTTATATTGCCTTTTCTATCTTTAATTCCTATATAATAAATAGAGTTTTTTATAATATTAAAAATAACTTGTTCAATTTGAAACCTGTTACACTTAATATAGTCATCCTCAATTAAGTCTAGTTTTAAGTCAAATAAATCATCAAGCTTGTATTCTTTAAGTTCCATTTTTAAAATTTTCATAGATTCTTCTATTAATTCACTGATCTTATTCATTTCTAAGTTATCATAAGCATCTTCATTAGAAAATCTAATAATATTTTTAATTATGCTGCTTATCTTTTCAAGACCTTCATTAGTCTCAGTTATAACTGGTTCAAAGTCTGACAATATAAATTCTAATTTGCTACTGGAATCAGCTAATTCTTTAAGTTCTTTATTATCAAAAAAACACTCTTCATTTTCCTTAATAAAAGTTAAATATTTATCTAAATATTCTTTTAGAGTTTTAGCATAACTTTGAATTGTATATATATTAGAAGTAACATACCCTAAAGGTGTATTAATCTCATGAGCAATTCCTGCTGAAAACCTTCCTATAGTAGATAATTTTTCCCTATTTACTAATTCAATTTGTGTTGTTTTGAGCTTTGCATTTGACTCCTTAAGTTGAGCATTAGTATTTTTTAGATTATTATAAGATTCCATCAAAGCATTTTGATATTCCCTCATCTTTATTGCTGATTTTAATCTTGATGTGAATTCAATAGGCTCGATTGGCTTATTAATGTAGTCATTAGCTCCAAATTCAAAACTCTTTTCTAAGTATTTTTTATCTGTTAGCGACGTAAACATCAAAATAATCACATTCTTATTGTTTCTTCTTATAATCTCCAAGGTTTCTATTCCAGATAACTTAGGCATAACTATATCTAATAGTATAATATCTATATTCTGAGTATTCATAATTTCAATAGCTTCTTCTCCTGATGCTGCTGTTATAATATTGCATTTAATTTCACTGATTTTAATTACTTCTTTCGCAGTAATTATATTAAACTTTGTATCATCAACGATTAAAATATTCATAATTCCCAACTCCTAATCTGCAATTTTTAGACCTGTATTAATGTTTATTAAGAACTTATCAGGAACTATAATAATCTTACCTCCAAACATTTTACCCAAATTATCTAAGAAATTTAATATTAATTTAGCTTCTGTCTTACTAATAGTCTTTAAGAAATTATTCTTATTTCTAATGAAGAAATTGATATTTAAAGTAGTTTTATGTGTGAAGTTTAATAATATTTCGTCTTCTTTCGAATCCCAAGTAATAACTTCTAAAACATTATTAAATATTAACTCAAATACTCTCTTGTTACCTAAATAATTAATTTGAGCAGTATTATTATTATCATAAATTATGGGTAAATTTCTGCTTTTTAATTCATCAAACTTGGACTGTAAAGAGTTTAAAGTGAAGGTTTCAGAAATACTTGGAATAGTCTCTAAATATTGAAAATATACTTTATCTATCAGCTGATTTATATATTTCTGCCTAGAGCACTCATCCTTTGAATTGTCATACATATTATTTTTTAAATCAAAGATTATTTTTGAAACCACTTTAATATAATTAATATCCTTTTGACTATTCTTTACTAAATTGTTATTACTATCAAGAATCTTTTTGTATAACTTATTTTTTTCTTCTATTTGAACTTTAAATATTTCATTTTCCTTTACTAATTTATAATACTCTAAAGCTTCATGAATAGCTGGAAGAAATTCCTCTTCATTATTCCATGGCTTTGTAATATACTTAAAAACGCCTACTTTATTTACTGTAACTATTACCTGAGATATTTGAGCATATCCAGAGAGTACCATTCTAACAGTGTTAGGAGATATTTCTTTAACTTTTTCTAAAAGCTCTAAACCATTCATCTTCGGCATTCTCATATCTGTAACTATTACAGCTATTTCATTTTCTTGAAATTGTTCTAATGCCTTTTCGCCACTAGCTGCAAAAAGTGATTTAAAATCTTCTTGAATAGTTATTCTCTTTATTGAATTTAATATATTAGTTTCATCATCTACAAAAAGTACATTAAATCTGTCCATATTAACTCTTCCTTTCCAATAAGTTTTTTACTATCTGTTCGCATCTTTGTTCATTTATTCCGTAATTTTGCAAAATCTCTAGATAAAGCTTTGGTGCATAACTTGGTTTTATTATTTTCCAAGAATAATAATCTGCTATGTGAATCATTGATACCAGCTCTCTATTTACCTCACTACTTGACATAGGATCATGATGATATAATGCACTTTCTACTACTGCATAAGGTATATCCCACCATTGTAATAGATATCCTCCTAATTCTTCATGATCAATTTTAAATTTTTCCTTCTCTAAACTATTTATTTCATTTAATGATTTATAAGATGCTAATTTGTAAAGCTCATCATACTCCTTATCATATATCTTAAAGAAAGCTACTTTTCCTATATCATGAAGAAGACCTGCTGTACCGTAATAATCAGGGATCTTTTTACCTAAAGCTTTGTTATATAGCTCTATTAGTATTTTATTAGTTAAGTTTGAATGCTCCCATATTTCATTTTTATTATAAAAATCATTTTCTGATTTAAAGACTTCTGCTGTAGCCATGATTGCCTTTAAATTTACCAGCCCAAGGCTTAATACTGCTGTCTTTATTGAAGCTGTCTTTATCCCATAAAAGGCTGAATTTATAATTCTTAGGACTTCAGAACTTAAAGTTATATCAGCCTCAATTAATCTTACTATCCTATCTATATTGTGATCATCATGTTCAACAACATCGTTTATTTCTTGTAGTACAGAGGGAATTGTCGGAAGCTTGCCCATTTCTTTTATATGATTTAAGGATATATTATTATGTAATAATTCCTCAGTTTTAAAAACCTCATCAATAGCCCTTCTAAAATCATCCTTTTTCCAAGGCTTAGTTATAAATAGCTTTGCCAAATTATTATAGATAGATTTAAAAACCGTTTTTTCATCTGTAAAGCCACTTAATATTAATCTTGTTACCTCAGGGTATACTAATTTAACCCTTTTTAATAATTCATACCCATCCATTTCGGGCATTCTCATATCACTTACTATTAGATCAATATGGTTTTTTTCAAGAATATCTAAAGCTTCTCTTCCACCGTTTGCAATATATACGTCATAAGGACTGTCAAAAAATTCTCTTCTGATTGAATTTAAAATAGCTTTTTCATCATCTACAAATAAAATAGACTTACTCATTTTGGGTCACCTCTTCCTGTTCTTCATGTCTAGTAGGAAGTTTTATAGTAATCTTTGTACCTTCTCCTAAAACACTGTCAACAATCAAATCTCCCTTATGAGTATTTTTTATAATATCATATGCAATACTTAAACCAAGTCCAGTACCTTTACCTATAGGTTTTGTTGTAAAAAAAGGTTCAAATATTTTATCTAAGTTTTCTTTAGGTATACCTGTCCCATTATCTTCTATAACACAACTTACAAATAAATCATCACTAAAAGTATGAATTTTTAATAATCCAAAATAGTCTAAATCTGCCTTCTCTTGTTTTTCCTTTATAGCGTGAGAAGAATTAATAATAAGATTTAATATAACTTGGTTTATTTCACTAGGAATTGCTTCCACTTGTGGTATTTCATCTAGTTCAATTTCAATATTAGAGTTATATTTAATTTCATTTTTAGCTATAACCAGAGTATTTGTTATTCCATAGTTTAAATCATATTGTTCAAAATTCTTTTCTACAGATGAATGAGCAAAATTTCTCATTGCGGCTATTATCTTCTGAACTCTTTCAATTCCACCTTCTGTATCCTTTAATAACTCATCAATGTCATCCATTATAAAATCTAAATTATATTTTCTTTCTAGATTCTCAACATTTGCCACTTCATCTTTAACCAAGCACATTCCTTCTTTTGAATTAGCCAGTAAACTTTTATATAGCAATATTATCTCATTAAGCTTTTCAACATATTTTTTTAAAGTTCCAAAATTACTTATGATAAAGCCTAAAGGATTATTAATTTCATGAGCTATTCCAGCAGATAGATGACCTAAGTTTGCCAATTTATCTTCTTCAATCATCATAAATTGAGCATTTTCTAAATTTTTAATGCTCCTTTGCAATTCTTCATCTTTAAGTTTCAATTGACTTAGGAGGTTTACCTTTTCTTCAATATTTTCAGAAATAATAAGATATTTCTTAACATTTGAATTTTCCTCAAAAATTTGGCATATAGATACCTTTAGACAAAATACAGAATTTTCTTTATTTTTAGCATAAATTTCACCATTCCAATTTTCAAATAGAAATAGATCGCTTATTTGACGTATCTTATTATCTTCTGCATAACTACTTTCAAAATAAAATAAATTATTAATATTCATATTTTTAAGCTCTTCCTCAGAATAATTCCACATTTTTTCAGTTGAAGCATTAAAGAATTCTAACTTTCCATTAGAATCGGTAATTAGTAAGGATTGCTTGATATTTTTGATTATAGTCTCAAATAAATATTTCATTTCCATAAAAACTCAACCCCATTTTTAAATATTCTTTTATATTACTATAATTTCTACATCAAATACCAAAATCCTTCAACTTTACATTTATTTATAACTTATTACACAATAAATTATATTCTATCTTTAAAAATTCATTTACTTTTTCTATTTCTTGTCAAATAAAAGCAACTTAAACCTAAAAACTTATATAAAATAAATAAAGCTGAGACTTTCTAAATACTAGAAATCCTCAGCTCAACTAATTTTCTATTACACTTTTTGTTTATCCTAATCAGATATCATATGCATTTTTTAATTTCAAGAAATAATCATTTGAAATTTGACCACTTAAATTTATTAGTAAGCAGTTGTTTAACTTGGTACTTATATTAATGGCTTAGAAGTACGCAAAAATATGTTGTATTTAAACGCTCCCAAGTATATAACTCCAATTTTTGATTGTGTGATAATAACTTAATCAGCGAACAAACGCGAGTAAATTTTCTGCTAGAGCTTATTTAATTTAGTACTTGTCACACTAAAAGTAGAAACATGAAGCTATGGAAGGCAATCCTCAATTTAGAGCTTTCCAGCGAAAATTTTTCCTGCAATTCCTAATGCGCTACAAGCTTTAGGGAATCCTACATATGCTGCACATTGCAAAATAATTTCTAAGATCTCTTCTTGTTTTAATCCAGCTTTAAGAGCACCTTTTATATGAAAATCTAATTGTTCAAATGCGCCTTGTGTTATAAGGGCAGTTATTGTTACAATTTCTCTTGTTTTTAAATCCAAATTTGGTCTTGCATATATTTGACCAAATCCAAAAGAAATCATTTTATCCAAAAAGTCTGGAAATATCTCTCCTACAGAATTTATCATCTGTTCACCATTTTCATCTGTCATTTGTTTTAACGTATTAATTCCGTTTTCATAATCTTTATTCATTTTACTATCCCCTTTTCATAGTTGGTGGTATTTCATTTGGATCAACCATAACTTCTATTAGAATTGCTTCCTTATGTAAATTTGAAATTTCTAATGCTTCTTTTAATTCAAGTTCATTGCAGCATCTATATGATTTTACACCAAGTGATTCACCAAATTTTTTACCATCTAATGGTACATTATAATTGGTCCCTACTGTCTTTCCAAAAAACTTTATCATAGCTTTTTCTGGCATATCTAATCTTCCATTATTTATTACTATAAAGGTAACTGGAATATTATAATTTGCTGCTGTTGAAATTTCAGCTCCCTGCATAAAGGTACATCCATCACCAGTTATGCAAACAATTCTAGAATTATAGTTTGCTAGTTGTGCTCCAATTGAGTAACCTATGGCATGTCCCATAGCTCCAAATACGTCATCAAAAAAGAATGTACCTGGTTTTCTGATATTAAAATATCTTATTGCATAAAAAGAATGACTACCATCATCGCCAAAAACGACAGCATCATCTGGTAATACTTTTCTTATTATTTCCATAGCATGAGCAGATGAAAGATACTTATTGTTTTCTTTAATATTATTTTTAAATTCATAAATCTTTTCTAATAAAGTATATTCTTTTCTTCTCTTATCTTTAGCTTTATCTAATACTAGCTGTAGATTAGCTTTGATATCGCCAATAATAGGTAGAGTTTTAACTGGTAATGCTTTTTCTATGAATGTATTATCATAATCTAAATGAACTACTTCTTTAGGATAATTGTCTGGTGATATTCCTACTAAAGACATATCAGATAGTTTACTTCCTATGACTATCATTAAGTCTGTATCTTTCTTAATATATTCACTTGATTTATCTGTACCGCCTAAGCCTAATGCGCCAAGTGATAAAGGATGGTTCTCAGAAAATGTTCCTTTTCCTCCTGGAGTCGTCATAACTGGTATGTCCCAAATTTCAGCTATGTTTTTAATTTCTTCGTAAGCTAGACTTGAATGTACTCCTTTGCCTGCCAATATAACAGGTTTTCTAGCATTATTTAGTTTACTAACAAATTCATCTAATCTCGAGGATATTAGTTTATCCATATTGTTAGGTAAATCAAGTTCAAATTCATCTATTTCTTCATCAAGTATGTCAAGAGGTATTGATAAATGAACTGGCCCTTTGACACCTGAATAAGCTTTTTCTAATGCATGTTTTAATAATATTTGAAACTGATCAGCTCTTTCGACTCTAGCACTAAATTTAGTAACTGATTCAAACATCCTAACTAAATCTGTACCAAAAATTGTTGAATCTTGTCCTATAGCTTTCCCAATATTATGCATAGATTGCTGCCCAGTAATAAATAGTACTGGTACATGGTAAGCTTTAGCCTGTCCTGCAGCAGTTAATGCGTTTGTGCCTCCAGGTCCAGAAGTTACAAGAGCAACACCCAATTTCTTGTTAATTAATGAGTAACCTGCTGCTGCATAACCAGCGCCACTTTCATGTTTACTTAAAATAAAATTAATATCTTGTCTATCCAATTCCATAATCAAAGAAGCAAGAGGTCTTCCTGGTACTCCAAAAACATTATTAATCCCCCATTTCCTAAAATTGGATACTAAAATAGATGCTATGTTTCTCATATGTATCTCTCCTTTTATAATTAATATTAATATTCTAAAAAGTAATTTTAGAATATTAATCATCTTATCTGATGCCCAGCTACACTAACACTTATATGCTTCCTGAATCAAGTTTTACCTTATTCCAAACTAATTGCTGCATAGAATCCCATACGCACAGCTGTACCAACGTTCCCAACTTTTTCACAATCGCCTATAAACCTAGTTTTTGTATAATATTTTGCTTTTATTGCCTCTGCCAGTTTATTGTTCATTACCATGCCCAAGGCATTAATCATACTATCAGCTTTTATAAATTCAGATGAACCATCATGTGTTTCTATATAAACACCGTTACTATCAATTGATGTAACTTTGCTATTTGTATGAATTTTCACTCCAGATTTATAAAGCATAGGTATTAATGATGCTGCATTAGCAAACAAAGCATCCTTTGCAACTGAATCTGACATTTCAATAATCGTAACTTTCTTACCATATTCAGTAGCTAGTTCCAAAGCACTATCACAGCCTGATAATCCGCCCCCACATATAACAATATTTTCACCTTTTAATAATTCTTTATTTTTATGTACCTCAATTAAATTAATAATATTTAAACCGTCGATACCAGGAATTTGAGGATTAGCTGGAACTGCGCCTGTTCCTACGATGATTTTATCGCACTTTGCTAATATCTCATCAGCAGCAGTAACTTCTGTGTCTAGTTGAATTTTAACATTCAATTTCTTAAGCTGAACACCATACCAATCTATTAATCTGCATAACTTATTCTTAAAAGCAGGTGTCGAAACTGCTGCAATCTGGCCCCCAATTACTTTTTCTTTTTCAAATAGAGTAACCTTATGTCCCTCAATTGCAGCAACACGTGCTGCCTCTAACCCTGCTGGCCCCGCTCCTATAACTACGACATTTTGTGGAATTTTAGTATGCTTAATATTAAAACGCTTTTCATTACAAGCTTGCGGATTTACAGAACAACTTAACTTAGTAAATCTAGCTGCAATACGTCCTATACATCCCTCATTACAGCGAATGCATGGTCTTATATCTTCACGATTACCACACATAAGCTTATTTGGTAGTTCTGGATCTGCTATTAGAGGACGTCCAAACATGACAAGATCAGCATTTCCAGATTCTATTAACCTAACTGCTGTTTCGGGCGTATGATTTCCCGAATTAAGTATTGGAAGATTAACAGCTTTGCGTGTAGGCTCACATAAATATTCCATACATGCATCTCCCAAATATGAAGGTGGAAAAACATATTCAATTGCTTCAGACGATCCTGCATCTATATCTATGGCATCAACTCCTACCTCTTCTAGTAGTTTAATAAGATGCATGCTGTCTTCTATAGTACGCCCACCTTCAAAACGATGATCAAGTGACATACGAAATAATATTGGCATATCTGGTCCAACAGCATTTCTTATTGAACGAACAATTTCCATAGGAAATCGAGCGCGTTTTTCATCTGTTCCACCATACTCATCCTCACGTTTATTCCATATTGGAGACATAAATTGATCTATTAAATCTCCAGCATGTCCATGTATCTCAATCGCATCAAAACCTGCATTTTTAACATTTTTGGCAGAATATGCAAATTTTTTAATAATTTCTTTTATATCGTAATGACTCATAGGCCTACAATTAACTTTTCTATTATATGCTGCTGGTATAGGTGATGCTGACATCGGTGGCTCTCCATATTCGTTTGGAAGTGCATTACGTCCTGTACCACAACATAATTGGGCAGCTATTCTTGCCCCGTATCTTTGCACAGTTTCACAAAGAGTAGTAAGTTTTGGTATTACATACGTATGCTCTAATATACCTGAAAGAGGCCCTTGTGCTATATCATGTGAGATAAACTGAGCGCCCATAATTATAAGTCCAGCTCCGCCTCTTGCACGTTCCTCATAATAATCAATTTCATCATTTGAAATAGTACCATCACTATTGGATGCATTAATTCCTATAGGCGAAAAAACTATTCTATTTTTAACCTCCATGTTTCCAATTTTAAATGGTGTAAATAACTTCTTATAGTCCATAATAACTCTGTCATTCCCTTCTCGATACCTATCAAAATCTATATAGATACATTAAATAAATAACTCAATACTTAAATAGCTCAGTCTATAAAATTTTTTCATATATTACTTTTATAAATATCCCTTTAAAAATAAATATCAGAAAATTCAACATTAATGGCATTTACTAATCCATTATCTGAAGATATAAATGCTCTATTTTTCTCCTCAAATGTAACTTCTTTAATAGGTAGCGTTATTGTGAATTTACTGCCAATTCCTAATTCACTTTCTACCTCAATGCTTCCTTCTAATATTTCTACCAACATCTTTACTAATGCTAAACCAATCCCACTACCTTCTGCCTGTCTTGAAAGATTATTATCAACTTGTCCAAATCGTTCAAAAATCACTTCACGTTTATCTTCTGGAATCCCTACCCCAGTATCAATCACAGCAATTGATACTGTTTTATTCTTCATATTTTCTGTAATCTCAACAGTTATCCTTCCACCTTCTGGTGTGAATTTTATTGCATTTGATAAAAGATTCAAAATTATGCGTTCATATTTTTCATCATCTATTGAAGTATTTATGCTATATGTATTAGTTTTAAATCCAAACATAATCTTTTTTTGATCTGCATATATTTTTATAGATTCTGCAATCAATTGTGTTATAAATACAATATCTATGTTCTTTTGGTTTAATTTAAATTGATCTGCTTTTAACTTGGTAATATCTAACAAGTTATTTACAAGCCTCAACTGCCTGAAAGCATTTCGCTTTATGCTTCCTATTAAGTTTTTGACTGATTGAGGAATCTGATTAATATATACCTGTTCAATCAATTGAATAGCTGAATAAATTACATTTATTGGTGTTTTAAATTCATGAGTAATAAGGGTTATAAATTCATCTTTCATCACAAGGTCTTTTTCTAAAAGCTCCCTTTGCTTTTTTTCCGATTCATATAATAGTTCTTTTTGCTTATTAAGCTTACGATTTTGTTTTCTAAGCAATAGTTCTCGTTCTATGGCATCAACTACAGTAGTTAATGTCATTAGAAAAAATGGATTATGAAGTATAACAGCCGTCATTATACATATAGTTCCAAGTAAATTATCATCATCTGAATAGTGAAATGGTACTCCATAACATGCGCTCTTCTGTAAAGAATTATGATAATGATCCTTTCCTATTATCTGTATTGGATGATTTTGCTTAAGAGTCAAACTAACAACATTTGTTCCCATATCCTCCTCGCGAAATTGAATACCTGGCTTAACTCCAAATTCAAACATTGTTTCTCCTATAGCTTCGTCCCCAAGAATTTCTAATAAATACCCGTTCTCATCAGTAATAGTAACTAATATAGGAGTACCTTCTAAAGATTTAATCATTTTATTGCCAAAAAATTTAACAACATCTAAAACTTCTTTATATATATCTTTCTTTTTAGCTAATTCTAATTCTGATATAGCATTAGGAGACACTCTAGGTTTGTTGGGATCTAATCCTAATTTTCTACACTTCTTTTTTGATTCTATAATATAATCGGCTTCTTGTTCATCTATATCTTGCAACGTATATTGCCTCCTCAAAAGAAAACTTTAGTAATTTATGTATATCGATTCACTTTTTTACATAATTTACCCAACTATTATATCACTAAGTTTCTATTATCGGAATATTTATTCTAATTAATTTCATAATTTACAATTAATTCATATACATTTTATATTTCACGTTTTTAAAATCGCAAAAAAATGTAAAATTGTAACCAATATTACATAAAAATTATTCAAATTAGCAGAAATAATTTTTCAGCTATCTTTACTATTTTCATAATTCATAATAATTGTCTTTTAGAAAATCTTTTAATGCATCTTAACCCTATATCTAATAAAAATTGTTACATTGTTAACTTCTTTTGTTTCTAACTTCTTAACTTTTTTCCTTTTTAAATTGTAAAAAAGTTTTATTTTAAAAAATGTTCGTTCAAAAAAACATTTATTTGTGACTTGCTTTTAAACGCTTTGATTTATCATATAAAAATATTACTATTATTTAACTTAATCCATCAATCACAAATAAAATAAGTGTAAATGCTAATCAATTTCTTAATTAATGGTTGAATATATTAATTTTGTATAATAGTAAAATGAATATTATGTAAATTAATTGATTGTTTTCCATTATAGGGATATAATTAATTGTATGATAAAAAAGACAAACTTAGTCGAATTTAAATATTATTATCTAAGTTTCATATACCAAAGGAACTACAAATAAAGCTAATACCATACTATTCTTGGCTAAGTTCAAAGAACCAAATGTGATAAATGAAATTAAGTCACTTACTCGACTTAACTAAGTTGTAGCAAGCAAAATCAATTTCAAAGGAGACTGAATCTCTGAGGTTGTTAGCTAAATACGAGTAACCGAATATAGTAAAGGAGGTTAAGTCGCTAAGCAACTTAACTAAGTTCTAAAAACCAAATATCAACTTCAAAGGAGGCTGACATCCTGCGGTTGTCAGCTAAGTTCGAGAAACCAAATGTAAAATTTGGACTCTCACTTATCACTTATCACTTATCACTTATTAAGTATTTAGTTAGGGGGAAAATTATCAATGATAAACAAAAAAGTTAGTAAATTATTAGGACCAGTTTTTGGAATTATGGGATTCATGTTAACCATGAGTGCATTAGAAATGCCAGCTTTAGCAGCTGATAATGTACAAGCAATTTCTTCTTACACAAGTAGTACAACTTCGGCTGCTGCTACTTATAAAGATTATTCAGTTGATATAAATAAGAGCGTTATTCAAAATGGATTAAAAGTAACATTAGTAAAGGCAACGGTAACAAAGCATAAATTAAATGCAGTAATTAAAGTAGAAAGCATACAACCTTTTGATAAAACTAAAAATGATAATTCGATAATTCAATTACTTTATGGTGAAACTCAACGAGGCGGCGAAAGCATGTCAACTGATTTTATAGATGATAAAACTCTATTAATTACTATAGATCAAGATACTCATGATGAAGAATTTCCTAAAAGCGGTGATTTAAGGCTCGATGTAGTATTTCCAAATTATAAAGTTAACATAGGAATGGATGCAAACGCAGATTTTTCAGGATTATTTAATAATATAATCGAAAAAGATTTATCAACAAAAATTTCTGGGTCTGACAGGACTTTAGATAAATTAGAATCTGATGTTTTAGGAACAACAGTTACTTATAGTGAACCTCAAAAAGACCATGATGATAGGTATATGGATTCTTCAATGATCTTAAAGGTTGGAGATAAAATGTATAAGTTAAGATCCTCTGGAAGCTCTTCAGATGATAAAGTAATAAAAGGAAGATATGAATCAAAGACAGCTACTTATGATATTCTTAAAGACCAAAAAGATATAAGCCTAATACCTTTAACTTGTAATATAACTTGGGACGAATTTAGAAAAACACATGAAAATGGTAATAAAGAAGAAGATACAAATAAAGAAACAACTAATAATGTAACCTATTCAAAATCTTTCGATTTCTCTGATGGAAGTAAAGGGGAAATATATAATATTGAAAGAAATGATAATACTGTAAAAGTATATTGTAAGGGAAGTTCAGAAAAGGCAAGTTTATTAATGGCAAGTAGCATGAGCATGTATTATCATTTTACAGAAGGTCAAGTTTATTACTCTAATTATGATAGCGATAAAAATATGAGTTTCTATAAAGATCCAAATGTTGCTCTTGGATATATCGTAGAGTTTAATAATGTAGAAAAAGATAAGGCATTAGATATAATTTCTAGAGATAATATAGAACAAATAGATAGATATAATCTAGGAAGTGAAATACAAATTTCTAAATAAAATACTGAAATAAAGCAGTAGCTAATCAAGCTACTGCTCTATTCTCCGTTTCACTGTTCTCTTTAACATTAAAACGTATAATGCAATTGCATATCATAAAAAACTGCTTTATCTATATGAATTATTCTGCATGCTTATACAAAATCACACTTTCAATATAATTTATATACCTTCTTAATTCATTTGATTCTTCTCTAGTAATTTCTCCTGATTCATACATATTACGAACTGCTGAACGCTCTATATCCATGGCTTTAATTCTTAGTTCTTCCTTTTGTTTTATGCTTTCCTCATTATATTTAACTACGTTTCCTTTAAATCTATTAATCATGGTTCTGTAATATAGAATTACGTCTTGTGCAGCGTTTGATCCTTCATGACTTCTTAGATATTCCTCTAAGGCTTCAATTGCAGCTTGAAAGGATTTTAATTGAATATCTTTTACTAATTTCAAATTATTTAGCTTGATTTCTTTCCTCTTTTTGAACTTTTTGTAAAAAATCTTCGTTGCTCTCGTTAATTTTCTTACAAGAAACATAGTATCTTGACTAGGATTTCTTAGAAAGACTTCTTCTCTATAATCTAAAGATTTATCAAGTGCTTTAAATACTTGTTCATCAATCTCACTTTTACCCATTAATTCATTAATATATTTTCGTTCTGCCTTTAATGCTATTAATTGTATTTCAACCATTTCTTGATGATTAAAATTTTTCTCGACTGCGCTTGAGGTTTGCTCAAATCTAAGATTTTGAGATATACGTTTATATTCATGAATTAATTCATAAGCTACTGATTCATTTTCATCATTTATTTCTGACTCAACAGCTTTAATACCAGCAAGTAAAAGTTTATTTTTGGCTTCAATTAGGTTTTTATCCCCAATCTGTTTGTCTTCTTCTAATTCACCTTTACATAAAAACGGTAGAAATATTGTTGCGCATATTAATGTGAATAATATTACGCCAGCAGTTAAAAAAAGTATCAGTGAGCGTTCTGGAAATGTATCTCCGTTATCCAAGAAAAAAGGCATTGATAGAACTCCAGCCATTGTAACCGTACCTCTAACACCTGTTAAACTAGTTAATAGCGCTATTTTTACATTAGGCACTTCTATATTTTTACTTTTGCTTAGGAGATATTCATAGAAAGCTGAAATATAAGACCAAATAAAACGAATTGCCAAAATAACAAATCCAATTGCAATAACATATCCAATGGCCTTTAAATTTCCTATATTGGGATCAGCTATTGTTTCACTCATTGATAAGGGAATATTTAATCCTAATAATAAGAATACAATTCCATTTAATACAAATAAAATAATGGACCATATATTTTCTGTAAGTACCTGCTCTTCCGCTATGCTAGTTTCAAATCTTCTGCTGATAAGTGAATGAACAATACCTGCAACCACCACAGCAATTACTCCTGATGCGTGTAAAAATTCCTCAGTGATTATAAATATTACAAATGGAGCTAATATCTGCAGAAGGGAGTGAAAGACAACATCATTTATTCCCTCTTTACGCAAATTAAATCTTATTAATGTCAAGATCAAGGCAAAAATCACACCTAAGACTGCCCCTGCTAAAAATAAATATGAAAAATTTAAAATTGCATCTTTTAATGAGAAATAGCCTGTTACTACAGCAGTTATAGCGTAATTAAAGGCTACTATACCTGATGCATCATTTATCAAAGACTCTCCTTTAACAAGATTTAGTACTTTTTCAGGTATATGAATTCTCTTTGCTATACCATTTACAGCCACTGGATCAGTTGGTGATAAAATAGCTGCTAATGCAAAGGCAGCTGCAAGAGGAATTCCTGGTATCATCCAATGAATGAAATATCCTCCACCTATAGTTGTTAATAAAACTAATATTAAAGAATTTCCGAATATTGAACGCCTCATTTTCCATAGCTCTTCTCTTGGAAAGTATTTCCCATCATTATATAAAATCGGCGCTACGAATAAGAGAAAAAACCATTCTTCTTCTAATTCAAAAGAAGTATGTTTAAATGCAAATGCAATAATTACACCCAAAACAATTTGTGTCAAAGCTGTAGGTATAGATGGAACATAGTGACTAATAATATTTGAAATCAATAAACATCCCATCAACAATAATATCGTCATTAGTAAATCCACTTCATATCCCCTCCTCTGGTCTATTTTAACTTATATGTTATTACTATTATACATGATAAAATTGCTCAACAATAACATTTTTTTATAAATTAGTATTTTAGGTATGTATCACATTTCTAGTTTGCCCTATAAATATAAAAAAATCACAGGCGACTGTGGTTAAGTTCCGTATTGTGCTTCGCACTCTTTTCATTTAAGTTCCGTATTGTGCTTCGCACTCTTTTCATATGTGTAGATTTTTTTCACGCATCTGCCTTTTTGAATGCATGTGAGAAAAATCCGCACATCAGAAATAGCAGCTCCGCTGCATATAAGAACATTTTATACAGGCGAATAAGATTTCTTTTTAAAATGCCAAAACTATCCAAGTAACCTTTTTTAAGTTGCCCACAGATCTTACTGGAATATAAATACCCATATGTGTTGATTAACCAAAAAATAGAAGTGAAAATATATAAAAAATGAGGTCATTCTGTAGTAATATTAAAGTGCGAACCAAAATAATACTTAAGGAGAATGCCCTCATGAAAAATACTACCACTATATTTGATATATTTCAAACATTTTTAAGTGAAAAGGAAGTTGAAAAATTTAGTAAAATTTTAGAATATGTTGATACTGCAAGAAAATTCACATTATATGATTTAATAAAATTCTTTATTGCAGCAGCTACGAATGAATATAAGAGTTATAGGGATGGCGTTGAGCATATGGAATCAGTAGGGCTAACACCAGTTGATTATTCAACTATTTCTAAAAAAGCCTCTAAGGTAGATTACAAAATTTCTAAAACTTTATTTGAGATTATTGTTTCTAAATGTAATCGTAGAATGCGAAGAATTCTAAATTTGCCAAAACAATTAATAGCAATTGATTCAACTACCGTGACCGTAGGTGAAAACCGTCTTAAATGGGCAAAATTTAATGGGAAGAAATCTGGAATAAAACTTCATATATCTTTAAATATTAATGACTTTACACCACAAAAAGTTATTGAAACTATTGCTAAAAAGCATGATGGACCGATAGGTGAAGGTTTAATAGATGTACACTCTATTTTAGTTGAAGATAGGGCTTATGAAAATCATGAGAGATTTGATATGTTTAAAGAAATAAAACAATCTTTTGTTATAAGAATAAAAAATAATACAATACTTTCAAAACCAAAGAAATTGAGAAGTTTAGGAGTAGTAGAAAATTCTTCTGTAATTCGAGATGTTACATGTTATTTAGGAAAAGAGACTAAAAAAACTCAAAATAGATTTAGAGTAGTTGAATTTACTGATTATTATGGTAAATCAGTAAAAGTGTGCACTGACCTAATGAACATTACTCCAGAAAAAATAGCAGAAATATACAAGGAACGTTGGAAAATTGAAACCTTCTTTAAATTTATAAAACAAAACTTGAATGTAAAAAGAATATTTGGAACAACTGAAAATGCTGTCTATAATCAACTTTTCATATCATTGATAGCTTATGTTTTGCTTCAATTTACTTATGTTGAAACGACTAAAAATTTAAAATATGTTAAATTATCACTAATTCAATTTGTAAGAAAATTGCTTAAAAAAAGTCTTAAGGTCGAAGTCTATATATCTATTAACTTATTTTTGAAAAATATCAAAAATAAGTTAATAATTTAAAGTAAAAATTTGGTTAATCAACACTTGTGATAAATACCTAAAGAATAAAAAACTTACTAGCTTTTTAGAAGCTAATAAGTTCTATTTTCTAGAAGAAATTTAATAAAAACTGTTAGAGCGCTTTTACTGATCTTAATACCTATTCTTTGCTAAATAGTAAAGAGTCCTTACACCAACTCCTGTACCACCTTTAGAACAATAGCTACTTTCCTTTTCAGTCCATGCTGTACCTGCAATATCTAAATGTAACCAAGGCTTATTTTGTACAAATTCGCCTATAAATAATCCAGCAGTAATAGTACCTGCATGCCTGCCTCCAGTATTTTTTAAATCTGCTATATCGGACTTAATAAGTTTTTTATAATCATCAAAGTCAGGTAATCTCCAAACTTTTTCATCAGCTTTAAGTGATGCGCTTTCTAACTCTTTATAAAACTCATCGTTATTAGATACTACAGCTGTTGTAGTAACTCCAAGTGCAACTAAGGCAGCTCCTGTTAATGTAGCTAAATCTATAACCTTATTAACTTTTTCCTTTTCAATTATATAATGTACCGCATCTATAAGAGTAAGTCTTCCTTCTGCATCTGTATTTAAAACTTCAATGTATTTACCAGCCATAGAACCAATTATATCTCCTGGTTTATATGCTTTGCCAGATATTAAATTTTCACATGCAGCAATTACTCCTACAACATTTATCTTTAGCTTTTTCTTTGCTATAGCACTTATTGCTCCAATAACTGATGCAGCTCCACCCATGTCTGATTTCATTGAATCCATGCTGCTAGTTGGCTTGATAGAATATCCACCTGAATCATAAGTGACTCCCTTTCCAACTAGACCTAATATGTCGTCCTTTTTGCTTTCATCTCCAAAATATCTCATTACAATAAGTCTAGGAGAAAGTTCTGATCCTTTAGCTACTGATAGGAAAGATTCCATTCCAAGTTCATTAATTTTCTTTTCATCGAATACTTCAACTTCAAATCCATATTTGTTTCCAGAGCCAATAACCTTTTCTGCAAGAGTTTCTGGATATAGTACATTAGCTGGTTCATTAACTAAATCCCTTGCAAATTTAGTTGTTTCAACAAGTATCAAAGCTTCATCTATATATTCATCTATTGAGTTTGGCTTTCCATTTTCATCAGTACAGATACTTACTTCAATTTCCGAATTTTCATTAGCTTCAGTCTTGTATTTGTCAAATCTATATTCTCCAAAACCAATTCCTTCAACCATAGACTTCGTAATATCTTCAACTGATAACTTCTTATTAGATGTCATATTTAATGCTATTTTTTTAGCTTTTAATTCAATTGCCTTTTTTATTGCCTTTCCAAAAGAACCTCTTATAATTTCTGTTGTCAACTCATCCTTGCTTCCAAGTCCAATAAATATTATGTCTTGAACTCCACTTTCAACTACATTGGTAGCCACACATATTTCTCCAGCATTACCTTTAAATTTATTGCTTTCTTTAAAATGCTTATATATCACTGTAAGCTTTTCATCTTGCAAATCTTTATTTTCACTATAAACCGGAAGCATAACCAAGTCAGCTTCATTAGCTTTAATTGTATTAATTTTAAATTCCATACTATTCCCTCCATTTATAAAAATTAGTTTATATTCATAATTTTATATCTACTGTTCACTGCGTGTACAAACACTAGAAATATTTCATTCCTTTATAGTTTATTATTTCAATCATAAACTCTTTATATGTTATCTATATTGAAATAATAAATCTGAACTAAATGCTTACTTAAGCCTGGAATGTAGAAACTTGATTCCAACATGCGTATTAAAATTGTAAACAGTATAGATATAATTTGTTTAAGCCTTAACATCTATCATTAATGTTACGCTTTTATTGTAGTTATTATACCATATAATACGAATATGAATACTTTTTTCCATCTTTATACTTTTGATTCTTTTCAAACCAATTGAAAATCATATTATATAAGTTATAACTTCAAATAGTGTATGTCAGCGACGGACTTAACAAAATTATAATTTACTACAAGATAAAGCTATTTTTATTATACTTTCTGAAATCTTTGCCTTAATAGGTAGTTCCTAAAGAAGAAAAAGCACTGCACTAAATATATGAATTTAGCACAATGCTTATATATAACAAATTTAGTTTACAAGTTTTAGATTTACAAATTGTTTCTTATTCCCCTTGCTACATCTGGATAATTAGTTATTATTGAATCAACCTTGTTTTTGTATAAAAAGTTCATTTCATCTCCTTCATTAACAGTCCAAACATGAAGTCGTATATTTTCCTTCTTACATTCTTCTATTAGATTTTCATACTGAAGATTGTAACTACAGGGATGTAATGCAGTTACACCTAATTTTTTAGCATATTCTAAAATACCTATCCATCCATCACAATATAATAATCCAGTTCTTGCTTTATTATTAAGTTCTTTAATTTTCTTTATTGTATAATGATTGAATGATGAATATATTACTCTATCTTCAAAATCCATATCTTTTGATAACTTTAATACCTTTTCTTCAATTCCTTCATAAAATATAATTCCAGTTTTAAGTTCCACATTTATAATTAAATTGGTTGGTTTTAAAAGCTCATAAACTTCCTTAAGAGTAGGAATTTCAGCATAAACATAATTTGGATTAGAGCAATTAAAGTTAAAATTCTTAAGCTCCTTTAACGTATATTCTATTACATTACCCCTTCAATTACTTGTTCTATCAATTGTTTCATCATGTATTACTACTAATTCTCCATCTTTTGTAAGTTGCACATCTAATTCAACACCATCTGCCCCTTGGGCAACTGCAAGTTCAAATGCTTCTAAAGTGTTCTCTGGCGCATATCCTGAAGCGCCTCTATGTGCCCATATCTTTGTATCACCCATACTTTATCACCTTCCACATAATTTAATATTACAAAAGAGTACCAAGTATTTAATTACTATTGATACCCTTTCTAGATTTAAACTATTTTATAAAACTATAAAACTTTTTTGCAAATCAATTACTTATAGGTAAACAACTTAAGAATTAGACTTATTAGATGAACATTATTTACAAAGTTGCCAAGACTTAAGTTCATATCTTCACTAGAAATCATAAATATATTTGTGATTTCGGTAGTTACCACATAAATTTAGTTTTAGAGTTCAATATCTATAATAATTGTCACATGAATCATACTACTTATTAATCTTGTTATATTCGCCAATTGACTTATTAATACTATCTGCCATAGCTTTTACAGTTTCTTCAGGAGTTTGTTTTCCATTAAGCATATTTTCAATTTCAGTTTCAACTGTTTGCCTAGCTTCTGGGAATACGCTTAACAGTGCTCCTGCATACTCTGGTGATGAGCTGTGAAGCTGATCAACTGCTGTCTTAAATTGTGGAAATTTATTAATATTGTCTTTATATACTTGTTCATTTTGAGCATCAGTTGTAACAGGGAAATATCCAGTGTTAGCATTCCAATAAGCTTGTGATTCTGGAGAGATTAAGAATTTTACAAATTCCCATGTAGCCTTCTTTTTAGCGTCATCTTTATTATCTAATGCCCATAAAGAAGCACCTCCAATTGAAACTCCGCCTTTTGAACCATCAACAGCTGTTGGAAAATATGCAGTGCCAACTTCAAATTTACCATTAACATCAGTTAATATTTGTTTTAATGAAGCTGTTGAACCTAATGTCATCGCAGATTTTCCTGCTGAGAAATCTGCAAGTCCTGCATCTCCACCACGTCCTACATTAGCTGTACATCCCTTATCATATAAACTCTTCCATGAATTTAAAATACTTAAAGCCGCACCATTTTTGTCGAAGTCAACTGCAGTTGCTGCACCTTGTCTACCATTTCCGTTATCTGCATATTTAAGTCCTTGTTTAGCAATAAATTCTTCAAAGAACCAGCCATAAATACCAAGAGAAATTGCATTAGCAGCTCCACCTTTAGAGTTTAAATCGTCTGAAATGCTTTCAATTTGAGAAAAACTTTGGGGCACATCTTTAATGCCAGCCTTAGCAAACATATCTTTATTATAATATAGTATTGGTGTTGATGAATTAAATGGCATTGAATATAATTTCTTATCTACAGTATAATAAGCCGCTATATTAGGTTCTATTTTTGAAATATCATAATTATCCTTATCAATTAATTCCTGCATCGGAACTATATATCCCGAATCTATCATAAAGCGAGTTCCAATGTCATAAATTTGTACTAAATCTGCTCCCATGTTTCCAAGCTGTGCACTTTTAAGCTTATTTATTGAATCATCGTATTCTCCTTGATATTGTGCATCTACATGAATTCCTTTATCATTTTCGCTGTTAAATTTATCTACTAAATGAGTAAGAGCTTCTCCATTTACTCCTCCCATAGAGTGCCAAAACGTTATTGTTGTTTTTCCTTTATCATCACCATTTGACGAGTTATTCCCAGTTTCCTTACTAGCACCACCACACCCTGCAAGTAAAGTCAAGGCCATTGTAGCCGTTAAAACAAGTGGCAAGAATTTTTTAAATTTCATTTTTATTTTCTCCCTTCAATTTTGAAAATCATAATATTCCTATATTTAAACAGCTTATATTTTTTAATTAAATGCTGTTTTTTAACCATTAGCTGTACTTTAATAAATCTTACTGTTCGATTTAGCCTTTAACAGCACCAGAGAACATACCTCTTATAAGTTGTTTTTGCCCTGCAACAAAGATTAATAGTGATGGTATTATTACCATTACAACGCCTGCAATCATCATTGTTATGGACTGTGAATCAATACTATTGAGCATACTTATACCAATTTGAACTGTTCTCATTTTATCAGATCCAGTTACTAGAAGTGGCCACATGTACATATTCCAAGCATTTATAAATGTATAAACTGCCATTGCACCTATCGATGATTTTGTAAGAGGCATTAAAATTTTACATATGAACTTTATATTTGAGCATCCATCAATCTTTGCTGATTCATAAAGTGCAATTGGAAAAGACAAATAAAATTGCCTAAATAAAAATATTCCCATTGCTGATGCCAAATATGGAACTATAAGTACTTGATATGAATCCAGCCAATTCCATGAACTTACTGTTAAATAATTTGAAATGATCGTTGCTTCTCCTGGTATCATCATTGTTGACATAACAATCATAAACAATAATTCCTTACCTTTAAAATTTAAGAATGAAAATGAAAATGCCGCTAGTGAAGACGATACTATTTGTCCAATTGTTATTAATCCTGCTACTAAAAATGAGTTAAATACAAATTTAAATAATGGAACTTTTTTTAATACATCTAAAAAGTTTGATAATGTAGGATTTTTAGGTATCAAATTTAAATCTGCTGAAAATACCTCACTTGATTCCATAAATGCAATGCTTAAAGCATATAAAAGAGGTAGAAGTACAATTAAGACAACAATTAAATTAATTAATAGTCTCAAAGAATAGTTAATTCTTTTTCTATTTTTATATCTTCTTCTCATCTTAGTTTGAATATCTTCTATTTCCTTTTTCGTTATATTTTCATTAATTACAGCTTCCATTAATACTTAACTCCTTTCTTTTCTACTCTGAACATTATTAATGTAAGTATTATTATTATTGCAAAAAGTACAACTGATTGTGCGGCTGCGCTACCAAATCGATAATTGAAAAATGCATCCCTATAAATTGAATAAACAAGGAGATTTGTTGACTCCCCTGGTCCTCCTTGAGTTAATATTTTAACTTGTCCAAACGCTTGAAAGGCTTGGATAATATTTACTACGAACGTATAGAATAGAATTGGACTAAGTCCAGGTAAAGTTAATTTGAAGAATTTATGAAGTGAGCTTGCCCCATCAATTGATGCTCTTTCATATATAGATTCATCAATATTGCTTAACCCAGCCGAAAAATATAGAAAATTAATACCGCTGTTAAGCCATGCAGTTAATACTGCAACACAAATTAATGCATACTTAGGATCTGTTAACCAATTTATATTAACATTGAGAATTTTATTTACAATACCTACAGATGGGTGAAGAATAATTTTAAATATCATTGATGCTGATGTAGATGCAATTGCCATTGGAAGAGCATACGCAGTGCTAAAAATTCGTATTCCTGGAAAGGTTTTATTACATAATAAGGCTGTTATAAGTCCTAAAGCTATGCTTACTAAAACAACTATTGCCACAAAAATAAATGTAACCATTAGGCTGTTATAAAATGATGATGATGAAAATAAATCTGTATAATTCTCAAATCCTGCAAATAATTTAGCCTGTCCCATTTTATCTGTTTTATATAAACTTAAATATACTGTTTTAAAAAATGGATAAAATAAAAATAATATAAAAATTATAAGACTTGGTATAATAAACAAATATGGTCCAATTTCAGTTTTTTTTATTTTATTCATCACATAGGCCTCCTTTAACTTCATCATACAGAATATTCTTTCCTGTTGTTTCATCAAAAATACAAATATTTTTTGTATTTATTAGAATCTGAGCCTCATCTCCTGTGCTTAAGTTAACGCTATCTTTAAAAATTGCTGTCAGCTCACTATTTCCAATTTTAAAATAAACATTTGTCTTTTCTCCAAGCATTTCGCTTAATTCTACCTTAATATTAATTACCGAAGATACATGTTCTTTATCTTCGTCCTTTATATCTGCACTTTGTGTAATATGCTCTGGCCTTATACCAATAATTACATTTTTATTTTCATAAGATTTTTTTATCAATAGCTTACTTTTACTTTTAGGTAAATACACTTTTTCATTACCGAATATAAAATGCATTTCATCATTTTCCTGTTTTAATTGGCATTTTATAAAATTCATTGACGGTGATCCTATAAAACCTGCAACAAATTTATTGATTGGATTATTATATAATTCCTCTGGAGTATCTACTTGATGCACTATTCCATCTTTTAATACAACTATTTTGGTACCAAGTGTCATTGCCTCAGTTTGATCGTGCGTTACATATATAATTGTATTGTTTAATTTTTTATGAAGTTTTGACATTTCAACTCTCATATGATTTCTTAATTTTGCATCTAAATTTGATAAAGGCTCATCCATAAGCAAAATTTTAGGGTTTCTAATTATTGCACTTGCAATTGCAACTCTTTGCTTCTGACCCCCAGATAATTCTTTTGGCATTCTCTTTAATAATTCTTGTATTCCCAAGATTTCTGCAACTTTATTTACTTTTTCTTTTATAGTAGCTTTATCAACTTTTCTCACCTTTAAAGAAAATGCTATATTATCATAAACTGACATCATTGGATATAGTGCGTAATTTTGAAATACCATGCTTAAATCTCTTTCTTTGTGAGTAAGATAATTTGCAAACTGTCCATCTAGCCACATTTCACCTTCGCTTATTTCTTCAAGGCCAGCTATCATTCTAAGTGTTGTTGATTTACCACAGCCTGATGGCCCAACTAAAATCAAAAAATCTTTATCATCAACTTCTAAATTGACATTTTTAACTGCATATGATTCATCATCATATTTTTTACATACGTTTTTGAGCAATAATTTTGACACCAGTTTTCCTCCTTAAACATTACTTTTAACAATTCTTCCAACAATTTGAATATTATCATTGTGAAAATTCAAAGTCAATTTGCAGCAAACGTTTAACACAAGTATTTACATAGTATTAACCTAAGCTTTACAGTTATATGCCTATACCTTTACCTTAATTTAACAAAAAAGCACTGCACTAAATATATCGATTTAGCACAATGCTTACATATTAAAAATAGTTTTATTCAATTATACTGTTGAGCTTTAAAGAATCACGCTTACTTGCTTTTGTCATCAATATAGAACTTCTCATCGTCATTTATCTTTTTATCTAGATAAATTAAATATTCTCAAAACCTCTTCTACAGAATTAGTTCTATTCATTTCATCTATAAAATCATCTTGTTCTATTATTTTCATTAATTCCTTCAAAGCCTTCATGTGACTTTTATTATCTATTACTGACATAGTTATTATTACCTTTACCGGATCATTTTCAAGGTTTCCAAATTTAATTGGATATTTTAATGTCATAATACTAAAGCCAATTTTATATACTCCATCTTCTGGCCTTGCATGAGGCATTGCTATTCCTGGTAAAATAACTATATACGAGCCCAATTTTTCAACATTATTTATCATTGCATCAATATAAGAGTCATTTATGCAACTGTTTCTTTTAAGGATTTGTCCACCTTTTACTATTGCTTCTTTCCAGTTTTCTGCTTCTTCATTTAGTTTAATGTATTTATCATTTATTATTTCACTCAATGAAGGCTGGATTATTTCTTTGTATGAACTTAAGCATGTCACTATTTCTTTTTCTAAATTTGAGTAGTTATTTATTATGCAGTTCTTATCAACTATATTTAGTATATTTTTTATGACACTTCTTTTGGCTTCCAAATTCATATTATAATATTCATCATCTTCATTAAAACATTTAGAAAAACTTTTTTCACTTTCAAACTCTTTCTTATTTTCAATATCATCAAGTGCTTGCGAATATTTTGAAAAGAATAGGCTTAACTCACTTATATTTTTTTCTGTCAAAAATGGACTTACTAAAATACATCTTATACCTATTATACTAATTGGGATTGTTGTTATAATTAAATCTATAGGTTCTCTTTTTGCTATCCTTTCAATATCGTGGCTTGAAACTGTATCTATTATGTTTATGTCAAATATTGATTTAAGCTTTGTTGATACAAATTTTGATGTACCAGCTCCAGTAGCACATACCACTAAAACTCTAGGCTTTATCTTGTTTAAATTCTTTATCCTCTCTAAAGATGCCATAAAGTGCAAAGTTATATAGCCAATTTCTTCTTTGCTTATTTCTGCATTCAAATCCTTTTCCAAAAATATCAGGCTTTCTTCTACTAAAGTAAAAACTTCCTTATATTTATATATAATTTCATCAAGAAGAGGATTATTTATACTGACTCCATGTTTTAATCTATAAACCATTGGCCTTATATGCTGAATTAATCCTTCTAAAAGATGCTCATCCGCTTCAAAATTATACTTTGTTCTTTTTCCAAATTCACTTATCAATGTAGCGGAAATAAGCTGTATATATACTAGATCATCATTTTTTTCTTCTTTTAACATTACGTTACTTCCAAGAAGATGTATTGTCATATACCCAATTTCACTTTTAGGTATTTTTATATCATATCTATCCTCCAGCATTTTTGCCATTGCAGAAGCTATAGAAAATTCACAAGTTTTACTTAAATTTTTAAGCTCATTATCATCCATCACAATATCTTTAGCAAGTTCAATCCTCTTTATGGCAATTGCAATATGAATTAATAAATTGTTAAATGAATAATCAGATAATGTACTTTCTAATTGATCTTCTGCAGTCTTTATTACATTACCAATAAATTCTATATCCATATCCTTAAATAACTTTTTAAAATTAACACCAATCAAATCTGAGTCAGCTACATTTTCAAGCATAAGATTCGAAACAACTTTTCTAAGATCTTTCTCATCTCCAATAGCTTTTATTCCTTTGGATTTTTCACTTTGAAGCTTTATATTATTACCTTCAAGTAATTTTCTTACTTCTTTAAGGTCATTATTAATAGTTCCCCTGCTGACGAACATATTTTCAGCCAGGCTGTTTATTGTTAGATAGCTATTTTTTTCTAATAACTTATAGATTATATAAATTATTCTTTCCTTTTGAGACATAACATAATCATAGCTGTTTATGGATTCCATTAAGTTTAAAAGTCTCTTATTCTCATCTTGCCTTAAATCTATTGATATTCCCTCATTAGGTTTCCTAACTAATGGGTTTAAATTTATTTCTTTTAAATATTCATCTATTCTATCTAAATCATATCTTATACTTCTAGAACTTATTTTAAACTTAAGAGCAATATCCTTTATAGTTATAGGTACACTGCTGTTTGCTATGATTTTTAGTATATCTGAACACCTGCTATTTAGCATATTATACACCTGCTTTTAATAATATCACTCACTTTTTAAGGCATATGAAAGAAAATAACAACCTTAGATATAACATTGACTTGCTATTCTTTTGATAATGCCATAAATATTCATTAATTTAAGCAAATGAGTTGAAAGCTTAATTTACTTTCAACTCACTATATTATTTATATTGAAGAGAAGGGATATTATGTCATCAAGATAAATTCCTTTAATTTATTAGAAGTATCAATCTAGATTATTAATTGCTTTTGATTTAGTTTTTATGAAATTAGGAACAATTAAAACTACTAGTAATATAACAACAATAGCTATAATACCAAATTTTCCCACTAATTCTGATGCTTTACCAAGTATAATACCTAAAACTCCAAAATCAAAATCACCAAAAGTTGTGTTTTGGAATCCTAATGAACCAAGTACAGGTAAAAGTAATGCTGGTGCAAAAGTAATCAAAAGCCCGTTTACAAATGAACCTACTATAGCGCCTTTACGACCACCAGTTGCATTACCAAATATTCCAGCAGTTGCTCCACAGAAAAAGTGAGGTACTAGTCCTGGAATTATCAATACTCCTCCGGCAAATCCTAAAAGAATCATGCCAATAACACCACCAATGAAAGAAGATACAAATCCTATAACAACAGCTGTAGGTGCATAAGTAAAGAACACTGCACAGTCAACAGCTGGAACAGCATCAGGGATAATTCTAGTTGCAATACCTTGGAATGCTGGAATAAGATCACCAAGAATCATTCTAACACCACTGTAAACAATTGTTACTCCAACTGCAAATTTTAATCCTGCCATAAGCGCAAATAATATAGGTGAAGTACCATCTGAAATAGTTGCTACAAAAGTTGGACCTGCCGCTATTGCTGCAATTAAATAAAATATCATCATTGTTAATGCAGTAGAAATGGTTGTATCTCTTAAAAATCCCCATTTCTCTGGTATTTCAATTTTCTCAGTACTTTCTTCTGGTTTTCCTACCTTAGATCCTACCCATGCTGAAATATAGTACGCTAAACTACCAAAGTGACCTAGTGCGATATCGTCGCCATCAGTTACTTTTCTAGTAAATCTTTGCCCTATCGCAGGAGATATTGAACTCCATGCTCCAAGTAAGAATCCACCAAATAATATTAATTCTGTTCCACTCATACCTGTTGTTCCAAGAACTGCTGATAAAAGGCAAGCCATAAAAAAACTATGATGGCCTGTTAAAAATACGTATTTAAATTTTGTAAATCTTGCTATCAATAAATTAATTAAAAGTCCTACAATTAAAATTGTCATTGTCTCTACGCCTAATACTTTTTGGGCAACAGAAACAATAGCTTCATTATTTGGAACAACTCCATTTATATGAAATCCCTCTTGTATCATTTTTCCAAGAGGATCTAGGTTAGAGGTGATAAAATCTGCTCCAGCACCAAGCATCAAGTAACCAAGTATAGGTTTTAAAGTTCCTGTCATAATTTTATGACCAGGTTTCTTAAGTGCAATAAGTCCAACGAATGACATAATTCCCATTAATAAAGCCGGCTGTTTCAATACGTCTCTAAAAAACTCAAGAACTGACATATACTTACCCCCTATTTATTTAATTCCATATACTTCTTTCTAATAATTTCCAAAACATCCTCTGTTATCTTCTTTTTATTTATATAACTTCTCACTACTGCAACATCTCTATTATCAAACTGCTGAGCAAGTTCCTTGACAGTAATTATCAAATCTGCCTTCTTCCCTTGTGCTGAATTAAAATCAGTTGATTCAACATTAGCTTTTATATTGTTTTCCCTGCATATTTCCTCAATCTTCATAGCTAACATTAAACTGCTTCCAATTCCATTGCCACAAACCGTTAATATTTCCATTTTTCTATCTCCTTTATAATATTACTAAAAGTCATTTAAGCTAATTTAAAAGCTTTTTGAATTAATATAGCTAAGAACATCTTCTTTTGAAGATGAATTTCTTACAATGCTTAAAAATTCATTATCCTCAATAAGTGTCATAAGTTCGGCCAAGGCTTTCAAATGTGAAGTCTTATCTATCGCACATATAAAAATCAATATATCAACAGGATCATATTCTTCATTACCGAATTCTATAGGCTTCTTAAGTTTTATAAGCCCCATACCAATTTTCTTGACTCCATCCTCTGGTCTTGCATGCGGCATAGCTATTCCATTTTCAATAACAATGTATTGTCCCATATTTTTTACTGTATTTATCATTGCATCAGTATATTTTGCTTCAGTATTTCCATTCTTAACAAATAGACTTCCACAAAATCTTATAGCATCTATCCAATCATTTACTTCAACATTTAATTCAATTGTTTCTTTATTAAATAACTTTTCAATCATAGCCTTGCCACCTTCCTTAATGCTACAAAATAGAAAATCCTAAACTTGATGCATCCTTATAAAAACTTCGTACAGTTTCCAAAGAATATTCGTATAAATCTTTTCCCATAGTAGGGAGTTTCTTTAATATATCATTAGTTACAGTAATTATTTCACAACCACATTCATCTGCTTCAACAATATTGTATAATTCCCTACAGCTTGCCCATAAAAGCTCTACACCTTTATTTGCTTTACATAGCTTGCTGCTAGTCATCATAATCTTCATTGGATTAGTTCCAGCATCTGCTATTCTTCCGGCAAATACGGACACAATACTCTTAACTTCTGGATTTAACGCAGTTACCACATCTTTAACCTGATCCAAAGTGAAAATTGCAGTAACATTAAGATGGTATCCTTTTTCCGATAACTTTTTAATTAGCGGAATTGAAGATTCTCCCTTAGTGTTCATGATAGGTATCTTTACATAAACGTTTTCACCTAGTTCAGATAAAACGTCTGATTCCCTTTCCATAGTCTCGAAATCATCTGAGAAAACTTCGAAAGATACTGGTAAATCTTTAATTTCTTCTAAAACATTTTTGGCAAATTTCTTATAATCATCAATTCCTGCCTTTTTCATAAGCGAGGGATTTGTAGTAAAGCCTTTAACAATACCTCCCTTATAAACCTCCAACATTTCATTTAAATTTGCCCCATCTGCAAATATTTTAATATTTAAATCCCTAAAATCCATTTATCTCCTCCATCAAATTACTTGTTTTACTTTATAACCCAATTATATATTCCAAGTAACCACCAGTAAAGCTCAATATATTTCATTTCGATTGTGGCAATTTTGTAGTTTTTAATAATCTATTTTTATAAGCTTGTCTCATTTGGTAATGATATAATAATTATTATATCAAGCTATAATCTAATGGATAATATGATTTTTCAAAATTTATATAATGAAGTAAATTAAAAACTATATAGAAAAGAGGAATATATTTGGAAGTAGTAAATGCAACCCACAAAAGTATCGATATTTTTTCAAAGGTTTTAAATGACTCTGCCACATGGCTTAATTCTATTAATCAGCCAATGTGGAAGTATGAAGATATAACAAGTGAGGAATTGCTAAAGAAATATAGTATTGAGGATATGAAATTATGCTACGAGAAAGGAAACTTAATCGGAGTATATATTTTGCAATGGTATGATCCTCTATTTTGGGCAAACTTACAGAAGAATGAATCTGGAATAATGCACAAGTTAGCTGTTTGTAGAGAAAGTGTGAAAAAGGGATATGGACACAAACTGATACAATCTGTTGAATTAATTTGCAAAGAGCATAATGTAAAATGGTTAAGGTTGAATTGTGGTACATTTAGAGATAGGCTGAGAAACTTTTACGAAAGCAATGGTTTTAAGATGGTAGACAGAGTATTTATTGATAATAGAGATCAAATTAGATATGAAAAATTTCTAAATCTATAAAAAATAAGAATATGCTTAAATATCCTTATCTATAATTAAATGACTCTAAATTTAGATAAACATTATATATTTATCTATGAAAATACTTGAATATTTATAATTATGTTGTGTATAACTATTGTACTATAGGGAGGTGACGCAATGACATATATTTCAATTGATTTATTAATTGCAGCTGCATTTGTAATTATGAGTGTATTATTTATAAAATCCAATGGGAAATGTTGTTATTTTATTTCAGGATATAACCTTGCATCTCCAGAAGAAAGAAAAAACTATGACGAAGTAAAGATCTGTAACTACTTTGGAAAAACAATTTTCATATGGTCAATTTTCTTTATCATAAGAGCTCTTGTGGATTACTTCTATCATGGAACTGAAATGAAACTTGCATTCTTACTTTTAATAATTGCCCTAGTATATCACATTTATATACGCTATAAGAAATTTGATGAAAAATTTAAGATATAAAATATTCTATATGGATACTTAATTTAGACCTGAATCTATGCATATAGATCACCGAAACAATGATTATGATGTTGTTCCGGTTTCTAATGAAACATTTCACAAAAGCATAATTCTTATTTCTAGTTTAGATATATTTCAGAGTATTAACTATATAGATAAACAAATTTACAAGTTTTCTAAGACTTTAAGTTCATATTTTCACTAGAAATCATAAATATATTTGTGGAGAAAACATTTGAAAATGAAGCTGTTAAAGGTTTTTAGCTGTAGGTTGTTCCATTTTAGCTTGTCAAACTGAAAGTTGGAGCATGCTAAAGTGGATACAACCTGCTGCTTAGAACCTTCAGCGATATTTTCATAGTTTTTCGGAATCAAAATATTTATGATTTCGGTGGTTTATAAACTTAAAGCTTTTTCATCTTATCCTTAATCAAGCTAACATAACTTCCAAACACCGCAAGAATTTTCACCACTTCATCCAGATCAAAATTCAAAGAGTGTCTTTTCATTTTTAGAGCTTCCTCCAGCTTAAAAAGCATTGATGCTCCTTCCTTTAATCCAAACTTATCACAACTTACTGCGAGTCTATTAACTTCTCTTAAAGTGCCGTCTAAAGTTACACTTACTCCACTTAATAAAATTCCATCCAAAAGCATTTCTATGTCATCAACCATAATTTTCAAGTCTTGATTATTTTCCATAAAATCACATCCTTTATGTAATTGAATTAAATAAACTACCGTATACATATTGATAGCTATAATATTACCTATCTTTTCTGTAAGATAAGAAGACAAGGCAAGCTAACTCAATTACTATCTACATAGTCAAATTCACTAATGTACCATTTTTATAATAAGCTGTTATAGGGACTGCAGTAAATCCAGTTTCGTTAAGGTATACTTTAGTCAAGAGCATAAACGGATAGTTTTTCATTCTTTCCATTCTCTCCAGCTTTTCTATAAGACTTTTATTATTACTAGAATACTTAACCTTAATGGTTACACATTCTTCTTTTTCGTCATATAATGGCATTTTGAAGAGCTGCTGTATTTTATCAAAGCTGCTTTCTCCAAACTTCAATGGCTTTATAAGAAATAAATCATAATTTTCTTCTCTTTCATTAAAATATAATCCTGAGTTATTAGAAACTGCTGAAAATAAATCCTTCCAAGAATTAAAGGTCTTGTCCTTAAGATAAATACTTTGAATATCTGTGGTACCTATAATTTCCCCTTTGCTATTTTCACTAGAAGATAACCTAAAATCTCCATTTATTTTTCCATTAATAAGCTTTACTCTAGCTTTAGAGAAACTTTCTATATCAGAAGCAACCCCCCAAGGACAGCTTTCTCTGCTATAGCTGTTTTTATTGTTGTAGGATGAATTTCTAGATATAGTGTAAGTAAACCATTTGTTAAAGCCTTCTACTGTAAAATAAAATGTAGTTCCTTCATAGCCTGACTCTGTTATCCACTTGCTAGCTCCTACTGCTGCAAGTTCTATAGGAGGAATTTCATAATAAGAACTTTTATGCTCTCCCATTAATTCTCCTAAAGTTTTTTCGTCGCTGTAATTTTCCATAGCCATAGTTAATATATAAATACTTTGTAACAAATACCTAAAACTTTCTACAGAAAAAGAAGCATTTTTATTAATATATAATCTAAGTTTTCCTTGAAGTGCTTTTATCTTCTTCTCAATACTTGGAATATCGCTATTATGACAAATAATTGATACTTGTTCCAACTTATCTAAAAAGCTTTCAGGAATTCTTGCAAGACCTGTAAAATATATTTCCTCTAGAGTTTTTCTAACTTCTTTTATACAGCTTTCTAAAGTTTCCTTACTTACAATTTTATCCTTAGCAATTAAATAAATAACTTCTTCTTTCTTTAACGTACCTTTGTAAAGACCATAGTGAATTACTGACTCTGCCTTATGTCTACAAAGCGCTTTACTCTTGCAGCTGCACAAAGCATTATTAACTATACTGCTATCCTTTATGGATATATCTTTCTTTTTTTCGCCATTCACAGAAATAAACTTTATAGTTTCTTCTCCTGCAAATTCCACCTGAAGAAGGGCATCTTCTTTTATATCTGCTCTTAATCCAAACTCCATTCTCTTAACAATATTTCCAAATTCTCTGTCACCCAAAGCAGTTTTTATACTCTTTAAGTTTATATTTAAAAGTTCTGAATAATCTGGACTAAATTCTTCATGTTGTTTTGATATTTCCATTTCTTCACTAGAATCCCCATTTAAAGAAGAGGACTCTCCAAAGATTTCTTCTATATGATTTTTTATATATAAATAACTCATTACAGCATGCTTACAAATACTCCTTGATGGACAGCTGCACTTAAAGGCTTGGATATATTCATTTACGCTGCATGAATTTCCATCTGGCAGTTCACATTTTATAGATGCTTCTTCCACTGTAATTTTAACACCAGCACCAGAGCTTAAATCCTTTGAAGCTCTATTAAATATACCTTTATTAGTAACTCCAATAAGATACTCATCATTAATAGAAAGAATATACGATTTTAACTTACTTAAGAAATTATCTTTGCTATCCATTTCGCTAACCCTCCTGGCGTCATTGCTGCAACATCTGCTCCAAGTGCAGTCATTTTAGCTGCAGCCTTCTTATCATAGAAGCCATTCGCCTTATCATCCAAAGCTGTAAGAATTATAAGCTTAGCTCCAGTTTCAATTATTGCCTTAGCCCTTGCATACATTATGTTGTAATTATAACCGTCATAAAGATCGGTCACCATTACCACCATAGTTCTTAAAGGACTTTCTACTAATTTTTCTGCATAACTTAAAGCCTTTCCTATATTAGTCCCTCCTCCCAGCTGAACACTCATAAGTGTTTGAACTGCATCATCCACATAAGAAGTTAAGTCCACTATTTCTGTATCAAAAATAAAAAGGCTGGTTTTTAACATAGGGAGCTTTGAAAATATGCCTGCCATTATAGCACTGTGAATGACAGAAGAGAGCATACTGCCACTTTCATCTACAGCAACAACTATGTTCCAAGGATTATATTTTCTTACTCTGCCATAAAAATAAACTTTATCTACAATTATTCTCTCTTCTTCTTTATCATAATTTTTTAAATTAGCTCTTATAGTTCTTTTAAAATCTATGTTTCTAGCAGACTTCACAGCACTTCTTTTGTTCCTGTCCACTTTTCCCATAATAGTAAGCTTTACTTCATTTTCTAGACTTTTAGTTATTTCATCGACTACTTTTTTAACTATTTTTCTTGCAGTATCTAAAACTTCGCCCTTCATTAAATGTTTCATCTGCAATATATTTTTTAAAAGTTCTGCATTAGGCTCCATGGCCTCTAGCACTTTTTTATCTGTTAAAAGCTCCTTCATGTTATATTTTTCTAGAGCATGCTTTTCTAATATTTCCACTGTTTCTTTAGGAAATAAGCTTCTAACCTTTGTTATCCAAGAAGGCACTGTAAACTTAGAGCTTCCTCTTCCTCCTCTTGGGTCATCTACTCTTATTCCTCTTTCTTCATCATAATCCCTATCATATAAGAACTCTAGCAAATCACTAAGCTCTGAGTAATTGCTGCTATCTTCCGAAAAGCCTATTCTATCATCTGCAAACTTTCCAAGTACTAATCGCCATCTATTTAAACCAATTAAATCTTCATTCATACCTTACCCTTTCTCTTTTAAAGTAAAACTTACACTTAGCAAATATTATTTCACATCATATAACTGTTAACTCAAACCAATTCCCATAATATAAGTTATTTAATCTGCACTTTATCTAGAATCTTACATATGGTGTTTTATTGATGTATATTCCACTTCTTCAAAATCTCCATTGCATATTTATCTAATGATACTGCTAGGTTTATATCCTCTTCTTTTAATGCCTTTTCATATAGAATATTAATATCATCAGTGCTGTACACTTTTGCTGCCTCTTTAGCAATACTGTCAATTTCAAAAGGATTAAAGAATGTAAAACTAAATCTCAAATCTGGAAGAAGTACCATGAACTGCTCCTCTTCTATGTTTCTCATAAAGCTATCTATTCCATTAAGTAAATCCTCTTCAATAAGTAATAAGTCTTTAGCTGTAGAAAATAGTCCTTTTAAAAAGCTTCCTGACTTCATAAGTTTTTCCCCAGTTCCATAAAGATACTGCATTGCCTTATCTGTTACTTCCTTAGAATTAATAGAATTTAATCCGTATAATATACCTAATGCTGCTCCTTCAACTGCGCTGTTTAGATTCTTCTTATTAATAAGCAGTTTTAAGCTGTCGATTAAGGTTTCACTATCAAAATCAGCTTTATTAGAAATATGATAAATATCTTTTAGCTTAGATATAACTTCATTTTCATTGTCATAATCTACAGTGCTTAAACTTGTTATTTGAGACACAGCTTTATTATAGGCAGCAGTAAAGAATTCTTTAAGCTTTTCATTCATAGTAATGTTAAGCAAATCCTCTGAATTACATAAAAAATTTAGATTGTAACAAGAATTTGTAACTGAAATAAAATCTTCATCGTCATTTAAGATTTCACCAAAGGAAGGAAGAAGTCCCTGAAAACTGCTTTCAACGCCCATAAGTGCAGCTTCTATTAAAAGTAGTGAAGCTTCTCCAGATACATTTTCACAAGAGATAAACCTCTTTGTAAGTATAGAACTCGCTGCCTCCTTTAAACTCCCGCCATGCACTGAAAGTTCTATAAGTGTACTTTGAAGTTTAGTAGTCCATTTATACTTCCATACTTCTCTTACTAAATTGGTATTTTTCCTTTTAATAAAATCAGGTCCCTTTTCCATGAAGCAAAAGTTAGTATTTAAGAACTTCATTATATGAAAAAACTTACTTTGCTCCCTATGCTTTTTACTCTTATAAATACTTAATGGCACTTCATTTTCTAAAGTAGTAGTTTTTATGTTAAACTTTCTGCACAATTCATTAAAATCTTGTACTATAGGTGGCATTTCTGATAATGCGCATAGCTTACCTATTTTATTTCCTGTAAGCAGGTCTCTCAAATATTTTAAAGAAACCTGTGCCTCTGCATCCATTTCACCTTTTACAAAAGAAGATGTTATGCCATCCTTAAGCTCATAAACTCCACATTCATACTTGTTCCTTAGAGATTTAAGTCCCTTTGCCATATTAAAGGCCTCAATTTCATCTGCTGTGGAAAGATTTCCATGATTTTTTCTTATAAGTTTCCCGCAGTGTACAATATAATTAAGAACTGCTTCTTCGTAAGGCTTATCCATCTTTTTTTGAATATTTTCAAAAACTCGTTGATAAAAAGCAGGATGAGGCATTCCGCTGGCATAACCATTTAATTGATCACTTTCCTCAAAAGAATAGGACATGGCATATACTCCTGTATCCTCTTGTGCTATATTATGAAGAGTTATTTCCTCATTAGATTCAAGTCCATCAATAAGAGCAGAAGTATGAAATCCTCCGCTTACTACAAGAACTTTATTGTATTTTTTAACAGCTTCTCTTATTTTCATACTCATAAACTTTTCTCTAGAAAGACATCCATCTTCTTTAAGCATTTCTTCATTATAGCTTTCCCTAGAAAGATAGCAGGAAAATATCATATTTTCTATAAACTTCTCAGTACTTATCTTAAGTCCATCTATTTCGAATAATTTTTCCCAAAGCTCATTATAATTTCTGCAGCCTTCCTTTTCACAAAGGGTTTTAATAAAAATACTTTCCTTCATTAAATAATCATCATTATAGGTATTTTTCTCCTGAGCTTTTCCCATAACCTCTAGTTTTTTGCTGTTTATAAGTATTTCAGCATATGATAAATCTATGAACTCGCAGGCAATATTTTTCTTTTTTCCTTCTCTTAATGCTAAAAGCTCTGGCGAAAAATCTAAAAAGGGATAATAGCACCTATACTTTTCTTTATTTTCTTCTATAAATGAATTTCTATCAAAATAACTATAGTAAATACATACAGGGGCTTTTGTTTCCTCATGAGCTATATACTTTATTACTTTATTTGCCTCTGCAGGTCCTTCAATTAATATAATCTCAGGATTATAACTCTCTATTACCTTTTTCAGATGAAAACTACAAGCAGGACTATGGTGTCTTACTGGGAAAAACATTACTTTGCTTTCTAAATTGTAAGCTTTTTTCACATAGTTTTTTATTCTATTATCTATATTCTGATTGTCTATATTTTTACCCATGCTAGTTCCACCTTTATTTAATCCACTTTTTAGCTTCATAGAAATCCTTCCAGTTACCACCCATTTTTGCACTTTTACCTTTAACTACAATGTTAAAATAACTCCTTAGTTTATCCACATCTTCACGGCTTTCCTTAAGGACAGAACCTAGTATGTTTTGTACCATAGTACTCATATCAATTTTAGAATCTCCATAGTAAAAGCTGCTCATTTCATTAACTCCACGGTCTCTAGTATTAGCAGTAGCTATAACATTGAAACCAGGAGATGCACAAAGCAGTCCTTCTTCTCCAAACTCTGGTATATTTAATACTTTATCACTAAGTATACTGATTAAACTATCTTGCACCTCTGCTGGGCATCTAGTGATTTCCTCAAATCTAGTTATAGTTCCTTTTTTCATGCCTATATACAAAGGAGAAGGCACTAATGCTTCTTTAACTGGTCCTTTAGCTAAAAGCAAAGCATAATTCCAAGTATACTTAATCATATCCTCTGTTGTTCCTGCAGTTCCTTGTATAGTGTTTGTACTATATCCACAAATAGCAGCAGATAAAAGCTCACTTAACATGGTTTTAGCTGTTCCAGGCTCTCCAACCAGCATAAGTCCTCTATTTCCAGCTAAAGTTATAATACATCTCTCAATAAGAGCATCATCTCCATAAAATTTCTTTGTAATATTAACATTCTTTCTTTTTAGCTTTAAAGGCTTACTGCTTCCTAAAATAAAAGTCCTTACAGCCTTAGGAGATAATCTCCAGTTTTCTGGTTTAGGCCCGTCATCGTTAGCTTCTAATGCAGCTAATTCCTCTGCATATAATATTTCAACGGTAGGTTTTAATGCTTTTATTTCACTCATATATACTCTCCTTTATTCTTCCTTTTAGCCCGCGATGTCTGCTGACTCAAAACTACCATTTATATTTCCGCTGACTATAATGCAGTGTCCTGCAAACAAGTCTCCATCAAAAAAGAAAATCTCAAACTCACCTTCAGGATAAACACTTATGGTATCCAACTCTATAGATTTAATAAACATTTCTTCTGTAACTTCGTCAATTTCATCCTCTTCATCAATCCAATCATTGGCAAGTTCTAAAAGTTCACTTGCAGCATAAGCTCTAATTCTATCGCTCCAATCTTTTTGATTTTTGAAAAGCTCATGAGCAGTTTTAAGAGAATCTTTCATTCTTTCTTCCTCATCTAGATCAAAATATAATCGTCCTTCTTCTCCTGCCCAAATGATATCATTCTGAAAAGTCTTGATACCTTTATCTAATTGAAATTTTCCAAAGATTTCATCTTCATAAAATACTGGTTTAAGTTCTTCTGCTAATATATCCTGAAGCTCCTCATCCTTGTAGTTTGCATCCATTAGCTCCACAAGCATGAAGGATTTTTCGCCTTTTCTAAGTTTAAGTTTAATTATAGAATTTCCTTTAATAGTCTTTTGCCATTCCTTTAAGCCTTCGTTATCAGTAAGCCACGATAAATTAATCTCCTCTTTTACTGATGGCTCATTGCTGTTTAAATCCTTCCAAGTAATAAGGTTTATAGAAGCCCTCCATAACTCTTCTTTTCCTCCTTTGCCTGCACCAACTCCTAGAGATGATGTTACAGCAGCTACCTCAAATATCTCCTCTTTGAATCTGCTATCAAAGGTTTTTATCTCTTCATTTTTACTCATAGTTTCCTCCTTATTTCTCTTCTCTCCACTTATCATTGTTTCCTGTTTTAGAAACCAAAGCTCTACTCACTTGATAAAGAATTTCACTAAAGAATCTCTCAGGCAGTGTACCTATGGATATAGTATTTTGTTTCTGTGTTTTCTCATTTATATACGCATACTTAGACATGGTTCCTAATTTATAAAAACACAAATCATATACTGTTACCTCTTCACTTTCATAGCCTACAGATACACCGCTGAAATTTAGTCCTACTTCCACTTTATGATTATTGTCTTCTTTATAAAAAGCATAATAACCACCACCATCGCCAATGGCTCCTCTAATCCATCCAAAGTCCGTTAATTTACCAAGTAAGGATAAACCATTTAACATGACTCCACCAAAGCGCTCTACAGTATTTCTATTTCTTTCTTCTTCTGTAACAGTAAATATTTCTCTATTTAACTGTTCAAATGGCTGTTTGATTTCATAGTTTTCAAATTGTTCTGTCCACAAAGCCATGTCCTCATTATTTAATTCAATAGGGTGAACAATTCCTATTATCATTCCATCTTCTAATTCATACTCTTCTTCATCCTTAGTATTAAAGCTGCCATCTTCCATATATCTAAAGCTATCAGTTAAAACATCATCTTTATAAATCCCCCAGACAAGACCTATAGCAAACTTATGCATAATAGGATTTTCAACAAAAAGTTTTATCCAAGATTCTTTTGTCCATTTTCTATTGCTAGATAAGGCCATTTCTAAACGAATCGCTTGTATATTAGCAACTGTTTTTAACTGCTTCTTTAAATTTTTAAATTCTGCAGAAGCTTCCTTTGCCTTAACTTCATCATCCTTCTTAGCTGGAGTTGGCAGGCTTTTAAGCTTTTTGCCACTTTCATCAGTTACTTCTAAAGTGAGCTCTGGAGTAAGTGATGCAATAAATTTTCTATCTCCATAATCAAAAATTCTTTCTCCTCTTACATCAAAGCCTAAATTTGGAACTATCCTATCAGAAAGCTCTTCTATGTCTATTCCCATTTGCTCTGCTGCAAATTTAAGAGCTGAAGCTGCTGCATTTTTAACTTGCTTAAATTTAAACTTTCTTGATATATTGTCTACTATTATCAAAGCCTCATTACTTCCATTTAGAGCAAGAGCCTTAACTGCTTCACTAGCTATTGCACCTCTTGAATTCTTAGGCCACTCTTCTATATTCTTTTTAATTAAACTTATCACTTCATAGTCTCCATAAACTGAAGCAAATGGTAGTACCCATTTTTTCTTACTTTCTGCACCTGCATCCAGCCACCTTTGTAGAACTTCTAAGGCAAGTTTAGATAAGTCCCTTTTATCTAAAAGTTCTCCTACCTTTAAAGCTTCACTACTTAATCCAATTTCAATACAGGAAGCATAACATACAAGCATATATTTTATAATTTCACTTTCTGCATAAGCTTCACTATCCTTAAACTTTATCTTTGTCAAAGTATCACAATTCAGCCATCTTAGAGTTGCTGCTTTATTACCTTTTAAACCCTGCTTACAGTATTTTAAAATATCTAATTCTTCATTTTTTTCTTCCAAAGCACTTTCTAGATTTAAAGCTTCCCTTATAAGCGCTTTTATCTTTTCACTTTTTTCTACTTCTAAGGCTTTGTTTAAGGCTTCCATAACTTTTTCATCACCGCTCTTTAAAAGCACCTTTACTGCCGATTCCCTAACTGCCTGTTTTTTTGAACTTAAGTTAGTTATCACCATCTGCTGATTTATCTTGCTTGAGCTTAAAAGCTTTATTACTGTTTCCTTTACGACTTTAGATGAATCGCCTAAATACTCTATAAGAATTTTTGCACTTTTAGTCTCCTCAAGAGTTTTATTTAAAGTTTCTAAAATTCCCTTTCTACTTTCAGCATCACAATTAGTGATATTTTCTATTACCTCTTCTTCATTTGTTTCAATTAACTTTTCTATAATTTTAACTGCTTGGCTGCTTAAGCTATTTCTGACGTAATTACCAAATGCACAATGTCCTAAATAACATATATAGTTTTTAATAGATGCTCCACAACTTACAAGTAGTTCAATGTAAGAATTCAAATCATCTTCTGATGCCTTTTTCCCCTCGTACTTTAGATAATCATTATACATATTTCTTAATATGTCTGGATTTCCTGTGGTAATAAATATATCCATAGCCCTTGAAAACATCGAAGATTGATCCTTTAACCAAAACAGAATTTTAGAAAAATTAAATGAAGGCATGTACATATCTCTTTTTCCAAATAAGCCTTCTAAAGACTTATCTATGTCACTAAAAGAGATATTTCCTTCTAAGTATTGTATAAAATCTTCGTAAACCTCTCTTTCAATACCATTCTTGTCCATAAACGTAGAAAATTCATGTATAAAAGCATCTTCTGCATCATTTAGAAATTCCTTACCTTCTCCTTTTTTCCAAAGAAGGAAGGCCATATAAGCTTTATTCATGCCAAAACACATTTCTGTAGCTTTTTTAAATTCTTCTATGTGTTTATCTGCTTCTTCCTTTAATTCTTTTCCATAGGTATAGTTATAATTTAAATTGTTAGACGCTCCAAGCCATGCGATGTATGATTCTCTTTTAATTTGAAGCGCATCCACAAGGTTTGATATTACATTATATCTGTTATATTTTAGATAATTATGTAAATCGTAAAAGAACTCTTTATAATCAAATTCTGCAGCAAATTTAGTAAATCTTCTTGATATTTCAGATTCAATGCATATAGTACAACTAGTTCCTATCAAAAACCTAAAAATATACTTATTAAGGTTTACTACTAATCTGCTATCATTCTTTAAATTTTCCACTATGTCTTGCAGATTGGAAGTTCCTTCCTTTAAATATTCAATTAATGCGTCTTTCTGCATTTCAGATATACTATTATTAAATAAATTTCCTATGGATTCAATCATGTCATTTTCTAACCACTGGAAATATTCTTTATCTTTTTCCTTGTAAGCTAAATAAGTTATTATTATAGCTTTTTCATTTATTTCGCTTATCTTAATAGCTTCTAAAAATGAATCTCTATACTTTTCATAAAGACTATCATAAAACAAAATAAATCCACGATCTAAAGTTCTTTCCTGCTCAGTGATAGACGTGGCATAATAAGCTATAACAAAGACTGGACTTAAACCGTATTTTAAAAACTCTTTATAATAAGAAGTTGGTTTATAATAACTTGTCTTATCTAAGACAAAAAATAAAGAAGACTTGCCCATTTGAAATAGTATTCTTAAGTATTTTGACAAATAATCATTAGCTTTATGCTTGACTAAAGAATGATATACACTAACCACTGCCTCTACCGCATCACTCTTTAACTGTTTCATATCTATACTAGGAAGATTATTAAAGAAATCCTCTTCTTTGATGCTGCCTTCCACATATTCTTTAAAATCATCAATAACTTCATACGTTAAGCCTAAATCTAAAAACACATTACTTATTTTTTCTGTTAAATGCTGTTCCAATCCCATTTTACTTAACACTCCTCCTATACCTATAATTCATTAATAATTTTTATACCTTCTATCTTCATCTTACTTTCCCTACTTAACAATTATGTATTGTCTATCTCTTATTTTTTGAGCTTCTTCTGAAATATTGATAATTATGATTAAAATCAATTCAGTATTTTAGAACATATCTTTTAAATATCATTATTTGTTACATCACTATAAATTGTCATGATTGATAACTTCCATGCTACACCTTTATACAAATTAGTCAGAACACCATTCTTTAAAGCTAAATAATACTCCATTCCAAAACTGTATATTATTTTCATTGCCGTCTATAATTGCACTCTTGCATCCTCAAGGATTATCCACATATTTTTTTCATCATAATCTTTTACCTTTGCAGATACTAAGTGATTAGGGTATAAGTTCTTTGCTTCTGAGTTTCTGGCACATTCTTCATAATCAGCAATATCAATTGTTTTGTTCTCTAATTCTATAATCACTCCTTGAGGGCAAAACACTTTCAATATTCCTTCTACTTCTTTTCCTTTAGTGAAGTATTCTTTAGCACGCAACCAATCTTCTGTTACCTCAACCGTCTCATAATTTTTACCTATCCATTTTCCAATTAGCTGTAAAGCCAGTCTTAGCCTCTAACGTCCTGTCCACATCATAAAGTATTTCGCTAAAGAATCTTTTTGGAACCTTTATTGGTACAATTGTATTCTCATCAGTTACTTCATCATAAACATAGCTTCCTCTTTCGACCGTACTTGCTTTGTAAAAAACAAGTTCATAAATAGTAGTTTCTTCATCTTCATAACCAACTCCAAGATACTCAAATTGAAGCTCTGCACCTATTCCTATTTTTTCATCTTCCTTATAAAACTGATAATAGCATCCTGCGTCTTGTATTGAACCTCTATACCATCCCATTTTAGTAAGCTTACCTACAAGTGAAAGCCCATTAATCTTAGTTCCGGCAAAACGTTCTATATTCTTCATTTCTTTCTCTTCTTCAGTCACAGTATAAACCTTCCTTTGTAGTTGCGGGAAAGGCTGTACTATTTCATAATCTTCGAATTGCTGCTTCCAACCTTCTAACATTTCTGTTTCAAGTTCTAAAGGATGCACAACTCCTATAAAAGAATTGTCTATAAGATTATATTCTTCCTCATCAACTGTATTAAAACTACCATCTTCCATATATCTAAAGGTATCCTTTAGTTCTCCATCTTCATAAATCCCCCATACCAAGCCAAGAGAAAAATTATGCATAATGGGATTTTCTACAAAAAGTTTTTCCCAATCTTTTTTCTTCCATAGTCTGTTTACTGCAAGAGCCATTTCTAGTCTTAAGCTTTGGGCCGAAACAATAGTTTTCATCTGTTTCTTTAAAGCTTTGAATTCATTTGCTGCCTCTTTAGCTTTTAGCTCATCATCAGATTTATTTGGTTTTGGCATAGTCTTAATTACTTTTCCAGTATTATCAGTAATCTTTAAAGAGAAATCTAATCCGAAACTTACAGTAAAACTTCTGCTTCCAAAATCAAATATTCTTTCTCCTCTTTTATTAAAACCTAAATCTGGTATTATTTTATCTGCTAAATCATCTTCAGTTAAATTAAACATCTTTGCTGCTGACACAAAAGCTTCTGCTGCTGCTTTTTTAATCTGTTTATGCTTAAATTTTCTAGCTATACTATCTATTATTATCAAGGCATCATCACTGCCATTTAAAGCTAAAGCTTTTACTGCCTCACAAGCGATAGCTCCTCTTGAAGTTTTTGACCAAACATCTATTTGAGTTTTTAATGTATTTACTACATTGAAGCCTCCAATTGCTGAAACTAGAGCTAGTACCCATTTTTGTTTTGTATCTGCACCATTATTAATCCAAAGATTTAGAATTTCACTTCCAATGGCGTCTAAATCAGCCTTATTGCACCTTTCTATTACCTTTTCTGCTGTAAGATTTCTTTCTACCACATTTTCAAGAGAGTATTTACTTATAATATAAGTTATTACATCCTTTGACAAAACATTTCCATCTTCATACTTTACGTCTGTGAATCCTTCTACAACCGTCCATTCTGGTGCAGTATACGAAGTTTTCTTGAGCCTCTCACTGCAGTAACTACTTATACTATTAGCACTTTCAAGTATTTCGGTGTCTAAATAATCTGCATTTACAATGTTTAAAAGTAAAATCTTAACTTTTTCATTTTTTTCTTTCTCCGCAAATTTTTCGATTTCTGCTTTAAATTCTCTCATATCAAAATTCATTAAGATTTTAGCAGCAATTTCTCTAGTTGCAGTCTTTTTGCTTGCTAAAATCCCTAAAACTTGCTTTTTGCATCCTTCATAAGAACTTAGAAGTCCTGCAATTTTATCTCTAATAAACTTTGAATTATCTGATAAACTTCTAACTAAAAGTTCAGAATATTTTTCCTTATTAGTTTTAAATAAAGCCTCAAGTACAACTTCTTTTGACTCACCTTTTAAATCCTCTGCAATATTTATAATCTCAGTATTTTCTTCATTACATAACATTTTTAAATATTCCTTGGCTTTTGGATTTAAAACTGCATCAGCAACTAGAATCAAGTGCTTTTCAATTATACCTTCACTTAAAAGTTTTTTTGCAAAACTTATGTAACTTATATCATTATATCCAGTCACATATGATATAACTGAAGCTACTAAGGCATATTCTCCAATATTAACTGATATATATATAAATCTATGTATAATATCTCTAATTTCCTCTATAGAATACATTAATTGAAAACAAAGACCATGATATCGCCATATATAGCCACTATGTCCATCAAATTTCTCAGTCCTATGAAAAAAGTCCTCTAATAAATCTTCATTTTTGCCTTCTAATACATACTCTAGTATTTTAGCTTTTTCTTTTCTCTCTAAAACTTCTAATGTTCTATCAGAACATATGAAAAGATTCAAAATTATTCCTATAGCATTTTTTAAGTTTTCAAGATCTACTTCTTCCTTAGAGTAGCTATAAATAAAATAAGCAAGTAAGAATACTTCTAAATCATGAAAATTATCTTGACCAAGCTTCTTTTTCTTTAGAGCTTCAAAAGTTTCTCTAAAAACTAAAGGTATTTCTTTTATCCTTTCTTCTATCTCTTCACGTATCTTCTTATTTTCTTCTCTAACATATATACTTATTAATCTATGTACATATAGCTTTTTATCAATATTAAATCTATTTGCAATATCATAACTTTGTGCTGTTTTATCATAAAAACAAATAAATTCTACTAATTCGTAAAATAACATTTTTCTATTAGTGCTTTTACTAATGATATTGCTTACAACTTCCTTTAACTCATCACTTTTATCGCAAGCATAAGAGAAAAAATCAACTAAAGCTGTTTGCTTATCCTTTAAATATTTATTTATATTATCTGCATCTTCAAAATTATGTTTTATAAATTCTTCTTCATTCTCTGGTAAACTACAGCCATTTTTAATTGCTAAGGCTGCTAATGACAATTTAGTAAACTCGTCTTCTGCTTCTAAAAAAGTTTTTGATAATATTTCCTTGTCTTCTGATACCATTTCTTCAACGATTGTAATTACTTCTATTACATTTCTGCGATAAAGACAATTTTTTATAAGCCATAATAGAAGCTTTTCTTTATGTTCCATAGGTTTTAAATAATTTACAGTTTTAGATACAGAATAAAATCTTCCATTTATTATTTGAAAGAAGCTCTCTCCTCCTATAGCAAAGAATACATTTATTATTCTTTTAAAAATTTCTTCTTTCTCTATAAAACCGTCCATTAGCTTCCAAAAATCTGCTCTTATGTTATAGTGACTTCTAAGAGCCTTTTCCATATTATATTTATTAAATTCTTCTAAGTTTAAAGAATTTTCTCCACTTTCAATGTAAGCTTTAATCTTTATAATTTCTTCATCTTTTATAGTACAGTTACAAAGTTTAACCTTTAGTAAATTTAATAATTCATCCATTTATTTTTCCCCCATTTATATATTCTAAAATTTAAAATAAATCTTATTTCAGCGATCTATATTCACAAGTTCAAGTTTAATCTGAGATATTTATATGAATAAAATTATACCATACCTTTCTATTTATCATAATAATTGTAGTTTAAACTAAAATATGTTAAATTGTTCTTTCTTAAATTCTCAATGGTTTTTCTATAAATTCCTATATAGTTTGTCTTGTTGAAAAATTATATATCTAAAGTGTGTTCCGTAAATTTTATAATATAAATGTGCATTGTGTTACTCACTCAAAGCTTCATCATCACCAAATATTTGATCATCAATGGTTGTATTATGTAACATTACTTTAATTACTTCCTTTTGATGCATGTAAACTTTACCATAACTGATAAAACTGGTATAATTTAAGACATAATAATTAATATACATTGTTAAAGAGTTAAGGGGGAGTTTTTTATGGCAAAAATTATGATTGCACCAAGTAAATACATTCAAGGTAATGGAGAATTGAAAAATATTGCAGAATACGTATCTGTACTTGGTGAAAAAGCATTATGCTTGATTAGTGAAAGTGGCTTAAAAAGGGTAAAAGATACTATAGATAAAAGTTTTGAGGCTAAAAATATAGGTGTAAAATATGATTTATTTAACGGAGAATGCTCTATAACTGAAGTAAATCGTATTATCAAAATTTGTGATGAAAATCAATTAACTGTTCTCATTGGTATTGGCGGTGGAAAAATTATTGATACTATTAAGGCTGTTGGATACTATGCAAATCTTCCTGTTGTGATTGTACCTACCATAGCTGCTACAGATGCTCCATGCAGTGCTTTGTCAGTTTTATACACTGATGATGGCGTCTTTGATAAATACTTATTCTTAAAGCAAAATCCTAATATAGTTTTGGTTGATACTGGTATTATTGCAAAAGCTCCAGTTCGTCTTTTAGTATCTGGTATGGGTGATGCCTTAGCGACATATTTTGAAGCAAGAGCTTGTGAAAAGTCTAATGCTGGAACATGTGCTTTTGGTACTACTACTATTACAGCTCAAGCATTAGCTAGACTATGCTATGATACATTAATTACTGAAGGATATAAGGCAAAACTTGCTGTAGAAGAAGGAGTTTGTACAAAATCAGTAGAAAAAATAGTTGAAGCTAATACTCTTCTTAGTGGTCTTGGATTTGAAAGCGGTGGTATTGCAGCGGCTCATGCTATCCATAATGGTTTAACTGTATTGCCAGCTTGTCATCATATGTACCATGGAGAAAAAGTTGCATTTGGTACATTAGCTCAATTAGTTCTTGAAAATGCTCCAATGGATGAAATTGAAGAAGTATTAGATTTCTGTACTAGAGTCGGTCTTCCTGTTACTTTAAAACAATTAGGTATCGATGAAATAAAGCCAGAAGAAATTATGGAAGTTGCAAAGGCTGCTACTTCAAAAGAAGATACTGCACATAATATGCCATTTGAAGTTACCCCTGAAGATGTCTACGCTGCTATTTTAACAGCTAACAGATTAGGACAAGAATATATGTAATAAGTAAAAAATTTGCAGGCAGATAAAATTTCTTTTTTTGTTCCTTTTAGAATATAAAAACTATTCAATTAATTTTTTAAAGTTGTCTGCACAGTTTACTGGAATAAAAGTTCCTAAAGACTAAAAAAGGCTTAAAGTAAGTAAATATTTGCTCACTTTAAGTCTTCTTTATATTAGCATAAACACATTTTCCAGAAATTTTATATATTTAATGATAACTATATATTAAATTATTCTAAAAGTCTTAATTTCATATGGATTTATAGTAAAGATGAATTTTTTTAGTTCTGTAACCCTCTATATTGAAAATATTAATGTGTAATCTTTAATATTAATATCTTCACCAAGAGTATCTAAAACATCCATGCCCAATATGCAGTCTAATTAAATCATAAGAATTTATTAACAGATTTTATGTATTTCCAAAAATTTTGTATTAAAGTTTCCTTTTCTAAAAGTTTCATTATCCATTAATTTTTTGTGAAAAGGAATTGTTGTTTTAACTCCTTCAATAACAAATTCATTTAATGCTCTTTTCATTCTTAAAATTGCTTCATCTCTATCTCTTCCCCAAGCAATCACTTTTGATACCATTGAATCATAAAATGGTGAAATAACGTATCCTGGATAAACTGCACTATCTATTCTTAAACCAATTCCCCCAGGTGATAAATAATTTTCAACCTTTCCTGGACAAGGAATAAAGTTTCTAGATGGATCTTCCGCATTTATTCTACATTCTAAAGCGCATCCATTTATCTTAACATCTTCTTGAGTAAAAGATAATTTTTCACCACTTGCTACTAATATTTGTTCTTTCATAAGATCAATGCCAGTTATCATTTCAGTGACACCATGCTCAACTTGTATTCTTGTATTCATTTCCATAAAATAAAAATCATTATCCTCATTTAAAAGAAATTCAACAGTTCCTACACTATTATACTTTACAGCTTTAGCTACTTTTACAGCCGCTTCACCCATAGCATTTCTTAAATCTTCATTTAATGCTGGTGATGGTGATTCTTCTACAAGCTTTTGATGACGTCTTTGTATTGAACAATCTCTTTCACCTAAATGAACTACATTTCCATAATTATCTCCAATTATTTGAATTTCTACATGTCTAGTATACTCTAAATATTTCTCCAAATAAACCATAGGATTTCCGAAATAGTTTTGTGCTTCCTTTTTGGCAGTTTCAATGGAGCTTATTAATTCATCTTCAGAATTAACCACTCTCATTCCTTTACCTCCGCCTCCTGCTGATGCTTTAACTATAACTGGATATCCTATTTCTTTTGCAATTGCTATTGCTTCATTAATATTTTGTATTTCTCCATCTGTCCCAGGAACAGTAGGCACTCCGGCTCGCTTCATTGTATCTCTTGCATTAGATTTATCACCCATTAAACTTATAATTCCAGGACATGGACCTATAAATTTAATTCCAAATTCCTCACACATTTGAGCAAAATTTCTATTTTCTGAAAGGAAACCATAACCTGGATGAATAGCATCTACTTTAGCATGTATAGCGACACTCAATATATTTTGCACATTAAGATAACTATCCTTTACAAATGTTTTACCAATACAATAAGCTTCATCAGAAATTTTTACATGCAATGCATCTTTATCAGTTTCTGAATAAATAGCAACTGTTGAAATTCCAAGCTCTCTGCAAGCACGTATAATTCTAACAGCAATTTCGCCTCTATTAGCTATAAGAATTTTCTTAAACATATCTTTCTCCTTTTCAAATCACTTACTTACTTTTTATCTCAAATAGTGGTTGGCCGTATTCTACAAACTCTCCATCCTTAACTAATATATCAACTATAGTTCCTTGAACTCCAGCTTCAACTTCATTAAATAATTTCATTACTTCAATCAACCCAACAACAGTGTCACATTCTACCTCATCATTAACTTTAACGAAGGCTTGTTCATTTTTTTCTTTGGAAGAATAGAAACTCCCTGCAAAAGCGGCTTTAATATATTCCTTCTCTGTAATTTCTGACTCAACGTCCTCATTGATACTTTTCTCAATTTTAGACTGAGCAGCTTTAATTTCGCCTTTAGTAAACGTATTAGTACCAGCTAAACCTTCACATATCTTATTCTTATCTATTATTATCTTGCTATCTTCATGTTGAAATTCAAAGTGAGAAACCTCAAATTTATCAACAACTTGCATGATTTTTTCTATATCCTCTATATTAATCATAATTTCACTTCCTATTACAATATTGTAAGTCTTATTGCTTTTTTTAGTTCATCAATATATTTTTCTCTTTCAAAGTACAGCATTTCAGCTTCCTTTAATGTAATTAGATTAAATTTAATTTTACCATTAGGTTTAAGTTGAACTATTTTTTGAATATCTACAGAAATTACGTGAGCTATTTTAGGATATCCTCCTGTAGTTTGCCTATCTGCTAATAAAATAATAGGGTTACCGTCAGGTGGAATTTGAATAGTCCCAACAGAAACTTCTTCAGATATCATTTCCAATCTTTCTTTAAGTTCTATTTTTTCTCCACATAAACGATATCCCATTCTATCTGATTTATTGTCTACATTAAACTCTGAATTAAAAAATTTATTTATACTTTCATCAGAAATATTATCAAATTGCCTGTCTTTAAAAACTCTAATAATTGTGCTATTGATATTTTCTACTGTTGAATCCCCAATATACCAACTGGGAGCTACAAACTCACCTTTTTGAGTTATCTCTTGCAGCTTTTCTATTATTTTAATAGCTGCTACACTTTTAGTACCAATATTTAATATATCTCCCTTTTTCAAAGGTCTTCCATTAAAGCCTCCAAATTGTGCTCTTAAATATGTACTTTTACTTTCCATAACTTCTGGAACGGCAAAGCCGCCTGCTATAGCTAAATAAGAACGACATCCAGCTATACACGCTCCAAAATTTAATACACAGTCTTCCTTTAAATAAACTGGTCTTCCCATTGGAATTTTCTTTCCATTAATAGTAGGTGAAATATTTCCACCTGTTATAGAAATTAAGGCTCCCTTTTCTAACTCTAATGAGGGACCAATCATTGTAATTTCCAAAACACCTTCATTTTCATCATTTCCAACTGCAATGTTTGCAATTTTCATAGCATAAACATCCATAGCACCGCTAACTATAACCCCATATTTTTGATATCCATGTCTTCCTAAATCTTGAATAGTTGACTGCAGTCCTGGATTTAAAACAGATATACTCACTATTCTTCCTCCTTTAACTGTACATATTCTTCATAAGAAATAGGATAAAACTTAACTATATCTCCTGCCTTTAAAAGGCTTTTAGAATTTCTCTTTAAATCAAATAATTTTAATGGTGTCTTTCCTATAAGCTGCCAGCCCCCAGGAGTTTCTATAGGATATACCCCTGTCTGCATTCCAGCAATACCAACTGAACCTGCTGGTATTGCTATTCTTGGAGATTCACGCCTTGGAGCCGCAATTTTTTCAGACATTCCACCTAAGTATGGAAATCCTGGAGCAAAACCAATCATATAAACTAGATATTTTCCTTCAGAATGAATTTTTATAACCTCATCTACAGTAATATTATTTATTTTTGCAACTTGCTCAATATCTTGTCCAAATTCACCGCCATAGCACACTGGAATTTCAACTATATGTTCTTCATCTTCTAAAGAAAAATCAAGTTTAGATATTATATTATCCAAAATAACTTTTACCACTTCATAAGGGGATTCACTCTTCATATCCAATGGATTATAAATGACAGAAACACTTGTAAAAGCTGGTACATACTCCACCATTCCATAAAAAGGTTTCTCATCAAGATAAGTACAAAAGGTTCTTACTTTTTTATTTATATCCTCACTAATTTTTCTTCCGAACTCAACCAAAGCTGCTGTTTCACTTATTTGAGAAATTTTAGCTTTAAAATTGCTTTTTTCCATATCCATGTTTCACCCCTTTAGACCTTTTTCCTAATTTTATTTATTTTTCATTATCCCTATATAATATTTAAGCTAATTCTCTGTAAAGTCTTTGAACTCTTTTCCCTATACCGCAGACAAACTCATAATTAAAGCTTCCAGCCATATTAGCTAATTCCTCAACATAAATAATATTTTCTCCATCTTTCCCAACTAAAGTTACTTCATCTTCAATCTTCACATTATCTATATGTGTAACATCCACCATCATTTGATCCATGCAAATCCTTCCTATAATTGGTGCATATTTACCATGTATCAATACTCTTCCCTTTGAAGAAAGAGCTCTAGGATATCCATCAGCATATCCTACAGAAAGAGTTGCTATCTTTGTTTCATTTTTTGTAATATAAGTTTTCCCATAACTTACTCCATGACCTGCATCAACTATATTTACATTTATCACATGAGTTTTCCATTGAAGCGCTGGTTTTAATGTAATAGCATTTTTATTAACTTCTTCAGATGGATATAATCCATAAGTAATTATTCCACACCTCACCATATCAAAGCGATGATGATCAAATTCCATAATTCCAGCACTATTACACATATGCTTAATAGGAATATTTATATCTCTTTCTTCTAGTAAAGCTACAAATTTATCATATTTGCTTATTTGCAATTTACTATAACTTTTATCAGCTTCATCTGCTGTAGCAAAATGGGTAAACAAACCTTCAACTACTAAATTTGAAAAAGTTAAAATCTCCTGAACTTCTGCTATTCCATCTTCATTTGCATCAAAACCTATTCTAGTCATACCAGTATCTAGAGCAATATGAACTTTTGCTTCTTTTTTGCATATTGCTCCTGCCTTTGACATTTCCTTAGCCATTTCAGTATTATACACAGTTTGGGTAATATTATTTTTGACTACTTCTATATATTGACTAGGTGAGGTATATCCGAGAATTAATATAGGTAATTCTATTCCAGATTTACGTAACTCTAGAGCTTCCTCTAAAGTAGCTACACCATAATAATCCACTTCACTCTTAAGAAAATCACCTAATTCAGCAGCGCCATGTCCATATCCATCAGCCTTAATTATTGCCATAATCTTCACATTTCTTTCTATTCGTTTTTTTGCTTCATTTATATTATGCAAAATAGCCTCTAAATCTATTTTTGCATAAGTTCTAAAATATTCTCCCATAAAAAGCCTTCTTTATTATATATTAATATATTTTGTGTAGTGGAATGATTTCTATATTTTCTTCTTCAAGGCTAAGCTTAATTTTTTTTACAAATTCCAATGCCTTAGCTCCATCTCCATGGACACATATAGAATCCACTTTAATTGGTATATCTTTACCTGTAATAGATGTAACCTTGTTTTCTTTTATCATCTTAATAACTCTTTTAATAGCAACTTCTTCATCTGTAATCATCGCTCCTTCTTTAGTCCTCGCAACCAAAGATCCATCTTCTTCATAAGCACGATCAGCAAAGGCCTCTCTTGCTACTTTTAATCCAATATTTTGTGCGGCATTTATCATTTCACTTCCAGATAAGGCAAGTAAAATCAGTTCAGGATTCACTTCATATATACCTTCACAAATAGCTTCAGCAAGTTTTAAATCCTTTCCCGCCATATTATATAAAGCTCCATGTGGTTTTACATGCTGCATTTTAATTCCTTGGGCTCTACAAAAAGAATCTAAAGCACCAATTTGATATTGCACCATAGCTTTAGCTTCTTTTGGAGATACATTCATATTTCTTCTTCCAAAGCCCACTAAATCAGGAAAGCCAGGATGAGCACCAACGCTAACGCCAGCTGCCTTAGCTAGTTTTACTGTATAGTCCATTACAAGCGGATCTGCTGCATGAAATCCACAGGCTATGTTAGCAGAAGATATATATGAAATCACTTCTTCATCCAAACCAAGTTTATAGCTTCCAAAGCTTTCTCCTAAATCACAATTTAAATCTACTTTATACATAATTACCCCCGTTTGATCAGTTATGAGTTAAGCCTCTTAACTGAATTTAATGTCTATATTTTTAGTATCCGTTATAAGCATATGGCCAGGAGAATGTGTAATCACTATTTTAGGTTTAACATTCATAACCACAGATTGTGGTGTCACACCACAAGGCCAAAATACTGGAACTTCTCCTTCTTTTATTTTAACACTATCTCCAAAATCAGGCTTGCTAATGTCTGAAATTCCAATAACAGAAGGTTCTCCTATATGAATTGGTGTTCCATGAACCTTTGGCATTGCTCCAGTGACCATTACTGATTTAACAATTTGATTATAGGGAATAGGTCTCATGCTTACAACCATTTTTCCATTAAAGATCCCCGCTGGTTCACACTCTATATTGGTTATAAACATTGGCACGTTACAGTTTTCTTCTATATGCCTTACAGGTACTCCAGCCTCTAAAAGCTCTGATTCAAATGAAAAGCTGCAACCTATTAAAAAGCTCACAAAATCATCTCTCCATAAATGATCAACACTAGTATATTCACCAGTTAATATTCCATCTTCATAAACTCTATATTTAGGTATATCCTTAGCTATATCTGCATCTTCTGCAATATATCTTAAACTCCTGCTTCCCACATCACTAACTTCTAATATAGGACAAGCTTTTGGATTTCTTTGACTAAATAATAAGAAATCATAGGCTAACTCCTTTGGCAAGATAACCAAATTAGCTTGTGCATATCCAGCACACATTCCTGAAGTTGGTCCTGTAATTTTACCTTCACGTATTAAATTTCTAACTTCACTCGGTTTCATCTTAGAATAATCCATAATTATCCCCTTCCTAATACTTATTCCTATATCACTACTTGCAAATCATTCAATGTGGGCAGCCCCTACACAACATTTTCATAAAAACCTAATTCAATAACTTTATCAAACCAAGTAGCACAGGTATCTTCTAATTTAATAGAATAAGATACACATTCTCTCATCAAATTAACTATTGAAAGATTCATTGATAATCCAAAACCATCTATAGCAGGTACTAGCCATCCATACATATCTATCATTCCACTTCTTGAGGCTACTACCATTGCTTCTTCTTGTAGCTCTTTTGTGTGTAATATTTCTAAATCTTTCTTTAAATAAGCTATTGCTGCAATTAACCCATAACATCCCCAGTCTGAAACTGTTGCAGTAATAATATTATCTGCCTTTGTAGCTACTGCAATTCCACCATTACATCCACAATTACATTTTCCTTTAGCTGCATATGGAATATACTCTTCTAAATGTTCACTAATAGTTCCCATACCAATTTCATTTCCAAGATCTCCTATTGCTATATTAAGAACACCCTTGCCCTGTAATTTAGTAAATAAAATATCTTGTTTTGCCTCTAATTCAGTTACATTTAGTCCTACTGCATTATGATAAACACCAATTGAATTTGCCCCTGGACACTCAATGCTAATAACAGCGCTTGGTAATCCCTTAGCTATGATTTCATCAGCCTGCTTGGCAGCTACATTTTCATCCTTTGTAAATGGTATAGCTGCAATAGATATAGGATATTCTTTTAATTCCTCTATGCTATCATATAAGTGAACTCCTATTACTTGCGCTAAATTTTTTACAGCCTCCATATTATCTTCAGGACATATTATTACAGGTTTGACATTAAAAGCTTTAACTAAAGCTCTAGCTAATATCATAGAGCTAACAATTCCATCCATCTCAGCCTTTTTAAAAGGAAGAAGTACAAAACCAGTCATTATATAGACTAAGTCGCCATCTTTTAAGGTGTTCACCAATTTTTTTGCTGCATTTGTAGTTAAAGGCTCTTTTGTATACTCTCTTGCTGCAGAATATAAAATGCGGCATACACCATATCCCCTAGGGTCTAAATTCATTAAATTATCTAAATTCTCTCCCAAATTAAATATTGTTAATTCTTGTTGATTCATATTCTACCTCCTATTCTGTTTTTGTTTCTTCTAAGAACTCATTTAACAATGCATCTTGTAATTTCTTTACAAGCTCTGGTGCTTTTCCCCCTACAGGTATTCCATCTATTTCACTGGTTGCCATACAAAATTGACCTGAACTAGTAACTATAACTTCATCTGCCTCCATTAATTCCTTCAAGGTAAATGCTGTTTCATCTACAGGAATATTAAAGGATTTACACATTTTAATAAGGTGAGCTCTTGCTATACCTGGTAAAATTAAATTGTCTGTTGGAGCAGTTTTTAATATACCATCCTTAATAATTGATACATTGCTATGTGCACATTCAGTTACTCTATCCCCTCTATGAAATACAGCTTCCTGACATCCTGCCTCTTCAGTTTTTTGAGATGCAATTACACTTGGTAATAAATTTAAGGTTTTGATATTACAGTGTAAAAATCTAGTGTCTTCTAAAGTGATTAACTTTAATTTTTGTGACATATCCTTAATATTTAAAGGCTTTAACATAATCCATAGATTTGCAGGGACCTCATCTCCAGGAAAAGCATGATTTCTCATTCCAGTTCCTCTAGTAATTTGCCAATATACAAATTGTTCTCCTGAATCAACCTTTAATACCATCTCCTTAAGGATTTCTTTTACTTGCTCCTTTGAATAAGGAATTTTAATTCCTAATAAACCAGCGCTGTTGTAAAATCTTTCAATATGCTCCTCCAATGCAAAAATCTTGTGATTTCTGCTATAAGTAGCATCATAAACTCCATCTCCAAAATAGCAAACACGATCAAGCATTGGTACTGTCATTTCCTCTAATAATCCAAACTTTCCATTATAATAACCTAAATTCTCCATTGTATTTTCCTCCTAAAATTCTTAAAATAAAAAACCAGACATATTTTAGACCTTTGAATTTGACTTCTTCGTCTAAAGTATATCTGGTTTTTCTTTGAAACTAATACTATATTCATATAGTATATCTCACAGAAATATTTTTCAATATTTTTTAAAATTCCAGTTAATTTTATTGTTATTTACTACTTAACCAAAATTTTTTCTTATATTTTAAAAAATTCAGTTATAAACCTCAAATTTTTAATATGCATATTTACTCTTCTACCTCTGGTATTACACTAAATGTATTTTTTATATTTTTTAAAACAAAATGAGTTTTAGTTGCTGATACTCCTTCTATGCTTTTTATTGCACGATGAATTTTCTCAAGATGATCAGATGATTGACAAATTATTTTAAGCATAAAATCATAATCTCCGGTTAAATAATAACACGAAACAATATTCTCATTACCTTTAATAGCTGAAGTAAATTTATCATAGAACTTTGGATGTTCAAGACTAACTTCCATTAAGGCACACACATCATTATCTAATTTTTTTTGATCCACTATTATTGTATAATTTTGAATTACCTTGCTTTTCTCCATTTTATGTATGCGTTCAAGGACTGCTGAAACTGACAAATGAATTTCATTACTTATAGAGGCTGCTTTAATTCTAGCATTTGATTTCAAACACTTTAATATTTTGTAGTCCATTTTATCCATAAATATCTCCTTATTAAGAATTCATTCTTAATTTAATATATTCTTTAATATATTTAACACAATCTTCAATTCCTAATTTACTAGTATCAAGAGATAAATCATAATTCTTTACATCTTCCCATTTGTTCCCCGTATGATAATAATAGTAGCCTCTTCTATATTTATTCAATTTCTTAATTTGCTTAGCAGCCTCTTTTTCTGAAATACATAAACTTTCCATTTGATGTTTAATACAATACTCATTAGATGCATGAATAAAAATCTTAAATACATTAGGATTATCCTTTAAAATATAATCTGCACAACGCCCTATTACAACATAAGATTCTCTTTCTGCTAATTCCAGCAGTATCTTAGCTTGATAATTAAATAAATTATCATTTGAAGTAAAATCATTACTTTCTGGTGGAATCAATTCACCTTCATATACCTTCTTTGACACCATATATAGTAAACTACTTTTAACATGCTCATCTGCATTTGCAAATAGTGATTCATTAATCCCACTATCCTCCGATGCTAAACGTAATAATTCTCTATCATACATATTAATTTTAAGATCCTTTGAAATCATTTTACCTATTGTTGTTCCACCACTTCCACAAGTTCTTGTGATTGCAATTACAAACTTATCCATATTGCCTCCCCCTTTATTTAATAGTGTAAATTACTTTTTTATCTTTTCATAACTTACTTTACACTATCATTTCATATGACCATCCTTTTATTCTCCTAAGTATGCTTTTCTAACAGAATCGTCATGTAATAAATCTTGTGCTAATCCTTCTAATACAACACTACCTGTTTCTAAAACATAACCTCTATCAGCTATTTGAAGTGCAGCATTTGCATTTTGCTCTACTAAAAGAATTGTTGTTCCAGCTTTACGGATGTTTTTTATTATTTCAAATATTTCTTCAACTACAATAGGAGCAAGACCCATTGATGGTTCATCAAGCAATAATAATTTAGGTTTTGCCATTAACGCTCTCCCTATTGCAAGCATTTGCTGCTCACCACCTGACATAGTTCCTGCAAGCTGCTTCCTTCTTTCCTTTACTCTTGGAAATAATGTAAATACCTCTTCCATTGATACTTTAATTTCAGATTTACTCTTTCTTAAATAAGCTCCTAATAAAAGATTTTCTTCTATTGTCTGATCACCAAATACTCTTCTTCCTTCTGGAACTTGGCTAAGACCATAAGATACTATCTTGTGTGCTCCAATATTGCTAATCATTTTGCCGTCATAAGTGATTTCACCAGATTTAATTGGATTTAAACCGCTAATTGCTCTGAGTGTACTAGTTTTTCCAGCACCATTAGCTCCAATTAAAGTTACAATTTCTCCATTATTTACTTCTAAACTCAAATCGTGAATCGCATGAATTGCACCATAAGATATATTAATATTTTCTACTTTTAACATATTATTGTGCCGCCCCCTTTCCTAAATACGCTTCAATTACTTGTGGATTTTTTTGAATTTCTTTTGGAATTCCTTTAGCAATAATTTCGCCAAAAGAAAGTACATAAATGTATTCACATACATTCATTACAAGTTTCATATCATGTTCGATAAGTAAAATAGATATTTTAAACTCATTTTTTATCCAGCGAATAAGTTCAGTAAGTTCCACTGTTTCTTGAGGATTCATACCAGCGGCTGGCTCATCAAGAAGTAAAAGCTTAGGTTTAGCTGCTAATGCTCTAGCTATTTCTAATCTTCTTTGTTTACCATAAGGGAGATTACTCGCAAGCTCATCTGCACTATCATCTAATTTAAAAATTTTTAATATTTCTAAAGCCTCTTGCTTCATTTTTTGTTCCTCATAAATGTGAGCTGGAGTCTTAATAATAGATGTAAACAAACTAGATTTTGCTTGAAAGTTAAAACTAATCATAACATTTTCAAGTACGGTTAATTCAGTGAAAAGTCTAATATTCTGAAATGTTCTAGCAATATGCTTTGATGTAATATCATAAGGTTTAGTTCCATCAATACGTTCACCATTTAATTGTATTTTTCCTTCTGTTGGTTTATATACACCAGTAAGCATATTAAAAAGAGTTGTTTTACCTGCACCATTTGGACCTATAAGACCAATTAATTGATGTTCCCCAATTTCCATATTTACATCAGAAACGGCAGTAAGACCACCAAATTTTATTGTTAATTTTTCTACTGAAAGTAAAGACATACTACTCACCAGCCTTTTCGCTTTGAACTATATTTTTTGTAGAGTTTTTCCCGAATTTCTTAAAAAATTTTATTATATTATCTACTGTAATTTCCCTTGTTCCAAGAATACCTTGTGGACGGAAAATCATCATGAGCACAAGCATAACAGCATATATTAAAATACGATATGTCTTAAATACCTCACTAAGTCCTCTTAGACATTCAGGTAAATAAATAAGAATTGAAGTCCCAATTACAGTTCCTGATAAACTTCCCATTCCACCAAGTACTACATAAGTTATTAATTCAATTGACTTTGAAAATGCAAAGCTTGCTGGATCAATAAAAGAATTAAAGTGCGCATATAAGCCCCCAGCAAGACCAGCCATACTGCTACCTATAATAAATGCAATCATCTTGTATTTAGTAGAATTTATTCCCATGGCTTCTGCTGCTATTTCATCTTCTCTAATTGCCATAATTGCTCTACCTTTTGAAGAATGAATTAAATTTTTTAGTATTGCATAACAAATTGCTACACCTATTAATACTATTAAGAAAGAAGTACTTCCTGGTATTCCTGAAATCCCTCTAGCACCCCCAACATAATCTACATTTTGAATTACTACCTTTACTATTTCTCCAAACCCTAAGGTACAAATAGCTAAATAATCCCCTTTAAGTCTTAATATTGGATATCCAATTAACGCTGCTAAAATTCCAGCTAATATGATTCCTACAAGTAAGGCAATTGGAAAGGGCATATTAAAATTTTTAGTCATTATTGCAGATCCATATGCTCCTATTGACATAAAAGCAGCATGTCCCATAGTAAATTGACCAGTAAACCCTAATATAAGATTAAGACCTAAGGCTGCAATTAAAAAAATACCAATTTGTTTCATAATTCTAAGTATATAATCACCAATTATTCCTTGGTTTACAAGAAACATTAGAAACACATAAATTAAGGCAAGGACAACTGTTGTAATCATATATCTCGTATATGTGGTTTTAACCAAGCTTAAGCTTGGATTATCTTCATTTTTGCTTATCTTATTTACCATTTTTATCACCTACACCTTCACATTGTTTTTCTTACCAAATAAACCTGTTGGTTTTACAATAAGAATTATAATTAAAATTGAAAAAGCAATTGCATCTGATAATCCTGAACTAATATATACCTTTGATAAAGTCTCAATAAGCCCCATTGCAAGTCCACCAAACATGGCCCCTGGTATAATTCCAATGCCCCCAAGAACAGCAGCTACGAAAGATTTAAGTCCTGGCATAACACCCATAGCAGGCTCAAGTCTAGGATATAGCATACCAACAAGTACACCAGCTGTGGCAGCTAGTGCTGAACCTAAAGCAAAAGTTAAAGAAATTACTCTATTAATATTTATTCCCATTAATGCTGCTGCATCTCTATCATAAGAAGTTGCTCTCATTGCTCTACCTGTTCTAGTTTTATTTACAAGGTATTGTAATGCAACACATAATATAATAGTAATAGCAAGTGCTATTATTTGAAGATTACTTATTGTTATTGCCCCAATTTTATAAGAAATTAAAGGAATTACTTGTGGAAAATTTCTAGTATTTGGACCTGCGACAAAATCAGCTTTTACAAAGTTTTGTAATATAAGTTCCATTCCCATTGTAGTTATTAACAATGTTACATTAGGTGAATTTCTAAGTGGTTTATAAGCAATTCTTTCAATTAACATACCTAAGACAGCACATGAAACCATAGAAAAAATTAAACATGGAATAAATCCAAGACCTAATACAGTTGCTGCAAAGTACCCTAAGAAAGCACCAACCATATAAATATCACAGTGAGCAAAATTAATTAATTTAATAATTCCATATACCATAGTGTAGCCAATAGCTATTAATGCATATACACTACCTAGGCATATACCATTTACAATTTGTTGTAATAAAGTACTCATGTACACCTCTCCTTTATAAAAGGCTATATCTCTAGGTCTACTTAAATTACAGCTTACCCCATTGATATAGCCGCTAAACAATAAAATTTAATTTTCTTTAGAATTATTTAACCTCAGTTTCAAATTCAAATTGTCCGTTTACAACTTTATTAATAACTACACTCTTAATTGGGTTATGTTTATCATCAAATTTATAATGTGTGGTTCCACAATCTGCATCTAACTTAGCCATTGCATCTTTAATAGCATTTTCATCTGTGCTGCCTGCTTTTTTAATTGCTTCTGCTAAAATGTATACTGAATCATAACTAAGTACTGAGAATGCACTAGGATCACCATTATATTCTTTTTTGTAATTTTCAACGAACTTTTTAATTGATGCATTATCTGATTTTAACGATAAGTGATCTGTAAAGTAAGATCCTTCAATTGCATCTCCTCCAACTTTTACAAGACCTGGATCACTCCATGAATCACTACCTAAGAATGGTGCCTTTATACCAATTTCTCTTGCTTGTTTTGCAATTAATCCAACAGTTGAGTAGTTATCTGGAAGATAAATTACATCCACATTTAATTCTTTTATTTCAGTTAAAAATGCTTTGAAATCACTTTCTCCTGCATTGTAAGTTTTTTCATATGCTACAGTACCACCCGCCGCTTCAAAGTTTTTCTTGAATTCTTTTGAAATACCTACACAATAATCATTACCAATATCATAAAGCATTGCTACTTTTTTAGCTTTTAAATTTTCTGACGCGAATTTTGCACCAACTTCACCTTGTAATGGATCTATAAAACATGCTCTAAATACATAATCTCCACCTTCAGTAGTAACTTTCTCATTTGTTGACCCCGGAGTAATCATAACTACTTTTGAATCTTTTGCAACTGCTGCCATTGGAATTGAACATTTACTTGCATATGTTCCGACTACTGCCGAAACTTTATCTTGTGTAATTAACTTTGTAATAGCATTTGGCGCTGTTGCTGCTTGATTTTGATCATCTTCTGAAACAAGCTCTAACTTTTTACCAAGAACTCCACCAGCATCATTTATTTCTTTTATTGCAAGTTTAGATCCGTTTTCCATTGCTGCACCCAAAGCTGGAACATCACCAGTTAATGGAAATACTCCTCCGATCTTAATTGTATCTCCACTAGCTGCACTTCCCCCATTTGAACTTACTTTAGCTGTCTCACTACACCCCATAAACATTGTTGCTGTCATTGCTAATACAGTTACTACCCCCAATATTCTTTTGAAAAATGTCTTTTTAATCATAAATATCTCCTCCAAATTTTCAATTTTTTTATTTAATACTAGTCCTGTTTTATACAAAAAAAGCGCCTATAAAATCTTCCTTGATTTTATAGACGCCTTTGTCATATAGTTAATATTTTTAATCCTATTTTATTGTTTTCACCATATTATGCATAATAATATTTACTTTTCTATTTTGAATATATTCCAAAGAATTATTGTAAGATAATTTTTTAACGTTAAAATTATTGTAAAAAAAATAGCTGGTGTTATTAACACCAGCCATTGTGTATAAATCTATTATACGGTATGTTACACAATTGTCAATAACTATTATGAGAATAATTGTTATTTCAAAAATATTTTCAGTTTTTTCTTAATATTCAATATTTTTTTCGATTTGTATAATTATTGTTATAAGTTCATAAACTGCTTCTTTTTTAGTACTGCTCTCTTGAGGCTTTTCCAAATGGATTATCAACTATAACTGTTCTGTAATGCCTCTTTAATGGAATTATCTGCTTTCTTTTTTCAGCAATATAATTTAGTATTCCTAAGAATAAAGCCATGTTTTTACTACATTTTTCTCCTCCAGACCATGAATTAGATTCCTCCCAAGAAAAATGGTATACTGCTCATCTTTCCATCGTTAGTTACTTTTTGTACTTTACAACTATCTTTTTTTGATTTATTACTATAGGAAGCAGCTGCTTTGATATAATCTTTCTTATATTTGAGATAAAAAGGAATCGCTTAAAATTGACATTTTTTTCAATAAATCTTGATTTAAATTATAAGTATTTTCTATACTCAGAATTATGCCGAAAAATAAAATATAAAGCTGTACTTACAAGGCTATAGGTTAAAATAATGTAAATAATCCAATATTTTCATTGACTTTTATTTATGTAGTACGTACAATTATCAATAAATAGACAAATTTATGGATATATTGAGTAATTTTGCATAATAAAAAATTTATTGAATCTAATGTTATGCACTTTATTATAGAAGGTGGTACGTATGAATTATAAAGTAGGAAAAAGTTCAAAAAGTGATTTAAATGAAGCAGTATCAGAAGCTACCCTTGGGCTTAAAGCACCTAAATTAATTTTATTTTTTTCCAATGTTGAACCTTTTGAAGAATATACTAAGAAAATGAAAGAAAAATTTCAAAACAGTATTATTATTGGCTCCACCACATTTGCAGGCTTTTGCATGGATGGAGCTTATAAAGATTCACTGATGGTAATGGGTATTGAGGATGGAATTGAATGTTATGCCGATATATTAGAAGAGGTAGATAAATATCCTCTTAAATACATAGATAGAGTGACTAAATGTGTTAATAATTTTCGTGATAAATCTAATACCATATGCTTTGAAATTTCTACTGCTTTAATAAGCTGTGAAGAACTAGTTTTATCTACATTAAATTCAGTCCTTGACGAACATAAGATTCCCCTATTTGGCGGATCTGCTGGTGACAAAGGTAAGGCTGAAAAAACAATGGTTTCTTTTAACGGCATAGTACACAACAATACATGTGCTTTTGTAATCATCAAAAATTTAAGTGGTAAAATCAGATTATACAGAGAAAATATTTATAAAAAAACTGCTCATTATTTTACTGCCACTAAAGTAGATACAAGAAATCGTATAGTACATGAATATGATAATAAACCAGCAGCACTTGTTATGGCTCAAGCATTAAACACCACTGTTGAAAATCTTCCAAAATATTTAGATAGTTATCCTTTAGGTAGAATTATCGGAAGTGATCTGTATATTACAGCAAACCAAATAGTTACTAAAAATAATGGGATGTCATACCATGCGAAAGTATATAATAATTCAAAAATGGTTCTCTTAGAGCCTGATGATTATAAGAATGTAAATAATGAAACAATTGCTACAGTGAAAAAAGAAGTTCCAAATCCATCATTAGCTATTATGGTTAACTGTCTGGCAAGATCAATGCTTTTCGAAACAGATGGGTATTTAAATGAGTTTGCTAAAAATATGGGCAATGCTTTAGGTAACTATATAGGTTTTGCAGGTTATGGAGAACAGCTTAGAGATCAACACTTTAATCAGACAATGGTTCTTGCTGTATTTGAATAGAATGAGGTAATACGATATGAAGTTTTTTAAATTTAGAAAAAAGAAAGATAAAAACGAAGAAGAAAATATTCAAAATGGACAAAATATTAAATTAGATATAAAAAAAGAATCCAATTATGATAAATATGTTAATTATGGCATTTTACATATGGAAAAGAAATTTGGAGAATTCATGGATGAAGAAGTTAGAGTTACTCAATCCATTAAGGAAATCGACAATACATATTCAAAAATCAATGCCATACAAAATGTAATTAACAATATAGACTCTAATTTTAATGATTTTAGCCAATATGCTAATAAAATTAATGATGTTATGAATCGTTCTGACAGTTCAGTAAAACAAGCAGATAATAAAATGGGTACGTTGGCAGATAAAATTAATGGAACATGCACTCAGCTAGATTCAATTACAGAGGCCTTTCACAAATTAGAAAATAACTCTAGAAACATTCAAAATATGTCAAATAGTATAACAGGCATAGCTAGCAATACAAATCTCCTAGCTTTAAATGCATCTATTGAAGCGGCAAGAGCTGGTGAAGCAGGTATAGGTTTTTCTGTTGTAGCAGATGAAATTAGAAAATTATCCTTATCAACAACAGAATTAGTTAGTGGAATTGATAAAAGTGTTAAAGAATTATATGAAAGCATAGATTCTCTTAGAGAGGAAATTAGAAATTCTAAAACAGCAATTACTGATAACTATGAATATGCTCAAAATGTTCAAAAAGATTTCAAACAAGTAACTGATTGTACTATTGAAGCAAAAGAGTTTAGCCAGCATATAATTAAAGGAATTGAGCGTACAAGCTCTGAGATTAGCGGTGCAGTAACTGGTGTTGACTCTGTCACTGAGATTGTGAATTCATTGGGTAATAAATTAGATACATTAAATTTAAGAATGAGCACAAGGTCAACTATCATCTGCGATATTATAAACTTTATGCAGCAGATTGAAAATTTGCTAGCTGACTCTATTAATGATAGTAATGAAAAGTAATTAAATATGCCTTAACTTAAAATATAGTTTATATCATCAACAATTCTATTATTCCATATTTTGCATTTCAATATAACATAAATATATTGACCCCAAGAAATAGTGATTTCTTGTATTATATATAAAAGCTGAGATTTTTCCAATGGTACAAATCTCAGCTTTTATAAAAATTATTTAACAATATCACAAGTTTCATACTATTTGTATCTTCAAAACCATTTAATATGTCTCACCCATTATGTTTCCTATAAATTGTTAACTTTTTTTATTCTTACCTTCTTAAATTCTTAACTTTTTAAATTGTGAAAATGTTTTATTTAAAACAATGTTCCTTTAAGAGAATATCATACAATATATCTTTCACAAATGTTTATAAACTTCCGAATCTATGATACAATCAAGTGTAAAATTATACGATATATAACATAATATAAATGATTATAAAATTTAATCATATGAAAAACGAGGTAATAAAATGATAAAAATTGATAACTTGTCGTACTCATTTCCAAATAAGGATCTATATCATAATATTTCATTTACTTTAGAAAATGATCAGCATTGTGCTTTTATAGGTTCTAGTGGTAGTGGAAAAAGTACACTAATAGATATAATCATGGATCCAGAGAACTATATGTTTGATGGTACTCTAGAGATTGATCCAAATTGCAGGATTGGATATGTGAGTCAGTTCTGTGAGGTAGATAACACAAAAGAAACAACAGTTTTCGAATATCTATGTGAAGATTATATTAAACTACAAAATGAGATAACTTCTATTTGCAGCTTAATGGAAACCTCTTCTGATATTGATGCCCTACTAGAAAAATATCAGGAAGCTTTAGATGCTCTTGATGTAATCGGTGGAGATGATTTTGAAAGCACTCTTAGTAAGAAATTAAATCTTGCAAACCTAAGTAAACTTAAGGATTCAAAGATATCTGATTTAAGTGGTGGAGAGTTTAAACTTATCCAAGTAATTAGGGAAATGCTTAATAGTCCAGACTTAATGATTATGGATGAACCTGATGTATTTTTAGACTTTGAAAATCTTAATTCTCTTAAAAACCTAATAAATTCTCATAAGGGAATGATGCTAGTTATTACTCACAATAGATATCTATTGAATAATTGTTTCAATAAAATTATTCACCTTGAAAATCATGAGCTCCAAGAGTTTGATGGAAGCTATATAGACTATAACTTTACATTACTTCAAACTAAAATCGAACTTCAAGAACTATCTGTTGCTGATGATGAAGAAATTGAGAGAAACGAACGCATAATAAAGAGACTGAGAGATAGAGCTGAAGTTACAGGGGAAACTGCTGCTGGAAGGTATCTAAAAGGTAAAATGAAATTCCTAGAAAGATTAGAAGCTCGTAGAATAAAAAGACCTTTTGTTGAAATTAAGCAGCCTTATATCCGTTTAACTACTAACAATCAAGTTGAAGAAAAAGTTGCTTTAAAAGTTAACAATTATAGTGCTGGCTTTGATGAAATACTTTTAGAAAATGTTAATTTTGAGATTAAATCTAATGATAAAGTAGCTATTGTTGGGTTAAATGGTACTGGAAAAACTACTTTACTTAGAGATATCTTTAAAAATGACACCCCTGCTATTGAAATAGATTCTGAAATTGAAGTTGCATATTTATCACAGCTTCAAGGAGAAATATTAAATGAGTCTAATACAATACTTGAAGAATTCCTAGACGCAGGATTTAAAACTTATGATGATGTTGAAACTTACATTTCGAACTATGACTTTGAGGAAGAAAGAATCAACCAAAAAATAAAAGATTTATCAGGTGGCGAAAAGAATATACTTCAATTAGCTAAAATTTCTGCAAGCAAAGCAAATATGCTGCTTTTAGATGAGCCAACAAGCCATTTAGATATATATTCACAAATGGCCCTTGAAGAAGCCATCGCGAAATATAATGGTGCTATTTTAATGATATCTCATGACTACTATTCTATAATTAATTGCGTAGATTATGTTTTACTCATTGAAGATAAAACAATCAGAAAAATGAATATGAGAAAATTTAGAAAGATGATTTATGCGAAATACTTTGATAAAGACTATTTAGAAATTGAACAAAAGAAAAGGGATTTAGAAATGAAAATAGCCATATCCTTAAGAAATACTGATTTTGAACGTGCAAAAGCTTTATCTGAAGAGTTAGAAGCACTGATTAAATCGCTTTAAGCACGATAAAAAATCGTAGCACACTAACATATATTCTTCTTTAAAAGGGCAGATTAACTACATATAATCAAATTAATTTTAAATATCATAAAAGAGGTGTACTATGATAGCGGAAAAAAAGCTCGCAGAAAAGCGATTAACAGAAGCTTATAAGAATGCTAAAATTGAATATTTTGATAACAACTCTAAATACATATTTTTCAGTGATTGCCATAGAGGTGATGGTACACCCTCTGATGAATTTGCAAAAAATCAAAATATCTTTTTATTTGCATTAGAATTCTATTTTAATAATGGATATACTTATGTGGAAGTTGGCGATGGAGATGAACTTTGGGAACATTCTAACTTTAAACATATAAGACTTGCACATGATGAAGTATATGCTCTATTAAAAAAATTCTTTGATTCTGATAGATTGATTATGTTATATGGTAATCACAATGTGCACTTAAAATATAGCAATTTTGTAGAAAAGAATTATTATAAATTCTACGATGAATATAACGAAGAAGAAATAGAGTTATTTCCTGGAATTACACCATATGAGGCAGTCGTGTTTAAACATAAAAACACAGGTCAGGAAATACTAACTGTTCATGGTCATCAAGGAGACAGAATGAATGATAATCTGTGGCGATTTAATATGCTTACAGTAAGATACTTTTGGAAATTTCTTCATTCAATAGGATTCATAAATCCTGCAAGCCCTGTAAAGAGTTCTGAAAGGATTCATAAAATCGAGCGTATTTATAGTCATTGGATTAAAATGAACAAAATTATGATCATCTGCGGACATACTCATAGACCCCACTTTCCAAAAGTCAAGGAATTACCTTACTTCAATGATGGATCATGTGTTAGGGCAAGTGGAATCCAAGGAATTGAAATAGTAGATGGAAAAATAATGCTTATTGAATGGAGAATCAGAACTGATTCAGAGGGTATTCTTCATATAAAAAGAAAAATATTAAGAGGTCCAGAGCAAATTGAAAAATTTGACCTAAGAAATAGTAAAACAAATATGAAATGATCTATAATATCAGCAAATTCTTCTAAGAAATATTACTTATTAAAGCTGAGACTTTCTAAATATAAGAAAATCTCAGCTTTATAAAATTACTAATTTACTACTCACTGTTTAATCTTAGGAATTTCCTACAATTTTATTATAATTAGTTTTATAATTTTCTCACTATTATACTAATGGCCTTTGAACTTTATCTTCAAATATATCTTTAATAGCATTTTTATTATCATCACTATAAAGTCTATCTAATAATAAATTATAGTATGGATCATTTACGCCTGTACAATAATAATTAATTTTATATTTATCTACAAATAATCTATGAACCTTATCAAGTTTATAAATTTGATTCTCATCTATATCTTTTGATAATTCAATTGTATCTCCATCGTTCATTATAATGAAATATTTAAACTCATACGATGAGCCATTTTTACCTGTTCTCTTTGTACAGTATGATTGTATTTTATTAATATTTTCAAATTTATAACTCTTCTCTTTTGATACAGCTCCCCCTACATAAAATCCATCATAAGTTATATTTATATATGAATGCAGCATGCTATTTAATCCAATTATTCCTGTTATAATGCAAATCAAAGTCAATATCACAGCTAACTTCGATATACGTCTCTTCAAAAAACAGCATCCAATTGTTACAAAGATAATTCCCATGCTGATAGCGACTATAAAGTCATACCTTAAAGAATTACTAAGAAAAACTAATGTATCATATTTTGAAAAATCTAATTCAGATATATATGCCACCTTTGATCTCAATGCCTCTTCTATTATCCATACTATCAAGACAAATACTCCAGTTAGAATAAAATATAACAGTATCTCAAGTGCTTCTAGAATTCTTTTGAGTTTTCCTTTGGATCTTTTATAACTTTTATATTTCATATTTATTTTCCCCATATTTTAATAATAATTTATATGATAGATCATTACACTTAAAACATCAGATATGTGTATATAATAAGACATAACATCTACAAGTTTCCCCTTAAATTTTTTTATTCTATTTATTATTTCTTCATCGAGTTCGCTCTCCAGATTTTTCTAGTTTCTTATATTTATTATAACATATATTTACATAAGATAATTAACCATAAGAATTTCTATGTATGAGAAATTTCAATTTTAAAATCCTATTAATTGTAAGTGAGATTCATATAGGTTTAAAAATCAAATTCACCAAATTTTATCTTGACAAATATAGTTTATACTACTATATTTTATAGTAGTATAATAAATGGTGGTGATTAAATTGTCTTCAATAAATTTAATAATACTTGGATATTTGCAAAGCAAAGAGAAAAGTGCCTATGAAATGGTTAAGGAATTTGAAGTCTGGAATCTTACTAAGTGGTTAAAAATTAGTACCCCGTCAATTTATAAAAATATAATTAAATTATGTGATAATGGGTATTTAAATTCAAGAACCGTTAAAGAAGGTGAAATGCCTGAAAAAACACTATATTCACTAAATGAAAAAGGAAATCTATATTTCAATGAGCTAATGGAAGAAAGTTCAAAGAATATAGGAAATATTTATTTGGAGTTTAATGCATTTTTAGTTAATATAGAGAACTTGCCAGAAGAAAAAAGAAAAGAATACCTTAAAAACTTCAAAGATAAAGCGGAAGAACGTAGAGCGTTTGTTGAGCCAATTTATAATTACACAAAACAGCACAATGAAAGATCTGGTTCTGAACTTCTTATATTAGATCTGTATAACGAGATTTATAGCGTTTTACAAAAATGGTCTGAAAAAGTTTTTGATTATTACAATTAATAATTTAATGTCTCCAATAAGTCACTGTCAAAAATAACAAGGTATCATACTATTATTTTGCATCATACTAAATCAGTAGTATTAGTTAATAGTCAAATATGAGCTAAGATTACTTCTTTATGTTACACAAAATATATGTATCATCTTTTACTTGTTATTTTCTTTCTAGTGCCTAAATCTTAATATTGTGAGACAATTTTTTCGCGCCACTACTATACTTTATAGTAGTTTATTATATACTAATATAAAAATATTTTTATTACTATTTAGGAGGTTTGTCTTATGAACAAAAAACATCAAAACATTTCTTTTATAGCCATCATTTTAGGATTTTTTATGGCATTATTAGATACAACTGTGGTAAATATTACTTTGCCTAGAATGACCGAATACTTTAATACCACTATGGATCATATTTCTTGGGTAGTAAATGCCTATAATCTGTCTACTGCAGTTATTCTAGTAACTGCTTCGAGACTTTCGGATCAATTTGGCAGAAAAAAATTGTTTATTTCAGGAGTATTTCTATTTACGATCTCTTCATTTCTATGTGGTATTTCAAATTCTCTTCAATTACTTATATTATTTCGAACACTTCAAGGTATAGCTGCAGCTTTTGTTGTAACCATTGCTATGCCTCTTTCTGCTGAAATATTCCCACCTGAAAAGAGAAGAACTATTATGGCACTTTGGGGAGCTTTTTCTGGTCTTGCTGCTGCAAGTGGTCCTTCCATTGGTGGTATAGTAACTCAATTTTTTAATTGGAGATATATTTTCTTCATTAATATACCCATAGGCTGTATTTGCATGCTATTGACTATGAAATTCATAAAGGAATCTTATGACCCAACCGCAAGCAAAAACATAGACTTTTTTGGAATTATAACAATCTCAATTGCTATGTTCTGCTTAACTTTCGCATTAATGAAAGCTAATGAAAAAGGTTGGACTTCAAGCTTCATCCTTTCCTTCTTTGCAATTTCTGTTATAGCCTTTATACTATTTGTCATTATTGAACTAAAAGTTAAAGAGCCCATGGTTCCTCTTAGTTTGTTTAAATCTATACCATTTACAAACGGATCTATTACGCTGTTTTTACTCGGTCTTGGTATGATGTCTGGTACCTACTTACTATCTTTTTTCCTAATTCAGATTAAAGGATTAAATCAACTTTCAGCAGGACTTATTATTTCAACTATGTCATTAACTTCAATGATTTTTTCAATATTAGCTACTATTTTGACAAAAAAATTAGGCAGCAGATTAACTAGTGCATTAGGTATTCTTTTACTTTGTATTTCTTGCTACTTAAATAGTTCTCTTACTCAAAATTCTTCAAATATAGATTTTATTTTAAGATTAATTGTTGCCGGTTCTGGTACGGGATTAAGTATGGCAACACTAATAGGTTCTGTAATGGCTAACGTTCCTTTAGATAAAATAGGAATAGCTTCTGGAATAAATAATATGACAAGAACACTTGGGACTGTACTTGGAGTTGCCTTATTTTTAACTATATTTACATCAAATATGACTACCCAGATGTATGATGCTAAAGACTCTGCTATTCAAACAATACAGAATGACACTGTATTTGATGATGAAACAAAGCAACAGATGATTACTTCTATCAAAACAGGTAGTAATAAAAATGTTAGTCTTTCAGAAATATTAAATACAATTGCTGAAAAAGAAGCTGCTGTGTTAACCTCTTCTCCTGCTGTGGATAAAGATAAAATCAAAGAGATTTTTGAAACTCAAAAGAAAGAAACCCAAAAAATAATACCTAATATACAAGATACCTTTTTGACTTATACTGTTAAAGCTTTTAGTTTTACATTTAAAGTGAGCGCTATAATTCTCTTGCCAGGTATATTGTTTGCATTATTCAGCGATAAAAAGAGAAGTCGTAATATGAAAAATAAGAGGCTTGTTGAAAACATAAATAATGCATAAATAAACTAATAATAAAAATATGTTGCGTAATAAGCGCAACATATTTTTATTATAATAGCCAATATTTTTTTTCAAAAAGTTTTGATTTATGGACACTATTAACTTACTTTTAATTTTCTCAAAAAACTACTCTCTTTTTATTTGTAAATATAGCATGAATACATTTCCAATATTAAATTTATCATTTAGAATGTTATTTTATTTTTCTAATTTACAATTGTTATTTTTACATTAGGGCTTCCGTCAAATACATGTTTTACAACAAAAGTACTTCTATGTATATTAATTGATGTTAGTTTATCACAACTTTGAAATGCTCCCCATCCAACAACTTGCACGCTTTTAGGTATATCTACAGATCTTAAATTTTGGCAACCTTTAAAAGCTACCTCTCCTATATCTATTACATTATCTGGTATTTTTATATTGGTTAAACTTACGCAGCCTGAAAAAGCCCCTTGCCCGATACTTGTTAGACCGTTAGGCATTGTCACACTAGTTAACTGATTGCAACCATTAAATGTTGCTTTCTCTATTTCTTTTACACTTTCAGGTATACTAATTGCTTTTAAATTGCTGTCCCATTCAAAGGCGCTTTCTCCTATACTTGTAACACTATTTGGTATTGTTATACTCTCTATTTTAGCTGAGCTATTATCAGTAGAAAATGCTCCGATTCCTATACTTGTAACTGAAACACCATCAATTTCACTAGGTATATTTACAACAGTGTTAACTCCGCTATATCCTACTATTGTTCCAGTTAATTTATCAAATTTCAAATTTTCACTTGTTGTCATCACTTCTTTCCATGCTCCACTACTATCTAAATAGTATCCATCAATGGTTTTATCATGTTCCATATAACCTCTTGAATTAAAGTGATACCATTTTCCATCAATTTGACTCCAGCCTGTGGCCCATGAATCTCCTTCTGCATACCACCATCCTGCTAAATTATGTTTCCATTCTGCATTTGCACCTATTGGATTTAACATTAATACAGAAGCTACAACCAAAGCGCTAGCTATTACTTTTGTTAATTTTAACTTTTTCATATTATTCCCCTATTTTTCCTAAAATTACATAATACCAATTTATTGTATTTTACCATAATTATCAATAATGTTCCATATTGTTGTTAACCATAGACTTTTTCATTTTTACCTTCTTAACTTTTTAAAAAGGTAAAAAGTTTTATTTAGACCTTTGTTCCTTTTTAAAAATATTTAATTAAACCTTCGAAAAAATGTTTATTGTTAACAAGGTTTATTTAAAAGAAGGTTTAAATTTTACAAGTTTATTTGAAAATACAATTCATATATTATAAAATATTTTTTGAGGTGTTATGATGAAGAAAACTATTAATGTTGTAGCTGCAATTATAAAAAATGAGAACGAAGAAATATTATGCGCTCTACGCTCTCCTATTATGAAATCGCCAAATCTTTGGGAGTTCCCAGGTGGTAAAATAGAGGATAATGAAACTCCAAAAGAAGCTATTGAAAGAGAAATCTTTGAAGAATTGAATTGTAAAGTGCGATATATTAATATACATAATGAAAATAGGCATGAATACGATGATTTTATTGTAAATTTGATAACTACTAACTGCGAATTAGTAGATAGCTATCCTAAAGCTAATGAACACGCAGCTTTATTATGGCTGAAACCAGAAAGCCTGCTTTCTTTGAAGTGGGCTCCTGCAGATATTCCTGCTGTACTCGAAATAATAAAAAATCATGCTATTATTTAGCATGATTTTTTTACACTATTAGATATATTAATTTAAACTAATTGATTTGTTCATTAATTTGAAAATTTTCTATTCAGATAAAATACTGTCTTAAAATTTTCACTTTATAAATAACTATTAAGATTTATTTGTTCTTTGAACTCATCTAATCCTACTCTGTCTATGTAATCTCCTAATCTTTCTCTGTTAGTCGCATTTTCCCTATATACTTCAATAACTTTTTCTATTAAATCATATACCTTTTCTTCTGATACAGAAAGTGCTATTCTATCTGCTATTCTTGGTCTAGCTCCACCTTTTCCGCCAACATAGAACATCCATCCTTTTCCGCTTCCTATTAATCCTATATCTTTAAATGCACTATCTGCACAGCTATGAGGACAACCACTTACTCCCATTTTTAATTTATTAGGTAATTCTTTTCCATGATATAAGCTGTCCAATTTTGAACCAACTGCTACTGAATCTTGAAGACCTCTTTTACAAAAAGTAGTTCCTGGACATATTTTTATGCTTCTTACACATAGACCTACTGCTGCACCTGGGTCCATCCCTAGATCATCCCAAGCATTATCTAAATCTTCTTCTTTTAATCCAACTAATGCAATTCTTTGAGCTCCTGTAACTTTAATAGCCGCTGCATTATATTTTTCAGCTACATCTGCAATATTTCTTAAAATCTCTGGAGTTACAAGTCCAGCAGTTAAATGTGGAGCAATTGCATATGTTTCCTTATCCCTTTGTAATATTGCTCCTTTTTCTAATAAATCAGTTTTCATCGCGTATCTCTCCTAATTCTAATTCTCAAAATAAAGTATTAATGTTATATAATAATTTCTATTAGTTATTGTATCATATTTATAATCCAACCTCTAGCGAAAACATGATATTCGAAATATTCTAAATATTTAAAAGCTTTTAATATATAATATATCTTTTGATGAACTCTATTTATTGTAGCTTTTATCTTATTGGTTCTTACTATGCTTTTGCACTTTTATATCGACTATAATATAATTTTGTTTAGAATAATTAAAGCTGAGGCCTTCTAAATATTAGAAAATCTCAGCTTATCTCTTAAATTAATTCTTGAATCTTATTTTAGATATCTCATCTACATTTAAGCCTGTTAATTTGCTTATATCTTCATCATTCATACCCAATTTTATTGCATTTTTAGCAATCTCGATTCTATCTTGCTTTCTAGTTTCTTTTTCAACTTTTTCTTTCATTTCTTTAATCATAAAAGCATTATTTGCTACCATATTTTCCACTCCTTCTTTATCAGCTTCTAGTATTTTAACAACACTTTCTCTTACGGTTTCATCAACAGTATTCCTAAGCCAGTGTTTCAATATTTCTTTTTCTCTACTTGTTAATTTATTAAATTTTAGTGCTACAGCCTTTAACCTCTCAAAAAATTCTAATGGTTCTACCTTTTGATCTAATAAAAATATAGCTGATGTAATATTATTGTTTTTTATTAATTCTTCTTTTGTATATTGATGATTTACATCAATAAGTGAATATTTAAAGTTTACTATATTCTCACCAAACAACTCATTTTTATTTACTATATCTTTAAAATAAAGAGGTACATTCCACTTTCTTATAGCATTATATAATACAATTGGAATTACTGCTGGAACTCTAAATCCTTTTCTATTTTTCTTATCTTCCTCTGTTAAATTTTTAGTATATTCTCTAAGTATTTCATTAATATAAAAGAATAATCTTAAGGGCATTCTATAATCCACAGTTGATTGAAATTCTAAAAGTGTATAGAATATGATTTCTTCTCCACCAACATTTGCCCTATATACAATATCCGCTTCATTTTCTTCATAGTCTGCTAATATATACTGCTTATCTACTAAAATTAAATTTTCTTCATTTAATTCTTTTGCCCAAGATGCATTAAGCATTTCTTTAATTAAATTAACAAACACTAATTTATTTGAATAAAGATCTTTATATGATTTATCATGTACATTATTTGTAGCCCTCTTATAATCCATTCACTTACCTCAATTATAGCATAAATTTAGATTTAAGCGCTCATTTATCTATACTATAATTATTTCCAAACGCTAACAAATTATACGTACATATGTTCTACTAAAAAAATAAAATAAGAAGTATATAAATGTAATAACTAACTGAGATGCTATACCCTACTACATTACATACAGCTATATTTCTTTCTTTTGTAGCTTCAATATCACTCATGATTCTCCTAATCTTTCAAGTAATTAATAAATTCTATTTATTTAAGCCAAAATACCGATTGACAAATTTAATTTTATTAAATATAATTTACTCATATTAAATGTCGTATAAAGATTAATTACATCGGAGGAATAGATTATGAGAATTTTAGCATTGGAATTTTATAAAAATGGAAGAATGAAAGAATCTTTTGCATTTGGAGGATCACTTGAAAAAGAAAAAATTAATATAAACAAAGATTACCCTGCAAGCCTGCAAAATTATTTAATAGATACTGGAAAAGAGGTTATTCTAGTAGACACAGGTTTACCAGTTGAGACTCCTGATTTTGAAGATAAACCTGATCAAGCCTTATATATGGGTGAAAAAATTGCTAATTTTAAAGAAGCACTAAAAAATGTAGGTTATGCTCCAGAAGATGTTAGTAAAGTAGTTTTAACTCATAAACATCCCGATCATGCCGGTGAACTTAGAATGTTTGATCATGCAAAGATTTATATATCAAAAATAGAGCTTGAGGCTATGAATATTGCAGCCGACAATTTAGTTGAAGTTAATTTTACTGATGGACAGTATAAAAACTTTGATAAAAGCCAAATTATAAGTGAAAATATTTATATGCTGCCAGCTTATGGACATACTACTGGAAATTCATTAATTGTTGTTTATGATAACGGTATTCACTACATGATTCATGGTGATGTTACTTACACAGACGAAGCTTTAAGGCAAAACCAATTATCTGTTGTCTTTGAAGATAAAGTACAAGCAATTGAAACATTAAATAAAGTCAGAACTTTTATAAAAGAAAATGATACAGTTTATTTATCAACTCATACTCCAGAAGGTGTAACTTCCCTTAAAAATAAGACTATAATGAAATTGTAATAAATCGTAAAATTGAAAGGATTGAATAAAATGAATAATACAATAGAAAATATAAAAAATCATAGATCAATTAGACAATATTTAGATAAGGATATTTCAGATGAAATCATAGATGAAATAATAAAAGCTGCCCAAGCCATGCCTAATTCAATAAATGGTCAGCAAACAACTGTCATAGCTATAAGAGATAAATCAAAAAAAGAAAAACTTGCAGAACTTGTTGGAAATCAAGAATATGTAGCTAAAGCTCCTGTTTTCTTAGTTTTCGTAATGGATTTTTATAGAACTTATTTAGCTGGCGAAAAAACTGGTTCTAAGCAAATAATACATGAAGACATTGAAAGTGCTCTAGTTGGTGCTGTAGATAGTGGAATTACTTTAGGTGCAGCAATAATTGCAGCTGAATCTCTAGGACTTGGAACTGTTCCAATTGGTGGAATAAGAAAAAATCCAGAAGAAGTTATAGAACTCTTAGATTTGCCTAAATATACATTCCCACTTGTAGGCCTTGCAATAGGATACCCTTCAGATGAATCACACACTAAGCCAAGAATTCCATTTGAAAGCTTTAGACACAATGATACTTATAACAAAGAAGCTATAGAAAATTCTATTGATAGCTACGATGAAGAAATGGAAGCTTACTTAAAAGACATCGGCAGATATGACAAAGAAAAAAATTGGAGTACTTTAACTTCAAGTGTTTATCAAAATATATATTATCCAAAAGTTAAGGATGCAATGAAGAAACAAGGATTTACCCCTGCAAAATAAATTTTCCTAATAAATAAAGAGTACCAATCATATTCCCCTTATGATTGGTACTTTCTTTGAATTTTCAAAGTTGTTGTAGCTTAATGCTTAATAAGTCTTCCCCCTATTTTCATAAGTATTAACTCATTCATCATATTTAGCCCCATTATTACCATCAATTAAATTTAAACTTTTAGAAGATAATTTAATTATACGACTCACTTTATATTAACACTAAAAAATAATTTACTATAATAATTTTTATTAAGTCTACTTTTTACATTATTCAAACTAATCCCCCATATCATCCAGTTATTCAAGTCTTAATTCTTAATATTTCTTCCATGTTTAGTTTTGAGTATTTTTTCAGAAAAATTTTAAAAGAAGGAATATTCAAAATATTTAGAATATGATATAATAAGATAAAAATATATAGAGGTGGTATGCTTTATGGAGAAATATGGAGATCATGAAATAATCGTAATACAGAATAATGAAAATCAATACCCATATAAGGCAATTGCAAAAATAGGTGATAATGAGATAAAGCATAAGGGGCAGAGTAAGTCTGAAGCAATTGATTTAGTTAAGCAAAGCATTAATAAGTTAAAATCCAAAAATATAATATAACTGTAGTATAAGTAAATTCAAACAAACGAAAACTATTACACTTAAAATATTAGGTATGAAAACTACATAAAACCCCCGACAAATGTCGGGGGTTTTTATCTTAGAAATAGAAAAATAGACTTCTTTATTACCTCTTCATAAGAACTACTCGCTCTCACAACATTAAAACGTCATCAGGTAAAATATTATTTTCAAATTCATAAAGATAATCTTGTTTATTCTTATATATCAACTTTACTTACGGTACGAAGCCTGCCTTTGATAGGTGTTTTTTGTAACTGCTGGAACACCCACTCTCCTTTATTATTTAATATTTCTACAAAGGTAGATATATCAACTATATTGATGATTCCTATATCGTCTTTTGTCATGCCTTCAATATTACAAAGCGTGCCTACAATATCTACCGCCCTCATCTTTGTTTTCTTACCTGCATTAATATGTAATTTCATAATCTCTTTACTTAGCTTCTCACCTTTTGTTTCTTTAATTTCAGGTCTTGTATTCATTTTCAAAGCAAATTCTTCTTTAAGATTATTTATAGTTTCCACTTTAGGTCTTTCCTTCAAAAGAATCTCTTTGCCTATATATTCATGTATATCATTTAAAAACTTACTTTCATTTTGTGTTACAAAAGTAATTGCTCTACCCATCTTGCCTGCACGTCCAGTTCTTCCTATCCTATGAACATAACTTTCCTTGTCTTCTGGTATATCATAATTAATTACATGGGTGATATTATCTATATCTATCCCTCTAGCTGCAACATCTGTGGCTATTAAATATCTAAAATAACCCAGCTTAAAATTATTCATTACTCTTAATCTATCACTTTGTTCCATTCCACCATGTATTTTTCTACAATTATACTGGAGCTTTGCCAACTCCTTATAAACTTCATCAACCTTTTGTTTTGTATTGCAGAATATCATACAACTATCTGGATTTTCTAATATAGTTATATCTCTTAAAAGTTCTATTTTATTCCTTTCATTTACGTTATATCTTTCTTGACATATATTATCTGCAGCTTTATTTTGATCCTCTATTTCAATATGTATAGGATCTTTCATATATTTATTGCATAAAGTCTCTATGTCTTTTGGCATTGTGGCTGACAATAACATGGTCATACGTTCTTTTGATAAGCTTTTTATTATTGTTTCTATCTGATCTACAAATCCCATATTAAGCATTTCATCAGCTTCATCTATTATAAGATACTTTATTTTTGATAGATCAAATGTACCTTTTTCTATATGATCTATAATACGACCAGGTGTTCCAACTACTATATGTGTCTTTTGCTTAAGTTCCTTTTCTTGATCATAGAAAGGTGACTTCCCATAAATTGCAGCTGCTTTAATTCTTTTAAATCTACCTATATTGAAAAAATCCTCTTTGACTTGGATAGCAAGTTCTCTTGTTGGTGTAATTACTAATGCTTGGGGTTTATTTTCTTCCCAATCCACTAATTGGCAAATAGGAATAGCATATGATGCAGTCTTACCACTTCCGGTTTTAGACTTTACTACTATATCCTTTTCTTCTAACGCAATCGGTATAACCTGTTCTTGAACTTTTGTTAACTCATTGAAATTTAACATACTAATTGCTTTTAATAGCTCATTGCATAACTTATAATCATTAAAATTTGCTTTTATCATTTGATCATCTCTTTTCTATATTTCTTACTATTATTGTTACAAACATACATTTTTATCCGATATTTTCTCTTTATCATTACAATCTATATAACAATATGTATACTAACCTTTTTATTATATCATACCCATGTATTTCTACCGTTTATTTAATGAACTCGTGGTTAAACACCCCAGAGACCCAACGATTGACAGGAGCAAGCACTAGTTATAAGCTTTTAAAATAAGTTATAACTTTTAAATTTTAATATGTAAAAAGCCATCCTTTTGCGGATAGCTTTTTGCGAATTCTAGTGTCAAAATTAAGACTTTCAAATTATGAAATATTTCTTTATCAGATTCTTACACCTTAACAGCTATATAATTTCAATTCTTTTAAGTTGATAGTTATACCTAATTTTAACAACACATCAAGCCCAAGTAAACCATTTATATATCCTTCTTCATCAATTAATCCAAAATCTATATTTACATCTTCTAAACAATTTCTTCCTATATTAACTGAATTAATATTTTTCCTATAAGAATAATGCTCGCCACCAACACCATACATTGTGATAAATTCATCCTCTGCTTCCGCTTTAATCCCTAATTTATATACACTATCTGGATTAATAATAGTATGTGCAGCACCTGTATCTACAACCACATTATTAATTAATACATTATTGCCCTTATATCCAATATTCATATCAACAAATAACAAACCATTTTTATATTCTAACTTCATCTAATTGCTCCTCTTAATACTGGCATTTGAACTATATTCATTGATAATTCTTCTTTTGATGTATGAAATACAAAATTATCGCCTTTACATCTAATTAATATATTGCTCGCTTCTTCATCATCCAAAACTCTTACTACAGCTACATCATCTATACACTTTTTATTCTCTTCAATATGAGCCTCTAAACTTCTTAAAAGCACAAATTTATTAGGGTATATATTTCTTACTTCTTCCCACTTCATATTCTCACATCCTAATATTTATAATAAGTTTATAAATGAGTCATTTTTTCTATCCATATTTCTACCTCCATTATATCATAAATTTAGGTTTGATCACTCATATGTCTATATTATAATTATTTCCAGTATCGAACAAAATATACGCACATATGTTCTTGTTAGATGATAAAATTAGAAGTATCCCTTAATACAATCCTTGATCTACCAGATTTTAATTATTTTTATTATAGATACCCAAATTATAAATTTGACACATTCATTATTCTAATTCATGTAATACTAATGGAAACATTAAATGTATAAGTGAATTTCCTGGTTCGGATATCTATATCTTTCCTCATTTCTCAATTTCTTTATTTTTCTAAAAAACTATAAGAAATCCTCTTTTAATATCCTTGAAATAATTTTGTAATACAACTTCCATTAAATATTTTTTGATTTATTTTTCGTATAATGCATATTCAAAACAAAACTACACATATTAATATCATAAGGAACATAACAGTCGAGCAAAGATTTCTATATGCTCTTGATATGAGGGTGTATATAAGTCGAACAAAGATTTTATAATGGTTATAACATATAGTTGTTATGATAGTCGGCGATAAGATTTTATCTGGTGGGGAAAAGTTTTATTATAGTTGATTTATATCTATTATAATAGTACTCCAACTTATTATTTAAGGTCGAGTTAACATTATTCAATGTGTTGAATTGATTTAATACAGCTGTGAGGTTATATTAAGTTGAATAAATATGTTGTGTGGTGGAGCGAAACATGGTAATTGGTTGTGATTTGTTGTATTATAGTCGAAAGATTATAATATGATGATAAGCTATCTATTATTGTGCTAGTGAAGATTGTTATGCTCTTTAAAAAACCGTATTTAGTATATATCTATGCTAGATGCGGGTTTTTTAATCTTGTTTGTACCAATTAAGGCACTATTAAGAAAATACCAAGTTAATTCATCAGCATATTTTGATCTGTTATTTTCTTTTATGCACTAAAATATATTTTTGAATTTTTAGTAATTCATAATTTTAAAAGTTAAAAATAAACATCTGAAAATTCTATTCTTATACGTTCATCCTTATTTTTAATATTTCTATCATATATCATATTTTCCTTAGCTACTGCTCCAGCTGGAAGGGTCACAGTAAACTTACTCCCTTTTCTATATTCACTTTCAACATTTATACTGCCACCATGCAATAGAGCAATAGATTTCACTAGACTCAATCCAATACCAGTACCTTCCGCATTTCTAGACAAAGATTTATCCGCTTGTTCAAATCTATCAAATATAATATCCAATTTTTTCTCTTCAATACCAATCCCATTATCCTTTACTGATATTTCAACCCATTCATTCATATCCTTAACCTTTACAAATATTTCACCATTATCATTTGAAAATTTTGTAGCATTAGAAATAAGGTTTAGCATTATTCTCTCGATTTTTTCTGGATCACACGCAATAATTTTCTCTTCCGTATCCGTGTCAAAAATAATATTTAAGCCTTTAATTTTAACAAAACTTGTTACTGACATAACTATTTCTTCTACGACATTAACTATATTCACATTTACTAGGTTAAGTTGAAAAAATCCTGCTTCTATTTTTGATGAGTCCACTATATTGTTAATAAGCTTTGATAACCTATAGGTATTTAGCTTTATTGATTTAAAATATTTAATAAATATATCCTTTTTATTTATTATTGAATCATCCATATAATACATTTCTAATAACTGAGCCGTTGCCGAAATTACGTTTAATGGAGTTTTAAGTTCGTGAGATATATTAACTAATAACTCTTCCTGCTTTTTTAATGTATTTTCCATGATTTTATTCGCCTTTATTTCAGCAGTAACATCCATTTCCAATAATTTATTTTGTTCTTCTAGCATTTTTTCTAATTTTTTTCTTTCTGTAATATCCCTGCTAAATCCTGATACAGATACCAAATCCCCATTTTCATTATATGTAGGAACTAAAAAATCCTCTATCCAGACATAATGTCCATCTTTATGTTTAAATCTTGCACAAAAAGCTTTGGAAAAATCCGAGTTTTTATCTATTTTAGATTTTTGTATATGAAGATCATCAGGATGAATAATTTCAAATGGCAAATTGGCATTAGTATAATGTATTTCTAGATCATATCCTAAAATCTCTTCAATTGAAGAAGTAAGATATATAAATTTGAACTCAGGTAAAATTTGAAATGCAAAAAAAATGTCCTGAGTTTTTTCACACGTTTTGATTAGCTGATTATACCTCTCTTCAATGTGAAGATATTTGCTTATATCTATAAGAGATAGGTATGCTCCAACTATTTTAGAACCATCATCAAGAACAGGTTTAGAGACAACCTCAAAAAGTAACTGATTACCATCTTTTTTTAAAACTAAAGTCTCAAAACTTTCACGTGATAATAAATCATTAAATTTATAACCTAAAAATTTATCAATATTAGTATTTAGAATTTCATTTTGCATAAATCCTAAAATCCTATAACAGTTTTTAGAAATAGATTTAATTACTCCATTTGTATCCACTTTAATAAGTAACTCTCTCTTTATTTCAAAATTGTCTAAATCAATATCTAAGTTCATTTTTTCTATTCTCCTAACAATATATGTATACTAAATTCAAAAGCTAGTATTAAACATTGAAGAGACTTAATTCGATCCCCTTCATATATTTACATAATTTCTCACTAAAAAATAATTATAACATATAATCACAAAGACATCTTAATTTTTTGTTTTTACTTTGATTGCAGATGAAAATTTTTACACAAATACATTTAGCAGTTACTAAGTATATAATTTATGGCCCTCAGAGGTTGTAGTCGAGAGAATATAAATTCATAAAGAATAAAAAAAGAGCCTTGTTACAGGCCCAATATTAATATTTATTGTATTACTTATTTGAGTTTTCTTCATAGATATATAGCCTAAACTTTAAACTTAGACATTTCAGTCTTTAACTTTTCTGCACTTTCTTTTGTTTGTGTAACCTGTTCTAATACTTCATTTGATTTATGACTAATTTCTGAAACTTTATTTGCTATATCTACCGTTCCACTTGCTCCTTCGCTTGTTGCTTCTGCTACCCCATCTATAGTTTTTAAAATATCATTAATTGATGCTAAAAGTTCCTCTGATGTTGAACTAAAGTCCATAACAAGGTCATCTACAAATTTTGCATCTTCACTATATTTTCCTGCTACTTCAAGCATATTACTATAGTCTCTCTTTACATCTTTAGACACAAATTCTAAAAGATTATTTGAATTATATGAAAGATCGTTAACAGCTTCTCTAACCTTATTTGTTACTTTCTGTATTTCTGATACAGTATCTTTTGACTGTTCTGCAAGTTTTCTTACCTCGTCTGCAACTACAGAAAATCCACGCCCAGCTTCCCCAGCTCTTGCTGCTTCTATCGCTGCATTTAATGCCAATAGGTTTGTCTGTTCTGTTATCTGCATAATTGAATCAGATAGTACATTAATTTCTTCAACTACTTTTGACTTTTCTAAAGCTTTTTCAAGTCCATCTTTTGTATTTACAAATGCATTATGAGCTGTCTTTTGAGAATTTTCAATATTTTCTTTAGTTTGTTGTGCTCTTTTATTTATTTCTCCTGCTTGAATCGCTCCCTCTTGTGATTTTTCAGCTATTGATTGTACTGCCTTACCTATTTCTTGAGAAGTTGCTGAAGTTTCTTCTGCTGAAGCTGAGGTTTCCTCAATAGTTGCTGAAAGTTCCTGCGTAGTTGCTGAAACATCCTCTATATTCCCATTAAGAATTTTCACTTCATTATTCACTGTGTTAACAACCTCTTCTATTTTATCTGATTCTTCTACAATATTTTTAATTAATGATTTTAAGCTTCCATTTATATTATCTAAAGCTTTTGCCATTGTTCCTATTTCATCTTTTCTCTTTTTAAATTCTACAGGTACTTCACTTGTAAAATCTCCACTTGATAGTATGTCCAAATAATTAACTGAAATATCTAAAGGTTTAACTATATTTTTTGTGATAATCTTAGACATCAAATATCCTACTATAATAGAAACAGCTATAGATATAAGAAAGATTAATGTTATCTTTTTGTAATTCTCATTGTTTAACTCATTAATCTCATCGGCTTCTTTTACAGTATGCACCGCTAACTCTTTTAAATTTGCTTGAAAATTGTTGGCCACATCTTTAATATCTTCATTCTTTTCTAATGCTTCCTTTTGCTTTCCCTCTAAAGCAAGTTTTAATATCTCATCCATTGCTTGTCTATATGTTGATAAATCATTTTCTATCATTGGAATCATATCTTTTTCATGCGTATCTAAATCTACCTTTTTATAGTTTTGAAAGTTATCATCAAACATTTTCTTTCTTTGTTCAATATCCTTCATTTTTTCATTTTGTTTATCTTTATCATCTGGATATAACATTATGTAATACATATCTGCTTCAATTGCCCTTGCCTGATTTCTATTATCATTTAACCAGTTAATTGAATTTAATTTATTATTATACATTAACTCCATATTATCGTTGCTTATTTTTAGTTGAATGTAACCGAAAACACCAATAAATACTGTAAAAATCAATAGTATTGAACTTAATAATTGTAATTTATTTTTTATTTTGATATTACTTAATTTCAAAATAAAATCACCTCCAAATTCATTTTCGCTATTTTTTTATACCATTACTCTCTGCAAAAATATTGTTGCACTGTTTTATTGCCAAATTCGACAAATAAACTCGCACTTTAAACCTATTTTCCCATAATATTCTTTTGTTTATAATTATAACACATTTTTTCTAATTTTATATTAGAATTTAATATAAATCAAAAAAAAGCTTAAAGTTTATTATTTTTTACTTTAAACTTTTGATTTATTATATTATTTTAATGTTTAAAATCCATTCTTTTAACAAAGACTATAAAATATAATTATTGCAAAAGGAGGAATTTTTCATGGCTAAAGTTACTGGCGTAGTTAAATGGTTTGATACAGAAAGAGGCTATGGATTTATATCTTGTGACAAAGGAGATGATGTTTTTGTACATCATTCACAAATTAAAGATAAAGGGCCTGATAAAGATCTGCATGAAGATGAAAGTGTTACCTTCGACATTGAAAGTGGCGAAAAGGGACCTATGGCTACAAATGTTCAAAGATTATAATAAAATTATAATATAAGATTATATATATATGGATTAAATGAATTGTATCATCTACTTTTGAAAACCCAATTTTCTTAGAAAGGTGATTCTTAAGTCCAAATAGCTAAATTTATTAATATAAAATATCTAATTTAATTGCAAAAAAAGAACCCTTGTTTTAGGGTTCTTTCAACTTTAAAGTGTATTGGCTTTCTCTATATATTCTCTTAAAATTCCACATGTATGATTAAATTGTGATTTTTCTTTTTCCGTTAAGTTTATTTCAACAATTTCTTCTACTCCATTTTTGCCTAATATAACAGGTACACTTGCAAAAACATTTTCTTCACCATATTGTCCTTCTAATAATGTAGATGCAGGAAGTATTCTCTTTTCATCATGAAGTATTACTTTAACTATTTCACTTAAACCTACGCCTATTCCAAACTCTGTACATCCTTTTCCAGCTATTATCTCATATGCTGCATTTGCTGTTCTACTAGCTAACTCATCTAAATTAAGATTTCCATAAGTTTCTGGTTTTTCCTTCATCAAATCAAATAATGGTTTTCCACCAAAATACACATGTGACCATGGTACCATTTGTGAATCCCCATGTTCTCCCATGCAATATGCTTGTATAGATTTTTGATCTATGCCTGCTTCATCTGATAATATTCTTCTAAGCCTTGATGAATCTAACGTTGTTCCAGTTCCAAACACTTTGTTTTTCGGAAAACCTGTTTTTTTCCATATATAATGAGCTATTACGTCTACTGGATTTGATATAACTATAAATATACCATTAAATCCTGATTCTAGTATTGGATCTATTATAGTATTTACTTCGTTTATTGTATCTTCTAAGTAATCTAAACGTGATTTATTATCCTCTGGTGGAACTCCAAGACTTACTACTACAATATCTGCATCTTCGCAATCTTTAAAAGTTCCTTTTTTACTCTTTACATAATGAGGTAAATATGAAATTGTATCACTTAAATCAACTGCTTCTGCATTTGCTTTATTTTCTATTTTATCAATCATTACAATTTCATCACATATACCCTGTATTGCTAGAGAAAATGCACAATGTGAACCTACATTTCCACTTCCAACTATTACTATTTTCCTAGTTTTTATACTCATTTTTAATCACCATCTACTTCCATTAATAATTAGGGACATGAAATAAAATAACAAGTTCAATTTTTTTGATTGTGCATTAGTAAATTAGTCACTACTATTCAACAATACCACCTGTTGCTTTTTCAGCATTAGCTTCTATATCTGATGGAATCTTAATATTCAATTTCTTTGCAACATCTGTATTTATAACTACTTTTATTTCACTTAATTTTGTTATTTCAATTTCTGAAGGCTTCTTTCCCTCAAATATTTCTGCAGCTTCAAAGCCTGCTTCTTTTCCTAATTCATAGTAATCTATACCTAATGTTGCAAGAGCGCCCTTACTAATCGCAGCGTCTTCTGCACCAATTACAGGAATATTTTTTTCTAAACAAAGCTTACCTACTAATGTATAGCTTGAAGCTACTGTATTATCTGTTGGTGTGTATAGTGCATCAATTTCACCAAGAGCACTTGATAAGTTTTGATTTATTTCATTTGTATTAGTGACTGCTATTTCCTTTACTGTAATTCCATGTTTTTCTGCTTCAGCCTTAAATTCATTAACTTGAATTACAGCATTAGTTTCTGATGAATTATAAATTACCCCTACAGTTTTAGCATTTGGAATTAACTTTACTAATAATTCCATTTGTTTATCTACTGGAGTCTTATTTGATGTACCTGTAACATTAGTACCTGAACTCTTCCAATCCTTTGCAACTCCTGCTTTTACTGGATCTACTACTGCAGAACATACTATTGGTATATCTTTAGTAAAATTGTACGCCGCTTGAACTGCTGGTGTTGCAATTGCAAAGATTAAATCCTTCTTACTATCTGTAAATTGTTTAGATATGGTTTGTGCATTTGATTGATCACCTTGAGCATTTTGCTGCTCAATTTTTATGTTTTTTCCTTCTTCATATCCTTTTTCTTTCAGTCCATCAATAAAACCTTTATTAGTTAAATCTAATGCGTCATGTTGTACTAATTGTATAATTCCAATATTTTTTACTTCTGATGAAGTAGTTTTCTCTTTACTAGAACCTGTTGTATCTTGTCCACATCCCGAAAGCACTCCACCTACTAAAACTGTACATAATAACATTGCCAATTTTCTTTTTCCTACCATATTACTGTCCTCCTAATTTTTCACTTTCATAATTAACACATTCCTACTGTACTACTAATTTTAATATCATTATGATAATTTATTTCATATTTTCATAATGATTTGATAACACTTTACCAATCTTTTTGTTATAATATCATAATTTATAATTGTTGTAAAGTTAAGGAGACTTTTGGTAAATTTATAAAAGGGCCTGACCCTTTTATTGATGCGATTCAGTGAAAAATAATAAAGCTGAGATTTTCTAAATATAAAAAAATCTCAGCCTATAAATATGATCTTTATAATTCTGTGTACTTCTTGCTGTTACCTTTAGCTTTTTCTACTGGATATTTTTCTTCGTTTTTATCCATTTTGCTATTTATAATTTCCTCTAAATCTACTCCTAATGAATCAGCCATATGTATACAATAAACCATAACATCAGCCAACTCTTCTAAAACATGTTCTTTATTATAGTTTTCTTCATCCCATAAAAATTCTTCTAGAAGCTCTCCTGCTTCTATGGATATAGCTTTAGATAGATTGGCTGGAGTGTGGAATTGACTCCAATCTCTGTCATTTCGGAATTTTCTTATTCTATTTATTGTTTCTTTCATATTATTCACTCTTTCTATGTTTTTCCAGTTTTTATTTTTATTATAGCATATATTACATAAAATGAATTTCATAAAAATTTCTAAGTATTATATAGTCATATTATTTTTTAACCTTTATATTATTTTGTGTTGAACACAGCTCTGAGAAAAAATTCTTAACCCTGCAAAATACCTTTAAGGTGTAAAAAATGAAGAAAAGAATAAATGTTGTAGCTGCAATTATAAAAAATGAAAACAAAGAAATATTATGTTCTTTATGCTCTCCTGTTATGAATTCACCAAATCTTTTGGAGTTCCCAGGTGGTAAAATCGATTATAACCAAACTCCAAAATAATCTATTGAAATTAAATTATTCTCTTGCCTTTTTTGTTAATTTGTAGTATATTTGCAACATGATGTTTAAAAAATAATTTTTTAAGGAGGTTGAACTATGAATACAATTATATTATTTATTACATTTATAAAATTAAATACATGTACTTATTCATCTGTGAAACCTCGCGAAAGAACCGCTATGTGATATCTATCACTAACTTTTAGCATTTAACTTTTATATTATTTTGCGTTGAACACAGCTCTGAATAGCTGTGTCTTTTTTGCGTTTAAGGGTTTATAAAGTTGCTTCTTTTAACTTAGGGCATATTCAAAACTTATTATTTACCTTCATGCACCTAATTAAAAACTTTATAAATTTAAAATTTTAAACATCATACAATATCTAGGCATATTTAACTATCAGATTATTGAAATCATATGCCAAAAAGGAGGAAATTTTATGACCTTATTTAAAAATTACATTGCAAAACAATGGAAATTATTACTTTTGCCTATGTTTGCTATGATAGTTTCCATCTGTGCAGATAGCTCTTATCCTTACTTTCAAAAGATATTTATTGATAATATAATTCTTGGTCATATGGAGAATTATTTAATTATATTTTTAATAATTGTTGTTTCAGTTGCGCTAATTCATGGTTTATTTTCTTACTTAAATGAGTATTTGTTCGATAAATTTGCTCTTATAGTATGTAAAAAATTGAGACAAGATTTGTACTCTAAATTTCAATCTTTTGAATTCTCTTTTTTTGATAATAATAACACTGGTGAATTACTTTCGAGAATTATTGAAGATGTAGATGTAGTATGGGACACTCTATCCTTTGGAATGAGATTGCTATTGGAAGCAATAATACTTTTTTCAGTTTCTGCTTTTATAATGTTTAATATAAATAAAACTTTAACTATTATCTGCTTACTTGTTTTATTACCCGTTGCTTATATTGGAACAATTATGGACAAGAAGTTCTGGACTGTATATTCACAAATTAGTGACCAAACAGCCGAAATAAACTCTATAGTTCAGCAAGATGTTTCTGGTATAAGACTTGTAAAAGCTTTTGCTCGTGAAAAATATGAAATATCAAAATTTTTGAAAGTAAACAAAAAATTCTTTGATTTAAATGTTGAGCAAGCAAAAATAGTTGGGACTTATGGTCCTATAATTGAACTTTTAACAAACGCTGCACCAATTTTAATGATTGTTTATGGTGGTTATTTATGTATTCAAGGAAATTTAAGTTTTGGTAGTTTAGTAGCATTTACTAGTTATATTTTTAATCTTTCTTGGTGTGTAAAGAATTTAGGTTTTTTTATTAACTTACTTTCACAAAATAAAGCTTCTATGAGCAAGATAACTGATATTTTAGATAGAAATTCTGAAATTACTTCCAAGGAAAATGGCTATAACCCTACTGAAATTAAAGGAGATATTATATTTAAAAATGTAAGCTTTTCTTATAACAATGTTGAAGTACTTCATGATATAAATTTAAATATTCCTCACGGAAGTACTGTTGCAATAATGGGTACCACTGGATGTGGTAAAAGCACATTACTTTCTCTAATAGGCAGGTATTACGATGTGACTAAAGGAGAAATTTTAGTTGATAATGTTAATGTTAAGAACTGGAACTTAGAAACTTTAAGAGCTAATATGTCTGTTGTATTTCAAGATACTTTCTTATTTTCAGATACAATAAAAAACAATATAGACTTTGGAAGTGATAAATCTGAAAGTGCTTTAATTAAAGCTGTTAAAGATAGTGCTGCTTACTCCTTTATTAAAGAAACGCCAGAAGGTTTTGATACCATTATTGGCGAAAGAGGTCTTGGCCTATCAGGAGGACAAAAACAAAGACTTGCTATATCAAGAGCAATATTAAGAAAATCACCTATCTTAATTTTGGATGATTCAACTTCTGCCCTTGATATGGAAACTGAATTTAAAGTTCTTCAAAATCTAAAAAATGATAAGAAAAAAGCAACTACTTTTATAATTGCCCATAGGATATCTGGTGTAAAAGACGCTGATATAATTCTCTTTATGAAAGATGGTAGAATTGTAGAAAAAGGTGATCATTCAAGTTTAGTAAAGGCTAAAGGTTACTATCATAGTGTATATTCTCACCAATTTCAGGATTTTGAAGCACTTACATTGGAGGCGAATTAATATGAATGATATTTTACATGAATCATCAAAGATTCAAATAGTAAAAAGACTATTAACCTATGTTAAACCTTATAAACTGAAAGTTACTCTTGTAATTTTACTTTTACTTATTGTAATGGCTTGTAATTCAGTTACCCCTTATTTAATGAAGATATCTATAGATACTTTTGTTGCAGAAAAAAATGTTAAGGCTTTAATTCTTCTTGGATGTGGGTTAATACTTATGAATGTATTTTCAATGATTTTATCTGGAATCAGAACTATCGCCATGTCTAAGATTACCAATCAAATCTTAGTGGATATTAGACATAGCTTATATACTCATATACAAACTTTAAGCTTTAACTTTTTTGATAATAGACCCGTTGGAAAGATTATTTCAAGAGTTGTTGGAGATGTAAATGCTCTTCAAAATTTATTAAATAATAGTATTGTAAATTTAATTCCTAATGTTTTTACTATTATCCTTGTAATTTGTCTAATGCTTATATTAAACCCAATGCTGGCTGGTATCTGCTTAATTACAATGCCTTTATTATTATTTGCAATGTTCTACATTCAAATTAAGGCAGATAATAAATGGAAAATTTTTAGAGAACATCGTTCATCGCTAATTGGATACACTCATGAATCCTTATCAGGAATGAAGGTAATTCAAGGCTTTAGCAGAAAATATTACGCTAAAGATAAATTTGACAGCCATATTGGAAATCATGCAAATGGTTTTATGACTGCTGTATTTACTCAAGATTTCTTTTGGCCATTTTTGACTGCATTCCGTGGTTTAAGTATGGTAATTCTACTCGGCTCTGGATATTTGTTAAGCAAACAAGGAAATTTAAGCTTAGGTACTTTAATGGCATTTTTTATGTACATTGAAATGCTTTGGAGACCTATTATAAATCTATCTTCATTTTATAATGCTTTTGTCACCAGTATGTCTGCTGGCGAAAGAATTTTTGATATTTTAGATACCAAAAGCGATATTGTAGATGAAGCATCAATTAAGGCTCTCCCTCAAATTAAAGGAGATATAGAATTTGATCATGTTACTTTTTCCTATACTAATGCTGATATTCCGGCTCTTAAGAATACTTCTTTTAAATTAAAAGCTGGCGAAAAAATAGCTTTAGTTGGTGAAACTGGTGCAGGAAAAACAACCATAACTAATTTAATTAGCAGATTTTATGACCCTACCTTTGGCTGTGTAAAAATTGATGGTTTAGATATAAAAGACGTCACTGTTGAAAGCTTAAGAAGTCAAATGGGTATAATGCTTCAAGATTCATTTTTATTTTCAACCTCAATTAAAGAAAATATACGCTATGGTAAATTAAACGCTACAGATGAAGAGGTAGTACAAGCTGCAAAGGCAGTTAATGCTCATGAGTTTATCGAAAAACTAGAAAAGGGATATGATACTGATGTAAATGAAAGAGGTTCAAGACTATCCCTTGGTCAGAGACAATTAATAGCTTTTGCAAGAGCTCTAATTGCAGATCCAAGAATACTAATACTAGATGAAGCAACTGCAAATATAGATACTGAAACTGAATTATTAGTTCAAGAAGGTATAAAAAAGCTTATGAAAGGAAGAACCTCAATAGTAATAGCTCATAGGCTTTCTACCATAAGAGATTGTGATAAAATTTTTGTACTTTCTAAAGGTAAAATAGTTGAATCAGGCACTCATGATGAACTTCTTAAAAATCATGGTTATTATTATAAACTGTATTCAGCTCAATACAGCTTCCTAAAGCAGGATGCTTAAAAAACTTCAAGTTATCTAAAGACTTATTAAAAAGATAACAAAATAAATAACTTAGCTAACTCATTTAGGAGTTAGCTAAGTTAAAAACATATTAATAAATTAAGCTCTTTTTCAATTCCTCCTGATATATCTATCATATAATGCTTTTTAGGTACACATACGCCTGTTGTATTAAACCTTTTTGTCATAGCTTCACTCTCCATCTTTAAATAGTATGATGCTCTGCAAAAATTACTAATAACTATTCACTATCTAAACAAACGCCACAAATATTTCCTTTCCTTCATAATGTATTATTTCTTTTTTATACTCTTTATCTTTATTAAAATTGTAAACAACAAGATATCCCTTATCTAACCCTTGAATATCTAGATAGTTTTTAATCTGATTTAATCCTTTTTTATGGTATTCAGCACCTCTCCATATTTTAAGTTCAATTACGTACTTACTTGAAAGATAACTAACTACTATATCAAGTCTCTTTTCTTCAGAAATCTGTACTTCTTTGAAATCAAACCCTACACCATTTATTATTGGTTTTATAAATGCTAAAAATAGTAATCTACCCTCACGTTCTATAAATTTTGAGTCAATGGAACTGTATTGTTCTTTAATAAACTGTTGGAATTTTAAAAGTATCTTTTCAAAATCTAATCCATTATCAATTATGAAATTTTCTTTGAAATTATAAGTTGACATATCTGTATTATTTTCAAGCTTGGAAGAGAAATAATTATAAAGCATTTGCTCAAATATTCTGTTAGATATTTTTACTCTTCCATCTATATTTTTTAAATATCCGTATATAACTCCTAAATTTATAAGTGGATTATGAATATTAAAAGTCTTTTCCGTACCATTAATTATTAAATCAAATATATAGTCTTTAAATTCATTATTATTTTCAATATTTTTTACTAAATCATCAAAAAGTGTATTATTTTCTTGTAGTAATTCCTTTACTGATCTATTAATATTTTCTTCATTCCATAATAATTGATTTTCATCAATTATCTGACAAAGTCTGCTTACTAAGAAAGGATAACCACTTGTATAAAAATAAATTATTTCTGAAATTTCTTTAATACTAATTGTCACATTTTTATCTTCTGAATATTCTTTTAACATGGTGCTTATCTCATCTGAATTAAAACTCATATCTACATTGAAATTTACTGCTATATTCCAAGGACTATTATATTTTTTTTCGTCATCTTGTCTGATTTTAAGCTTCAAATTCTTAATATCATACACCCCAGCAAGAATTACTGAATAAAAGGTTTTATCTTTACCCTGTTGCCTTAATAAAAATTTATTTCTAAGCATTCCTAAAAAGCTCATAAATAACTGATTATTAGAGCTCTTATCAACTTCATCAATAAACAGTACAATCTCTTTGTCAACAATTCTACAGAAATTTGTAATAGCTTTTGACACAGCATTTAAATCATTAATATCTTCAGACATTTCATAAAGTTTAGATGAATATTCTTGGTAATTAAACTGGATACTATCTCCGAAGATTTTTAATATTGTTTTAGAAAAAGTTTTTTCTTCCTCAAATATTAAATCTCCTAAACCTTCAAAACTAATACTTAAAACTAAATATTCGTCTTTCAATTCTTGTTCTAGCATATACATTGTAGTAGTTTTTCCATATTGCCTAGGCCTATTTATAACGAAATAATCTCCTCTATAAACCATACTTTTTATTTGCGTCAGCTTATTTGTTATATCAACCATATAATGCAAATGAGGAATGCAAACACCTGTTGTATTAAATCTTCTGTTCAAAATCAACACCTCTTTTCCGTAGTTGTATTCTATCTTTTACATTGATACCCGAACCACTTATATAGTAGTTATTATACCATATATTAAGAAACTAAAATTTTTTTCCTTCTAATCTTCTTAACTTTTTTTATTCTTAAATTGTAAAAAACTTTTATTCAAACCCATAGTCCTTTAAATGAATATTTAATTGATCTATATTACTGATTCCTATACTATCAACTTTTATCTCATCTATGTTTTTAACAAAAGCACTGTGGGTACTTCCACTGAAATATCATTTTTTACTGCATTTACTCTTTTATGCATTTACAATAATCTATAAGAGTATCTAATGTAAATTTAGCGTTGGCGGGACTAGTTGAAGGTAACTTTATAATATCTCTTTTTATTATTGGATATGTATATTTCATGTAAAGTTTGAAAGCCTTGTCACCATTTGCATATATCTTTTCAATGCTAGCATTATTCAAGACAATCGATAAATCTGATGGTACTACATTCTTAATACTACTATCACTTGATCCTGTGATTTCGCAGCTTTCTATTACGTCCCAGAGCGCAATTCCATTATTTAAAAGCATATCTTTCTTGTCAAAAGTTGTATTAGCTTCATCACAATCAAAAATTCCTGCTATTACTTTCCAAAATCTATTTCTAGCATTGGCATAATAAAATTGAGCTTCTCTTGATTGAACTGATGGAAATGTACCAAGTATTAACATCCTTGATTTTCCATTTATCTTTTAAAATTTAGTGTTTCTTATTCTAAAATGCAAAAATGATTTTTCTTTTCAATATTTCTTTTGACTTTATTAGCATTTTTACTATTAATTTCAAATGCGTATGGCAATTCCTTAGCTATATCTTTCTTTATTTCTTTATAGCTTTTTAGCTCTTCTAATAAATACTTATCATCAGTTTCAACAATTGTAACTTTTCTAATTTTTATCTTCTTACTTCTTTCATTCCATTCATTTAATGACATAAGAACATTTTCTGGAATTTTATTTTTTGAGGCATCTTTTAAATATTCTATTACTTCTTCTATAGATATATCATTATCCAATGCCATAACCATGGATTTAAATGATATTTTATATATACTTACTGTATCTTCTGATAATTTTTCAGCAAATTTATCTAAGTTTATACAATGAACATCTTTCATTAAACCTCCTGGAACCATAATTTCATAGTTAGGCTGAATTATTATTCCTGTTTCATCTTCTATTTCTTCTATTTTGTAATCTTTGTTAATTCCAAGTATGTATGCCCCAAGTGAAGTCAATTTAAAGTATGTAACTTTAAAATATTCTATATCATAATCAGTATAATCTTGCTTTATTAATACATCAACCATTCCAATAGCAGTTAAATATTCCATTAGCACTACTTCTATAAATCTTCCTGCTTCTTCTTCCCAATAATTTTGATCTGGATAATAATAACGTTCATAATCAGAATAAGTGTATATTGTTCCAACTTCTTTTCTTAAAAAGTTCCTATCTAATTTTTTTATATATCTTAAAAGCTGTTCTATGTTAATCCATTTATTAATTGGAACTTTTTCTAAATAATTTAGAATTAAATTTCTACAATTTGCATAGTTTCCATAGTACTCAGCCTTTACTTTTAATTCCTTAATTCTTTTTAATTCATCTATATCTTTAGCAAATATGTATGCATTTAATATTTCTTTACACTTTTCTACTGTGTTCATTGTTAAAAACTCTTCTGCCATTTTTCCAAGTATTAAGTTTCCATTTTCACTTTGTAAGATCTTACTTTCAAGTAGTAACTTAGATATTCCATAAATTCTTGTAGTATTATCGATTATCCTAACTTCACTTATATCCTGATCAAAAAATATGTCTTTATGTATTAATGCTTCATTTATTTTAATCATTGCAGTTTTATTTGGCATTTGAGATGCTTGTGTAACCTTTAATTTAGTAGAATTAACAAGTTTAATTATGGAAGTAAGTTCTTTCTCAAAATCCTCTCTTATAGAAATAAGTGCACTATCGTCCTCATCACATAAGTATTTATCAACACCTAAATTTTCTGCTAAGAATTTTACCTCTATAGGTTCTACCATTTCTTTTAATATATTATAAATTTCTATAGGCATCTTTCCTTTTATAAAAAGCAGGTTAGCTCTAGACTCACTATAAAAATATTTTTGAATTCCATTTCCATAACCACTATATCCAAATAACATTTTTTCTTGATTTATTTCATATTTACTTACAATTTCCTTTATCTCCCTATATTCAAGAGTACCTCCAGCTCTTATAAACTCCGAGATAAGTTCTTTTTCTTTTGGAATTGTACATTTCCATATATTTATTATATTTTCTTTATTGCTCAAGTAATCATATAAAGCCTTTACCATATCTGCTTTTCTTCTTGAAGTCATTTTTATTCCTGCTATTTTTAAATAATCAGGAAGTTCTAAACTTCCATATGTTGTCATTGTTTCTATCATTTCTTTTAACACAACACTCACTCCATTTATTCTATTAATTCTATATAATACTTATATCCCTGTTCTGCTAAAAACAGCTGCCTCTTTAAAGCAAATTCCTGTTCTCTGCTATCTGCTGTCACAATACTGTAGAAATAAGCCCTATTATCTCCTTTTTTAGGCCTTAAAATTCTTCCAAGTCTTTGAGCTTCTTCCTGCCTTGAACCAAACGTCCCCGAAACCTGAATAGCAACACTGGCATCTGGCAGATCTATGGCAAAATTAGCTACCTTTGATACAATCAAAATAGTGATATCTCCAATTCTAAATTTATCAAATAACTGCTCTCTCTCAGAATTTTTAGTTTTTCCAGTAATTATTGGTACCTTTAATTCTTTAGCTATTATATTTAATTGTTCTATGTACTGACCTATTATAAGTATTTTATCGTCTTTATGTTCATTAATTAAGTTTTTTAAAACATCTATCTTTCTATAATTTTCAGATGCTATTCTGAACTTACTTTTACTGTCACTAACTGCATATTCCATTTTTAAATCTTCTGGAATTTTCACTCTAACTTCAGTACACTGAGCTTCTGCTATCCAGCCTTGTTTTTCAAGTACCTTCCAAGGCATATCATACTTTTTAGGTCCTATTAAACTAAATACATCTTCTTCTTTTCCATCTTCTCTTACTAAAGTTGCTGTAAGCCCCAGTCTTCTAGTTGCCTGTATTTCAGCTGCTGCTCTAAATATAGGTGCTGGAAGTGTATGTACTTCATCATATATTATCAAGCCCCAATCCTTTTCATGAAAAATATTCATATGTACAAACTCATCAACTTTACTCTTTCTATGAGTTAATATCTGATAAGTTGAAATTGTTATAGATTTTATTTCCTTTATCTCTCCACTATATTCACCTATGTTTTCCTCAAGTATATTCATTTTATCTATAAGTTCCTGTTTCCATTGCCTTACTGCTGTTATATTAGTAGTTAATATCAGAGTTTCCTCCTTTATTTTATCCATAACTGCCATAGCAGTGACAGTCTTTCCTGCTCCACATGGAAGTACTACAACTCCACTTCCGCCTTTTGCTGAACCATCCGCATAAAATATTTCAGAAGCTTCCTTTTGATAATCCCTTATTGAAAGCGTTTCCCCTAATGAAGTGAACTTTTTTAAACTCATTTCATGTCTATTTCCCTCTATATATCCACCTAAATCCTCTACTGGATATCCTAGTTTTATTAATGAAAGCTTTATTTCTCCCCTCATATTTTCATCTATTTTATACTTAAAATCATTTATTTTTTCTTTGAAATACTTTTCAATACTCTTATAATTGGTTATTTCCTTCATGATGTATAAATCTTTTGATATTAAAAATAAACTATTTTCTTCTCTTATAATCTTTATTTTCCCATATTTATTTATATTATCCTCAATATCCTTAATAACATTCTGTGGCACCTCATACTTAGAATACTTTTCTAAAATTTCTATTATATCTTGGTAGCTCATCCCACTTGTAGCTGCATTCCACAAAGATATTGGAGATATTTTATAAGTATGAATATATTCTGGACTTTTTATAACTTCTGCAAATCTTGAAAGCTTATCTCTAACTTCTATATATAATTCATTATTAACTTCCACTAATAAAGTCTTATCGCTTTGAACTATTATTGGATTATTAATATTAATATTCATTCTTTTCTCCTTATATATGATTACTAATTTTTTCGAACTTCCGATAAATGTATTTTATCATAAAAATAAGAGCTTACATTACATAAACTCTTGCTAAACATATTCTCATATGCCTAAACATCTTGAAGATTCTTTACAAAAAATTTCTGAGTTCGTTCTCTCTACTTACCAATTACCATGTATTGTTAATAATAACTATTCATTTCCTTTAGTTATATTTATTTCCTTTCCCTTAAATACAATAGATAGCTTTATAATACTTTTAACACCTTTTTGTAAAAGCTCCTGAGAATATTTTTTATCTTCTATTTGTTTTAATGCAGCTATTGTTGCTTCTTCTATTGTATCATCTAAGAAATAATCAATTTTTTTAAATTCAATAATAATTCCTGTTTTAGAGATATCTTTTGGGATTATCATAACATCATATCTGCCATAACCACTTTCTTTATTTGATTTAACTTCGTAGTTTTCTGAAAGTGACACAAGGATTCCAAGTACAAAGGCATGATAAACCCTTTCAGGTTCATTTCCTGATACATCAAAGTAGCTTAAATTATTTATTACAAACTCTTTAAATAATCCAGAGAATATATTTATTTCTCCATTTACAAGCATGTTTAACATTAATTCATACTTTTGATTAGTCATAGTTTCTTGGAACCATTTTTTTATCAAATTCCTGTAAAAAATCACAACTTCTTTATTGGGAATTTTAAGTTCACAATGTAATATTCCTTCTATATTTTCTCTCTTTACAGCTTTTAAATAACCACTCATAAGTAAAAAACTCCAGATATTTTCATTAGAATCTTCAACCTCTGACATTACTATACTATCATCAATTATCTTGTTTATTGATTTGCCTTCTATAAGTTCTTCAAGTTCAAGTTTCATATTTCTATCGCCTTTAAGCAGTAATTTTTTAATTAAATCATTGCTGCTGCTATTAATCCAATATGGCATAAATCCGTCTTTTTGCTTTTTTAAGTAATTTAAAACAGACCATGGATTATATATTATTTCCCCACCAAAAACATATCCGTTATACCATTTCTTAATATTTTCTATACTATCAATAGTGTTATAATAATTCAACAACGCTTCAATTTCAGCTTCAGTAAATCCAAATTTATCATTAAAATAATATCCTAAAATAGTATTAACATCTAAATTATTAAGTCCTGAAAAAATACTTTCCTTAAGCAGAGAGCCAAAAGCTTGTCTTTTGTGCGAATCGCTTACTCCTACGACTCTAGGAGTAGGAGTTTCATTTCCTCTGTATAGTATTCCTGTTACCATTGCTTTTTCTAAATCTATATTATCTTTTAATGAATCACTTAGCATATTTCTAATTAAACTAATCATTTCATCCAGGTATCCTCTTATATATGACTCTTGGATTGGCACATCATATTCATCTATAAACAACATAACCCTTTTATTGTAATATTTGTACAGATAATTTGTAAGATTTTTTATTGAAGCTGTTAACAATACAAAATCAGCTTCCCTATTTATGATTTTTCTAAAATCAATCTTTTCATCATCTTTAAAAATATCACTTTCCATTAAATATCTATGCTCTTTATATACATCTGACATCAGCATTGCAACTGCACTTAATGAATACTCAAAAGTATTATACTTAATTCCTTTAAAACTAATAAAAATAACTGGATATTCACCTTGAAATTTCATTATATCTTTTTCATTTTCTATTTTTAATCCTTTAAATAAATCTTGTGTAGCTTCCTTAGTTCTTATATCAAAAAAATACTTTAACATACTTAAATTAAGAGTTTTCCCAAATCTTCTAGGCCGTGGAGTTAATATTATTTTCCCTCCATTTTCTAAGAATTCTTTTATTAATAAACTTTTATCTACAAAGTAATGGTTTCCTTCAATCAATTCTTTAAAATCAGATGTTCCTACCTGTATGACTTTCTTCATTTAACACACCTGCTCCCTTTTTTCTTGTATTACTTTTATTATAGACAATCTTACTTATATTTAGCAAATGGATATAAAAAATTTAAACTTGAAGACAAAAATTAACTAATGTAAATTTAGCATTGGCAGGACTAGTTGAAGGTAACTTTATAATATCTCTTTTTATTATTTGATATGTATATTTCATGTAAAGCTTAAAAGCCTTGTCACCATTTGCATATATCTTTTCAATGCTAGCATTATTCAAGACAATCGATAGATCTGCTGGTACTATTCCTTCTAATATAAATTTAGTTAATGAGCATCATTTAGTATTTAATATAATTTTACTTGGGGATATACCATACTTGATTAAATATTGTTTTGTTTTTTCACTATTAACATAAAATACAGCCTCATCACACTCGTCAAATGCATCACGTCCTATACTTTCCACACTATCTGGAATTATTATCCTCTTTAAACTAACACACCTTTCAAATGCACTATCTCCAATACTAGTTACACTATCTGGAATTGTTACATCTGTTAAAAACTCACAATTATAAAATCCTCTATTTCCTATGCTTTTTATCTCAATATCTCCTATTTTTCCTGGTATAACTAATGGAATACCAGTTTTTCCTGGACCCCAAGGGACATTTCTATTAAATTTTACAATTCCGCTAGTTGACTTAAGAATATCAAAATCCCCAGCTTTAATACATTCTATCCCAACTCCATTATCATCTAAATACCAGCCATCTACATCTTGATTCTTTTCCATATATCCAAAAGTACCGAAATAATACCAGTTTCCAGAAATATATCTCCAACCTTTAGCCCATGAATCGCCTTCTGAATACCACCAGCCATTAGAATTTTGTTGCCATTCTGCACTTGCACCTATTGGATTTAATAATAATACTGAAGCTACTATTAATACACTAGCTATTACTTTTGTTAATTTTAACTTTTTCATATTCTCCCCCACTTTTTACCACTTCATTTTAAATTAATGTTTTATTATATTTTAACATAATTACCAATAATATTCACCAGTATCACAAAACAGTCACTTTATCTATTTTTTATATCTTCCTTCCGGCTTCTAATATTTTCACTGAATCCTCTGCTAATTCCTTATCAATAGTACTTCTAGGCACTAAATCTTATCTTCTTAAAAGCGCCTTAATACATTTAACTGGTCTTTTTAAAAATTCCTCTTTATTTACCATCCTAATTTTTGCCCTTTTACTGTAAAATGACTATCATCGTTTTTAAATTCTATATTAAAATTATTATTCTTGTCTACAGTTATCTTTGTTAAAGTTGCTTGGCCCATAACTTCTATATTTACTTCTTCATCTTTAAAATAGTACATTAAAGCCTTTAGTGTTATTCCATGAGCTACTATAAAAATAGTTTTTCCTCTGTTTTTCTCTATCAACTTATCCATAGTTTCACTTATTCTAGTTCTAACACATCCTAATGTTTCACCATTTGGAGCACATAAATTAACATCACCATTCATAATTAAATCAATATTCCATTCTGGATTTTCTTTCATAACTTCATCTGTTCTTCTACCTTCATAATCACCAAAGCACATTTCCATTAATCCATCATTTGTTATAACTTCTATTTTCTTTTCCCCTTTAATTATGTTAGCAGTAACTAATGCTCTTTCTATTGGACTTGAATATATAACATCAATATCTATATCTTTAATCCTGTCCCGAAGCTCCATCGCTCTAGCAATTCCAGCCTGTGTTAAAGGCGAGTTTCCTCTCCCCTGTAATCTTCTTTCAATATTCCATTCTGTTTGTCCATGCCTTGTTAGATATACTACAGTATTCATTAGTTGTTTTCTCCTCATATAATTAATTATATAGTTATCATTTAAATAATTCTTTTAGAGATATTTTTTCATTTTCATTCTCTATATAAGTTTTATCTAAATCTATATCTAGCTTTCTTAATTGTAATCTCTCATATTTAAGTGATTATCTTACTCTATTGATATTTCTTTAAATTTGCCCATATTATACCTCGTTTAATTTAAATTATATGGCTTTTGTGATACTATTTTGGAGCTTCTTTTTAAACTATAATTAACTTTAAATTTTTCATTTGAATGTGGTTAATAAGATCCACTTCAATATATTCAGGGATTTTATGCCTACTTTCGATCCAATTTCTTAATTCATTTTAATAATTCAATTGTCAAAAAATTATTTCCTGCTCTAATTTTTTATTCAATTTAATTATCGTAGATAGAACGTCTGTATAGTCCTTATATTCTTCACTTTCTAACAATCTATTAATCTCATTTACATCATTAGCTGTAAGTTCCTTAGCATAATTAATATTTTCACGTAAGGTTTCGCTATCCATGTTTAGAGTTTTAAATGGTATTTTTGTCTTTCTTATTAAATGAACTAAAATTTTAAAACCCCCGGCATCAATATCACCAGAATGATAATAATTTATATTAGGATTTTCAGAATAAATTTTAATTAATAAATTTTGTCTAACACTATTATGATACCCACCTAAATAAATTACACCTCCATCTCCAGTATAATTATTAAATGATGTTAAATTTTCAATTGTTACTAGTTTACTTCCTGAAACTTTAATTTCTTTAATATTTTCTATATCCTTTGAACTTACAGCTATACCTCCAAGAAAATCATTTGCATTTATTTTACTTTCTTTAAGCCTCAAGCTTATATCTCCTTTAAAATAAACATAGGTATAATTCTTCAAAATGTTATAATCATTAAGAACTTCATCACTAGAAAAGTCTTTTATAATCTTAATTATTTTGCCCTCTATAGCTTCATACCTTTTGGAATCCCCATAAACTTTGACGGAAAAATTTCTTCTAAAAATTTCTTCATCTTGCTTTAGCACTTCATCTATACCTTTTAATATATCCTTACATTCCGATACATTATCAATATCTAAATATTTTTTTACAGATCCATTACTCTTAAGTTTATCTGTAATATATGTTGCAAAGTTCCCAAGAGCATCTTCCCGTTCTTTATAACTTTCCAATAATATGGAAAGTTCATCTTCTTTTTGCTTTTTTTCTTTCCTATTGAGATATAAATATGCTGCTTCTATATTCTCAAGGTTTAATTGAATCTTTTCTATAATATGGCTTTTGTATCCTTTTCCTTTATATACTTTTATAAATTTTTCAATTTCTAGCTGATTACAAGCTACATCAATTTCTTCTTTATATTTGTAATTTAGTTCATCAAAATATTCCTTTATACTTTTCAAATTAAATTTAAAATATATCTGTGTATCTCTTAACGCATCCCCCTTATAAATGACACTGCTTTCATAAGAATCAATTAACTTATTTAATAGTATTTTTTTATAATTTTTCATTTATCATATCCTCTATAATACTGAATTTATCTGCTTTTATTGCAAGAAGCACTGTATTTACGTAAGGAGTTATAGGCTCAATTTTTTGTGGTGGTGCTCCTATTAATAATTGCAGCTGAGAATTAAATTTATCATAAAATTCCATCATAGACATAATTCTTGCATCATCCATTTTATCAAAGGCTTCATCAAATAATATAATTCCTATAGATTCTGAAGATGAAGATACCCCTTTGTAAAGCTGCAGAAATGATGCTGCCATTGCAACATAAAATGGAGTTTGAGTTTCTCCTCCACTCTTCTCCCTGCATACTTTAGAAAATAATGATGTAGTATTATCATTATATTTAATCTCTATATCATAGCTCATATAATTTCTATAATCAGTTAATTTAATAAGTTCTGCTTCATTACTTTCATTATCTAAAGTTAACTTATCAAATAATTCATTTAGCAGTTCCTTATGCTTATTTTCATAAGATGCACTAAATAAAGTGAAACCTTCACCTATATTTTCATTATCCATTATCATATCATAATATTCTTTGTTTTCTTTACTTTTTCCAATTTTAAACTCGTATTCTTCATTTCCAAATTTAACATCTTTAAGTCCCTTATTTAAACCCTTAAATTCAGATTTTGCAGTATTAATATTTTCTTGAATTTTAGATAAAAAGTGTTCCTTAAATTCTTCTTCTGCATTTTTCCTTGAAGCTTTAACTTGCTCTTCATATTCGATAACTTTACTTTTTACAAGATTATCAAGTTCATCTAAAAAAGTATTAATACCATTTATCCCAACTTCTGCTCCGAAATCATAAGTAATATTATATGATCCTTGAAGATTCTTTAAATCTTCTTCAGTTTTTGATAATTTAGTTTTATTTCCTTCCTTACTCACATTAAAATTATTTTTAATGACTTCAAAAGATTTACTTTCAGTTTCTTTAATAAATCTCTCCTCTGCCTCTTTAGCTAGAAAGCCAATTTTATTTATAGTTTCCTCTACGTGCCCTTTTTTTATAGAAAGAACTCTTCTTTTTTCATCAACACTGTTATTAATTGAAGATAAATTTCCTTTTTTATTAATTAACTCATATTCTATATTCTTCTTACTTAAATTTAAACTTTCAATTTCCTCTTGAACTTCATTAAGTTTTATTTGAAGAGCCATATAGCTGTTATTCTTTTCTAATTCAAGAATCTCGTCCTTAAGTGTTGAAACCTTATTACTTATATCTACTATTCTTTTTAAAACATCACACTTTTCCCTTAAGTTTTCAAGCCTAAGCTTATTAATTGTTTTAATTATATTTGTAACTATATTAATATCTTCTTTTAAAATATTAATTTCAGATAATAATATGTTAAGATTATCTTTCGCCTGCTCTAGTTGATATTTATAAGCATCTTCACCTATATAAGGAGTTTTATATATCCTTGGATTTATGGCTCTTGCAACATTATTTTTATACATCATGCATGTAGGTGTAATAGATGTTTTATGTTCTTTCAACTCTGAAACATGAGTGCATCTAATTACATTTCCGAGTATCATATTAATATATCTTTTGGCATCAATACTTTTTGACACTACAACCTCTGCTAAAGAATTCTCTAAAGGATTATCATATTTTTCAAGCCCCCTAGTGTTTATTACTCCAACTGAATGTAATCCTTGTGCTTTACTTAATCTCTCATAAATTTTTAATACTGAGTCAAAATCTTCTTCATCCACAATAAGATAAGATCTTTGAGTGTTTAAGTACCCTTCAACAGCATTTTTCCAAACTGGATCTGTGACTTCCAATAATTCGCACAAGATTTTTGGAACAATTTCTCTTCCTAGTTTTCTTGTCTCCTTTATGATTTCCTCTTTTAAAAGTATAACTTCCCTGGAGTATTGAAGATTTCTTTTTTCAAGTTCAGAAATTTGTTTCTCTATATCCTTCCTATTATCTTCTTTCTGTTTTAATTCATATTCTTTTTCAGCTCTATACTTTTCCTTATCCTGTTTAGTTTTATCAATTACATTTTCAGTATTTATTGATGTTGTTTTATATTCTTCTATATTATTTTCATCTAATGAAATCATTTTATTGTAAAAATCACCTATAGTATCCGTATCAAATAGAAGTCTGTTTAACTCTTTAATATATGATTTTTGTTCACTAAGTTGTTTTAAAAAGCGATTCTTATCTTCTTTTTCATGTCTATAATCTTTTTCAGCTTGTTCTAAAGAATTCTTCATCGTCTCTAATGCTTTGTATTCAGAATTCGAATACAAATCAGCTTGAATATTATTAGCAATCTTTGTTTTTTCATTTATTTCATCATAAATAACATTATTCTTGTTATTTAATGTATAAATATTAACATTCAAAGCAGTAATTTCTTTTATTTTTTGTTCAATTTCCTCTTTTAATAGCTCTTCTTCTGCTTTTAATACTATAAATTCATGAATACTTATTGTTCTTGAAATATTTTCATATGAAGAGTACTTAACTTTTATTTCCTCTAGCTTTTTAATTTTTATTTTTACTTCATTTAAAATGTCTTCAAATTCTTTAAAAGTTCGTATATTTTCCCTAAGTTCATCAATATTAACTGATTTCTCTTCTAATATGTAAGTATATACAAACTCTTTAACATTAGAAATTGGTTTAAATGCTAAAGCCTTTGGAAGCAATTCAAAAAATTTTTCATTTAGCCTTCCAAGTCTGTGAGAAAAATCTTTTTTAGCATCAACTATCCTTGTTGATGAAAAAGGCATATTTAATTCTTTTCCATACAACCTAAAATTAGCTATATCAGTAGGTTCATTATTAACTATAAAAGTTACATCTTCAAATCTGCACTTTTCTACTCTATACCACAGAATCTTTTCTGAAGTTTCAGAAGCTGAATCAATTACTGCTCCAATTATAAAATAATTCTTTTTACTTTCCTCATAAAATTCCAAGGCTACGTGAGCTGAAACATCTCCATTTCTTTCAAATTCATTGTCTTCTCTTCCTGTTTTAAATCTTACGTATCCCGATAAACTTCTTTTGGAATTTTCATTAGCTGCCTTATTAAAATTATTTTTAGAACAAGTTAAGACAAATTGAATAGCATCTAAAATTGTAGACTTTCCTGCACCATTTTCTCCTGACAAAAGAGTTGAATTTTTAATTTCAATTGTTTCATCCTTAAATGCATGCCAATTAACTAGCCTAATCCCCGTTAACCTCTTCATCATCTTTTACCCCCTTTCTTTTATAAGTTTCTAATTTTTCATAAATACTAGTTATATTTTCGCTTCTTACTATCATTTGAATTGTTGGATAAACTATGATTCTCGCATCACTCAAAGTAATATCTCTATCCAATGTTTCGATAATATTAAATTTTTTTAAAGTTCTTAATGCCTGCCTAAGTAATGTTTTATCCATTAACCTATCTTTAAACCCAAGAGCCATAAACCTGCTTTGTATTTCTTCTATTTCCACAATTACAACTTGAGATAAGGATAATTCCTGCATTTTTTCCTGATATAAAATCCTTAGTATTAAAAGAGTAATACTATCAATAAGTTTTAATGAAATCTTATTATTTCCAAATTTATTAATAAGCTGAGCCGCTTTTATAGATTTATTAATTTCAAGTTCAAATCCTAGTGGTTCAAAATATTCATTAATTGCATCTTTATGTCCTTCTGCAAAATAATAATCCTTTTTTGTGTCTTCCTTTTGCTTACAAATTAAACAATAGCTTAATAGTTTATTACAAACCCGTTTAAATTCATCTTTCTCCTTAATGGACAGTGAATCATATATCAAAATTACTTCCTCCATATCTCAAAGTTTTTAAAAGTAAATCCATTATTCGAAGCAATAATATCTTTTCTGTTAATGGAATATTTAGACAAAATGTGATTACCATATAACCTTATATAAATAATCTTAATAAAATCATCTACACTATTTATCTCAATTTCACTTGCAAGAACCATCTTTTTATCTCCTAAAAGTTCATCAACTATTTCATTTACCTTCTTAGGAGAATACTGTTTTTCCTGCTTTTTCTTAAATTCGTCAATCTTTCTTTGACGTTCTTCCTTTGATAGTGTATCGCTTAAAATCTTACCTGGCTTAAAGGATTTTTTTCCTTCATTTGCAATATATAAAGATGTTTCATCTATATAACCATAAGAATACAAAGTGAATAAGTCTGTAACTTCCTCCAGATAATCTGATGATAAACTTAATTCAAGTTCTTTATATTCATTACTTATGTACTCTAAAATTCCTTTTACGATACCTGTCATATCTTTAGAATTATTAAGTAAAAACTTAGCCCTAGTTACAGCTGCTCTTATGTATTTAGCATTCTTACTATCAATATCATGCATAATATCGTCTAATTCATTAAATGCATTTATTATGTTATGAACTATATCCTTAACTTTTTCTATTCCTTCATCTAAAGAGCCAAATTCTTCATCTTCTCTGTAAAACTCTCCAGCTTCACTTAAAAATTCACTACTATTTAAACTTTCATTAAGCTTTTCAATAATTTTAGGCCTATATTTCGAGACATTTTCTGAAGTTTTTAATCTATGATATGCTTTATCAATTACTTCTTTAGTATAGTTTCCAAAAAACTCTTGCATTATCTCTTCAGGTGTTTTCTGTTTAGTTAATCTATCCATATACTTTTTTATATTTGAATTCAAGTTTTTTAATCCACTTATAATTCCTTTAGTATTTTCAAAAACCTGTTTAATAACAACTCCTGCCTTTTCATTTGAATAAAGCATGGAATAAATACTTATTATATTTCCTTGATACTCTAAAGATTCTTTACTTACTATTTTTAAGAAAGCTTCTAAAATGACAATTGCATAATCATGAAAATTTATAATTTGTTTATAGTCATTAGTCTGTTCTGGATAAATCCATCCATAATTAATTAGCTTTCTAATCAAATAATTTGCTTTTTCCCTATTATTGTTCAACTGTTCATCTTCTTCATTTTCAATATCATAATTAATTAATCCTAAATACTCTTCAATTTCATCAACTAATATGTCTTTATCAATACCATAGGACAAACCATTTTGAACCAATTTATATATTAAAGAAATAATTTTAATATATAGAGTCTTTCCTTGGCTGGAAAGTGGAACAAAAAAATTCTCTGGAACTATTTCAAATATATTAATTTCCTTCATTATTTCTCCTTAAATTCTCTATTTTACTTATATATTACCATATTTCTTATTAGAATTATATTCAGTAATATAATTAAAGCTGAGACTTTCTAAATATATGAAAATCTCAACTTATGCTAGTGTGCCCAGCATGGGCACACTAGTAAAAAAGGGGCTGTTGCAAAACTAACATAGTTAGTTTTGTAGCGGCTCATTTTTTTAGATATAAAAAATGTGAATTCCGAAGAACTCACATTCATTGTATAATTTACTTATGCTAAAAACCAAATTACACAATAAAGATTATACTGAGATTAATGATAATTTTCAACTTATATTACCATTAAATCTAGAAAATTTAATACCATCAGATGATTCAGTCCGCTTGCTAAGCCATGTATTGGAGGGATTAGATTACACGAAGTTGTATAAGGCGTACTCTTCCGTTGGAAGAAAACCGGCAGTGGAACCTAAAATTATGTTCAAAATAATATCATATGCTTATTCTCAAAATATTTATTCAAGCAGGAAAATCGAAAAAGCATGCAAAAGAGATATAAATTTTAAGTGGTTACTTCAATGTTATAAGGCACCGGATCATGCTACAATCAGTAGATTTCGTAAAGACTATATTTCAAATGAGGTAATTGAAGATTTATTTTATCAACAAGTTAATTATTTAGCAAATCAAAATGAAATACTATTTGAAAATGCATTTATTGATGGTACTAAAATCGAAGCGAATGCTAATCGTTATACATTTGTTTGGAAAAAAACTATTTTAAAAAATGAAGAAAAAATGTTTGATAAAATTCTTGTTCTTTTAGAAAATATTAACCTTGGAGAATTAAAAAAATTTACTGTTCAGAAAGAAACATTAATAGATGATATTGATAAAATTCTTCAATGGCTTGAATATGAAAAAAAGAAAAGAAACATAGAGTTTGTTCATGGAATTGGTAAAAGAAAAACCAAAATTCAAAAGTGGACAGAGCAACTATCTGAATATAAAGAGAGAGAAGAAAAATATAATTTGAGTAAAAAAATATTTTCAAAAAGAAATAGTTATTCTAAAACTGATCCAGACGCAACTTTCATGCATATGAAAGATGATCATATGAGAAATAGTCAATTAAAACCTGCATATAATGTGCAAATCGCAGTTGAAAGTGAATACGTAACCGGCGTCGGAATATTTGATGATAGAAATGATATAGCAACATTAATACCTATGCTTAATAATATGAAAGAAAAAATTGGTCGTAAATATCTTAATATAATTGCAGACTCAGGTTATGAAAGCGAAGAAAACTATTTATTCTTAGAATCAAATAAGCAAACTCCTTATATAAAACCACAAACTTATGAGAAGTGGAAAAAAGAAGTTTTAAAAATGATATAAGTAAGCGCGAAAATATGAAATATGATGCTGAATCGGATTTTTATATTTGTCATAACAATAGAAAATTAATACCTACCTCTATTATTTATAGAAAATCCGCAAGTGGATACAAATCAGAAGTAACTGTGTATGAATGCGAAAACTGTGATAATTGCGATTACAAAGTAAAATGCACAAAAGCAAAAGGAAATAGAAAAATGCAGGTTTCAAAAACTTTTGTGGAAAAGCGTGAAATATCCTATAAAAATATTACAACTGAATTTGGAACTAAATTAAGAATGAATAGATCTATTCAGGTCGAAGGAGCATTTGGAGTTCTAAAAAGTGATTATGAATTCAATAGATTTTTAACACGTGGAAAAAATAGCGTTCAAACTGAATTTATTTTGCTTTGTTTTGGTTATAATATTAACAAATTACATTCAAAAATACAAAATGAAAAAACTCAGAATCATCTTCATGAATTGAAACCTACTGCCTAATTATGGAATAAATTAACTAGGCTTATTTTAGTGTGCTTAAAAATCAGAATTCTTTAAATAATTAATATTGTATTTCAAATATTTGGAGATTTGCTGGCTTAAACCGAAAAGGAGCATCGCTCCTGATTAAAATTTAATCATTTTGCGACACTCCCTCTCTATTTCTATTATTTTAAAAATACTTTTCTACATCTTTTATACTTTCAATATCTAAAATATCTTCAATAATTAAATTCAATTTATCACTATCTAAATTTTCTATTTTTTCATTATAATCACTATTTAAATCTCCAAATTTTTTAATAAGTAAATTTTTAACTCTTCTTATATCCTTTAATCTAGAACTTTCTCTTTCTTTTTCTATGCCCTTTTCTATTCCTTCTTTCTCCACTTTTTCTTTCATCTCTTTAATCATAAATGCATTATTAGCCACCATATTTTCCACTCCTTCTCTATTAGCTTCTAATATTTCAACTACATTTTCTCTTATAGTCTCATCAACAGTATTTCTAAGCCAATGCTTTAATATTTCTTTTTCTCTATTTGTTAATTTATTAAATTTTGATGCTACAGCCTTCAATCTCTCAAAAAACTCTAATGGATCTACCTTTTGGTCTAATAAAAATATGGCTGAAGTAATATTATTATTTTCTATTAATTCCTCTTTAGTATATTGATGATTTATATCAATAAGGGAATATTTAAAGTTTACTATATTCTCACCAAATAATTCATTTTTATTTACTATATCTTTAAAATAAATCGGTACATTCCACTTTCTTGTAGCATTATATAATACTATTGGAACCACTGCTGGAACTTTAAATCCTTTTTTATTTTTCTTGGTTTCTTCTGTTAAGTTTTTTGTGTATTCTCTAAGTATTTCATTAATATAGAAGAACAATCTTAAAGGCATTCTATAATCAATAGTTGATTGAAACTCTAAAAGTGTATATAAAATAACTTCTTCATCATCAATATTTGCCTTATATACAATATCTGCTTCATTTTCTTCATAATCCAAAAATAAGAAGTACCATTATAGATCTTTAAATGCATATTGTCTTTTACGTTGCCTACCATTACGTTTTCTAATTTAAATTTGCTGTAGTCATCATATTCATCCATGAGAACGTGCTGGCTTTTGGCTTCTAATTTTGTTGATATAAACTATTCCATTCATTCCATAAATCTTCATCTAATGCTGCTATATCAATAGCATTTTCTTTATATAATGCTCTAATTTCCATCAATCCAGAAAATGCGAGTCTCTTCCACGCCACAAAATTAAGATGCAGTGCAAATAATAAAATCTGTCCTTTGGAACGAGCTATAGCATCTAAACCATCTACTAAACATAATACTCCATGGCCTGTTAACAGCATTCTTCTTAATTCTGGATGACTTCCAATTGGAATACATTCCGTCCAACTCTTATTAGAATAAAATCTACTTTTTATCGCCCATAGCAATCTAATTGATATTTCGTTAATAACAACTGGAATAGCTTGTGCCATACCAAATCTAGCGTCATAATGATTTTCAAATATTTTTACTGACAAATCAGCCAGTGATACTTCTGTTGGTTTATTGCTTTTGTCATTACCCGGATAAATCTTAAAATTGCCTTTATTGCATAACTGAAATAGTTCAAAAAACGGCATAGGTATTCCGCTACCATACCCATCAGGATTACTTCTTCTTCCAGACGAGCTTCCTGCAACATCAGAAATCAAATGTCCAAGCCAATTAGAAAAACCGCAGAATAATTTTGCTACAAATGTTTTTCCTTGTAATCTTGATGTTTCTGTATCAAATACAATTAGCCTTCCATTATCCACAAAATGTGATGTAGAAGTAAATTGGTCTACAATTGCAAAAATTAATCCTACTAAATCTGGAGCATGCCCTAATGATTTAATATGATGATTTGACATGCTCATCCCTAGTAAATCACCTGCTGCTTTACCAGTTGCTTGATCATAGTTTACTTTATGTTTTTCCTCTAAAAATTTTATAGCAGATGCAATAATAGTATTTCTATCTCCTTCAGGTGGGCTCCATCCCTTTAACTTGGCAATTTTTTTAACAAACTCATCTGTTTGATCATTTGTCCACTTACCTAATTTACTATGATCGGGCATTCCAACAAAAAAGCTATCAATTAATCCAGCTACAACTCCGCAAAAGGCTGCAATCATATAATCATACTTATCACAATTAGCTTTTTTCAGTGTATAATCTGAACGTATTCTCTCAGCTATTTCTGCTTTTTGAGCCTGTGATAACAAATTTTCAAAAGGATCAACTTTTAAGTCTATATTATTTTCAATTGCAAACTTATTAATATTAGAAAGATACTCGTCCCAACTTATTGTATCATCAATTGCAATTGTAACTAATTCTTCAAATGCTGGCACTTTAATATCTACCTTTTCTTCCTCAGTTAGTGCAACTAACTTTTCGCCCTCTTCAATATGTTTTTCAGATACTTGAGATGTATCTATACCTTGCGTAGAGCAAAGCATTTCTGCCTGCAGTAGCAATTTATCAAGCTCTGATAAATTTTCATCATTTAATACTTCTAAGTTTGAAATTTCCTGAGAAGCTTTAACTAATTGCCTTTCTGCATTTTCCATTTGATTTCTTTGAGCTAATAGTGATTTTCCTGCCTCATTCACCATCTGATTATATATATTATCTGACATAAATCCTCCAGCATTATCCCATTATACTTTTCATAAAGCTTTTTGCTGCGCCCTTTACTGATGCTATTGCTGCATCCCCAACATTAAAGTAGCCAATTCCTTCAAAAGCATCATGTAATTCTTGTAATTTATTACATGGAATTGTATCATCTAATACCATATAATCTGAAGTAATCCCCTCTTCATTTGTTATTTCTTTCTTAAGATAACAAGATAAAATTAAATCACGTATCTTTTCCTTAGTTGCTCCTTCTGTTAATTCAGTTACACGTGTAAGATCCAATTTTTCAGGTAATTTACTAATGATCTTTTCAGTTTCTGCATATTGGATTCTATCTGAAGTAACTTGTGCACCTTTAGTTAACATGCTTATCATTGCAGAAATCTTTTTAATTTTAACTTCCGATTCTAATCCTTTTTCTATTTCTATTTGTAATCTTCTAGTAATTTCATTAACATCTTCAATTAAATAATTCAATGACCTTTGTGAATTTCTTATAATAGCCTGAAGCATCATTTCTCTTTGTTTATTATTTTCTAAATCACTTAATCCAGTAATTCTCTTTACACCTTTATATGTTCCAACACCAAGTAATACAGCAACACCTATTCCAGTAAACATACTTGAAAATCCAAGTATGCCTCCCATACCTAGTGATGCCAGTCCTGACGTGATGCCCGCAGCACTAACCCCCATTACTGATCCTGATAAATAAACCGCAGCTAATGGAACACCAACAGCAGTTGCTTTAGATGCTAAATCCTTCATAGATTTCGTAATTTCTGTGTCATTTTTCCTTTGAGCCAATATCTCTTCATCATTTTTTATTGCTGTCACAATATATTCAACTTGTTCCTCGTCAATTTCTAGATCATTATGTAACTTAACAATAAATTGATTTTCCTTCCAACTTAGTTCCTTATTCTTTTTTCTAAAAATATAGATAATATCCTTTAATAAAGATTTTTTAACTACGTCATAACTTACTTCTTCTACATTTTCTGATAAATAAGATAATAACTCTTCATTGCTTTCGACATTAGTATGATCAGTCATATATCCTCTTATTTCTAATCGGTCATCTGCATCCATTTCAATTCTTACAATAAGTGATATAATTTCTGCGTATTCCTCAGCATCTATCTCATTATCATCTGAAAAAGTAAAGTTACAAACTAATTTTATGTAAGCTTTCTTTATACCTATATCCATCATTGACAAAGGGCAAGTTTGAGATGTACTAACAAAGTCACTCTCATCTTGTGCTTGTTCAACTATTCCATTAATTAATTCTGTAAAATTTTCATATGAAATACCTCTAATATTATCAGTAATGTTCTTGCTTTCTCCATTTTTAAAATGAAAAATAACTTCCTTCTTTTCTTCGATTTTTCCATTATCTTTTTTTACTTCAGTACATATATATTCTGCTTTAGAAATTGTACTTAACTGAATTTTATCAGTGTCAGCTCCTAATGCATTTGTATATAAATATTCTCCTGTAAATAAACATCCCTCTTTAGCGCTGCCAAATATTGTTGTGTCTACAATAGCTAAAACATAATCTGGATTCAATCCTTGTGCCATACCAGAAATCGCACCATTTATTTTCTTTTCCGGTATATCTGGCGCTATAAAAACCTTATCTCCAAGGATTTTAACATTTTCTTTAATATACTTCTCTACTGACATTATTCCACCCTACCCTTTTTCAAATTCTTTTTCTAGCATATCTAAAATAAAAGCTTAATTATGATCTACATCTGCAACTCTGTAATTTTCCTTAATAATAATTCCTATATTAGAATTTATTGTAAACAAATTATAGCATAATCCACTCTAATTCTCTATCATATGTAATGTTTAATTATTTATAGTTATCGAAAAAAGCTGAGATTCTCTAAATTCAAGAAAATCTCAGCTTATCTAATTCAATGTCCAATTATTATTATTTATATATCTATCAACTTGCTAAATTCTAATGCTATAATTTTTAATATATCAAAAATTTAATATAGGCATTAATTTAAAAATCCCACATTATAAATCAATGGTATAAGTTTATCTTCTAAGTTTTTAACCATATCTTTAAATTATAATTAATTTCTATATTTGCAAATAAGAGTCCATCTTTATATTCTACCTCTATAAGCTCTAATATTCTTCACTTCAATAATTATATTTTCATTAGCTGTATGGTACACTACTGTACCTTCACTGCAATTCATAAGTTCTTTTGTTGCACTTTTATTATCATCTATAGCTTTAATAATTGCCATATCATCTATAATTTTATTATTTCCTTCTAAATGCGAATCTAATATTTGAATCTTCACAAAAGTATTAGGATATGTTCTTCTAACTTCATCCACTAATCCATCTTCCCATTAGTAATTAACTTTATCAAAATAAACGTATTCCATATTTAGATGATTAAAACATTTGCTAATTCATGCAATTACCTATTTCTTCAAAAGTTCATTTGTAAATCCCCCCTTTGATACTTAGAATATCATAGGGAGATGAAATAAAGGTTCACTCAATTACTATAATCTTCATTTTTTTATTTATTGTAATAATAAAAGAACCAAATAAAGTGCGTTGATCATACTTTAATTGGTTCTTTATGTTAGTTTCCATTTCATGAATCTTTATAATAAATCCCTATAGGATTTAAGATATTGCTTTTTTCTGGGTGCAAACTATCTTCAAAAAACAGATCCACTTTTATTCACATTTCCAAGTTCCCTCAAATTATCCCGAATAATTTCTTTTAATCCTTCTATTTTTCCTTCTTCAATTTTCTCTATATCTCTTTCCAATTGTTTATAAATTCCAAATTGTGCTTCGTACTCTTTTAGGAATTGCATATCCCCCACCCTTGCAGTTAATAACTCTTAGCTTTCTTCATCCTATTATTCTAGTATTCTTCTTACTTCCTCTTCAGATATATTACATTCTTTTGCTATTTGGCTTATTGTACATCCCGAATTTGAAAGCTTTAAAACTTTTTTTGTTAAAAGGATCCCTTCTTCTCTTCCCTCTTCAATTTTCTCTCTATCTCTTTCCAATAAAGTCATAAATTCCACCTCCACTGAAATATCACTTTTAACTTCCTTCACTCTTCTATGTATATTCTTAACAAGATTTCCTTTAGCATGCTTTACCTTATCATCTGTTGAATCTTCTACATAAGCAAGGAATTCTAATAGCTCATCACTTAAATCATTCATAATTCCTTTGGAATTTAATATTATTTTCTGAGCTTCATCGTTTAACATTATACTATTATCTTCTAGGCATACATTTTGAAATGTATATTTATGGCGACCTTTATCAAACAAATCAAATGTACAAATAAAAATAATATAACTTTTAGCTAGTTTTCTATAATCTTCACCTTTACTTATTAGGTCTAAGTCGATGCTTCCTTGATAATATCGTAGTCTTTTAGGTAAATTTTTATGCTTTCCGCGTTGCATTTCAACATTGTAAATTGTATTATTTTCATCTTTAACATAGACATCAAGTCTAATACCTTTGCTTTCAAGTAACAAATCTATAGTTTTCTGTTCTTCAACCATTTCTACTTTTTCTATTTCAATCTCTAAAATCTTCTCTAATAATTCCTTACAGATTTCTTTATCGCTCATAACTTTTGCAAATAGGAAATCATCTTCAAGGTTTAACTCTTTTAAAGTTTTATTCATCTTAGTAACCTTACCTTATCTTTTATCTTTTGTTCTGATTATTAACAACATTATAGCTGATTAATCATAAGTTTTCAATATGTGACTAGCTTTAAAAAATTATAGATATTTTGGCAATAAAACTAGCTAAAATAATAGAATTTATCTATAAAAATTTAATAACCATCATATTAAAGTAATTGATTATCTACAGCCTTTTTTAAATTAATTATAATATCTGCAATCCTTGTTGCCTCTTCTACATAGTTATCTTTAAGTTCCACACAGTTATCTGAAAAATGCTTAAAATCATAATTACGACCATTATTATCTAGAACGTATTCCCATAAAAGACTACCTGATCCTTTACGTTTTATTTCTCCTAAAATATTTACTATTGCATCATTACATTCATTAAATACTTTACTATGTTCCTTTCGAAACGCTTCCCTATTTATACAATAATAAAATCCATCTTCATGCTTTTCCATAAAAGCGAAATAATAATATAGATTATATTCAACTGCAATACATATTGAAAAATTTACTTTTTTACCGCCAGCTAATGTGTATTCTCTAATTTTAAATACTAAACCAGGCTCATAACTTCCTTTATAATATGCTTCAGCGTCTTCTCTGTTATATTCAATAGGGTCTACTTTCTTCTTAATGAATTGCTCATTTAGCTCGTCCATAAAATTAACAAGTACTTCAGTTTTTATTTCATTTAAACTATTAGCTATAGTAATAGCAGCCATTAAATCATCTGCATTTTTAATAAGATTTTTCATAGCTTCAGCCATTTTTTCTTCACCTACTAACTTTTCAATAAGATATAAATATTGTTCTATCAAACTGTGAGGAGTCATATCTTGATTAGTTGCTCCTAAGCAGGCTTTTAACCAATTCAATATATGCTCTTTAAAGCTTACACATCTTAAATATCTCTTATCCATGCCATCTGCACTTTGTTCTGAAGGATATTTTCCATCTAAAGTCAAATAATATATTAAATAATTAGAATTTACACCTTTTGAATATTCCTCATATCTAAATAGTTGTTTATCTTGATCACCTGCATCAATTTTCATCTCAATTGCTACACACATCTTTTCGCATTTAAGAAAAAAGTCAATTCTGCCATTTTCAAATACCCATTCTCTTTCAACAGCCCATGAATAATTTAAAAAGGTTTTAGAAATGCCAATTTCTTTTAAGAATAGATTAAGATATGTATCATCCATTCCATGATTTTCTCTAGGATTTAATAAGGCATAAATCAAATTAGAATGTGTAAACACTTCATCTCTCTCAATATTTAGTGCCGTAAAAATATTAAAGCTAATATTATGATATTTTTGAGTCATTTTATTTGCTTTTATTAATTTGCCCGCCTCTTTTATTAGGGTTTCCTCTCTAAGTAAATTATCTTTACGCATAACTCTTTGACTCCCTTTTATAAACTTAATTATTTGTAAACTAACTTCAAAAGTTTTTTAATACTAATTCCTTAGAATGAGTACTTTCATAACTTCGGACATATTCTTCAGTTTATCTATGGATTTTAATACAGAATATCTATATTAAATACATTAAGAATTCCTTCCCCATATTTATCAACCTTAATTTCTCCAAAGCCCTTTACTCCCAAAAGCTGATCCTTTGTTCTTGGCTTAACTTTAATTAATTCATCAATTTGTTCATCTTTAAAAATCATAAATGGTTTAATTCTTTCTTTTTTAGCTATCTCTATTCTAAACTTCTTTAATTGATTTCTCATCTCTAATTCCCATTTAGTATTAGATTCATCATCAATCTTCTTATCCGCATTTGCAACATATTCTTCAATAATCTTTAAAATATCATTTCCATACTTATTAATCTTTACTTCACCTAGTCCTTTAATATTAAACAGCTGTTCCGTTGTTTTTGGCTTATTCTCAACAAGATTATTAATCGTGCTACCAGAAAAAACATAATGATATTTTAAAGCATTATATCCTTCTTCTTTTGCCTTTTCATTTCTATAGAGTTTTAATTTTTCTGCAAGCTGACTATCACTCTCGCTTAATTCAACCGTTTCATCTATTTTCTTTTTACTTGATTTTTCTACATTTTTAATATCGTTAAAATCTACTTCAGATACTTCACAAATACTTTTCTCTACAATATTGATACTAGCTTCTTTACTAAAATCTTCTTCTGTAATTCCAAACTTTGCTTCATAATCTATATTTATAGGTGTATGTTTTTCTTTAAAGTAATCTGCTATTTTAAAGGCCATTTCTTCTTTGAAAACAGTTTTCCTTAATTCATTTTCTAAATTTTCAATGTAATTCCCCAATTTTTCTGCTCTTATTATTTGATTTTGGATTTCTTCAGGTGCATATTTTTTTCTTATTATCGCTTTTGGATTAGCCATTATAACAAGAGATCTTAAAGGTACATTATCACATTCAAAAACTTCCTTAAGAACTTTTCTTATTAGATTCACATGCTTTTTATTTTGTTCAATGGGACTAAGCATACCTTCCTTATTTTCATATCCATTCTTGTTCTTATAAACTCGTATGAATTCTCCATCACTATTTATATTTACGTCTCCCAAAAGCTGTTTTGTCTCAATAACACAAATATATTTCTTTGTTATAAGTAGATAATCGATTTGAGAGACTAGCCCATCATATTCAATTCTTATATCATGTAAATATAGAAAAGGTAATATGCAATTTTTTAATTCGAAATCAACTGTTTTTTCTCCTTGTAATCCTCTTTTCATAGCTCGTATTTCTTTATTAACTAATTCCTTTTTTTCATCGTTATTTAACTTTGATAATAACACCTCTAAAACTTTTAAATTATCATTTTCTCCTATAAAATCTTTAATTGCTGTTGGCTTTGTAATACTTTTAAATTCTGAACCTTCTATATTTAATAAATTCGAAATAAACCCCATATCATTTATACCCACCTTCTTTAAATAATTTCAGTTAATATTAAGCTTATTTTTATTATCCTTATTTCGATAATAAAAAGATTATTATCAAAAATTATAGCATAATTACTCCTTATTCTCCATCATTTGTAATATACTTGTTAAATTCTTTGCATAAAATAAATCTAACACAAGAAATAATACTTGGTTAGATTTGTTGGATTATATTCACAATATAGAACAAAATTTAATAATAAAACAGTTTAGCCAAATTATTCTTAAGCTTCCTTTATACTTTACTTCCATTAGTAGACAGTCTTAATATTTGAATATTATATTTTTATTTTCAGTATTTCTTCTTTACTAAGTTTTGAATATTAACTCCATTTAAGCTCACATAGTTTTTTTGATCTCTTAAAGAAGTCTGTAATTATCTAATATTTTACTTATGCAAAATTGTATCATATTGGTACATATGAAAAAGCAGTAAATCAAGTTTTTATTAATTTACCGCCTAAAATCATATGCTATTATAGAATATTAGTGTATATTGCTATTATTATTTTAAAAATCCCAACTCATAAATGAGTGGCCTAAGTTTATTTTCAAAACTTTTAATCATATCTTCAAATAATTCTAGATCCTTCTTCGTACATTCATTAAGAAGAAACTTAATTTGATACCAGCCAGCATCCCAGGTATTTATATTGTATTTAGGATGAAGTTTATTAAATTCATCTCTATACTTAAAGCTTTCCCACACTAGTTTTCTTGCTGTTTCTAAGATTAGCTTTCCTTCTTTTGAAAGTTCAATCTCTTTTAATTCTTCATACATAAAGCTTTCTTTATTAAATCTTAAGCAATCATTATATATGGCTTCATTTCTATTAATATTAGCTAAATCTTTAATTTCTTTTAGGCTCATAAAGAACATTTCATTTTTAATATTAAATTCTTTATTATCTGTTTTTATATCTCTAAAGGAGCTGATTCCATTTTCATTTGCAAAGATTGAATATATTATACTGTCACTTTCATATTGTTTAAATTTCAGGTTGTTTGTCTTCGGAATCATATAGTTATCTTTTTGATTAAGCCAGTTAGACTTGATTACTTTTCTTGCAGTAAATAAGCAGCAGCACTTTTTATAATTTTCCCTTGTTATAGGAGTAATTTTGACATGTCTTGTAACCGGTGCAGATAATATATATACTCCTTGAGTATTAGCATATACATTATTGCTGTCATTCATAAGAAAGGCAATTGCATTTTCATCCACCATTCTTGTTTTTTTATCAAGAGTCATTGCAGATTTTAAGGTTATAGTTTCAATCTTATTCGTGAACTTTTTATTATTAATCCATGAGGACAATCTTTCTGACTCATCTAAATTATATATTGCCTTTTGACCAACGCTTTCTATTTTTCCGTTATCACTTAACTCCTTAATTAGGAACTTAAAATTATTCTTTTCTTCACATTCACCAGAGCTCCATATGGAGAATCCAACTCCCCATTGTGATGAAACATTAGAAAAATAGCTTGCATTAAATACAATACCTCTTTCAAACTTAAAGTTCCTTAGAAAAAGATCTCTAAACTTTTCACTTCTCTCTCCTGATAAAAATAAGGTTGGTGTAAAGATTCCTATGTTTAAATTATCTAAATTAAATATTTGTTTAAATTTTAATATTCTATAAAGAAATTGAATATATAACTGTTGAGATGATTTCTTAAAGCCCTCTTTTACCATCATATACTTAACTTTTGTATTTGACATACCATCTTTACTTTCTTTATCACCTTGCTTTCCGTTACTTCCCTCCGCAAAGGGTGGATTAATAAAAAATAATAATGGCTTATTTTCAAGAAATACTTTGTATAAAGACTTAGGAATTAAAGAATTGTTTACTTTATTGGAGGTTAGTAATTCTGGATTGTCATTTAAGAAGTCATATACAAATTTATGAGAAGTTTTATTGTAACTATCTCCAAGTTCAAGGTCAATTTTATCCAAGGTTGAACAATATAATTCCTTAAAATAATAATCCCTTGTTAAATTGCCAGTACCCCAGGCACAATCCCATACTACATATTCCTCCTTCCAATTCTCACCAAAGACATAACAGAGCTCTCTATGAGCTTCATTTACCCAAATTGTAGGAGTAAAAAATTCTCCATTAAATCTTCTTTTCGTATCTTCAGTAAGCCTGTCCTTAATAGATATAAATCTATTCTTTTCTTCCATAGAATACTTAACCGAATACTCTTCTTCAAATTGTTTATAATTATATGAATCTATCTCTATACGCCTATCTTTTTTGGCAATGAATTTACTATTTTTCTTTTCAGATATCTCTACTTCACCAAGAATAGTATCAATAAAACATTGTACTAAATCTGATGCAGAACATTTGGATGGATCTTTTATTATACGCTCAATAAAGTAGTCATAAGTTTCTAATATGTTAGATTCTGTAACCTTGAATTTTGTTTTAATATCAATTATTAATCTTTTAATATCTAGAGCTACACGCTCAAATTTAAAGCTTTTATCAATATTAAAAATTATAGGATTAAGAGATTTATTATTACTTATTTCAAGAGTTAAATCCTTATATTTATTAGGTGATTCTGAAGGCGCTATGCTCCAATCTAAATTTCTCTCTAAGTAATTTTCAACATCACTAGAACTAATAATAAAACAAGTAGTTTTATCACCAGCTAAAATTACATTTGGCATGTCCATATATTTTTTATCTTCTCTTAAAGTAAATTTCTTTAAATAAAAAATGACCTGAACTAAAACTTTGGCTCTATTAATTGGAATATTAAAATCCAAGCCATACTTAAACTCCATAATAAGTCTTAAGACTTTTGTTACATCATCATACATTAGAGTTTCTTCTAAATAGCCATCACATTTAAAGGGATATGTTATTTCAGAATTTTTAAAATGAGCTTTTATATTATTTTTATAGACTAATTCAATGTCTCTTTCTTCAGTAGAATCTTTAATTTCTGTATAGAATAATTTTTTCATACTTCCTCATAAAATATTGATTATATGATATTTTATGATGGATTGAGTTTCATATACCTCATTTATAACTAACTATAATAAAAAAGACTTAAGGATATATATTTAGTTTTATAAACATAAGTCCTAAGTCTTTTATATTTTTTATCTATCTATATATAATAAATAGTATCATCATCATTTTGATTGTCAGGTAGATTTGTCTCTTTTCCCATACTTATATAAAGAGCTAAGTTTCCTGTTATTAATACTGCACTACTTAATTTCAATATAACTGAATAGAATTTCATTAAAGAGTTGTTTGCTAAAAGAGTATCGCAATCTGTTGTATAATATAACATATCAATAATATTACCGATATTATTATCAAAAATATTTATTCCGTTAAAGTATTTATATACAAATATATTTAATACATAATATAGTACAACGTAATCTAATATAATATTTACATAGCTTAATACAGCTATAATTACTAATCTTAATCTGCCTTTTTCATCTTTCTTTTTATTTTTCTCCATTTTTACTATTAAATCTGGTACAAAAACTAAAAAGAAATGTATTGGCCTAGACACACCATAAAAATATACTAAAATAGCAAGCATGTACATTTCTACACTAGCAATCCGAAAATCCTCATTACAAATATATGTAAATATTAGTGTAAAAGCAGCTAAAATATATATAACTTCTATATTCTTTATAACCACATATAAAATTTTACTTTTACTTAATATGTATTCTTTTATTTCTTTTAAGTATTTATTTTTAAAAGAAATTGAACGCCAACATAATACAGCCATAATAATATTTATGATTAAAAATGCAAGTTTACTACCTGAAAATCCTTCTGGATTAGCATTAACTATATTTTTTAAATCAGAAATCGAAAATATTGTAAGTATAAATATAGTCAATGATAAGTATAAAGCCTTCATCAAATTACTTAAATTCCCATTATGTACTTTCCAATTAATATTACTTTTCTCATCTTTAAGATGATTGTAAACTGCAAAGCTTGGTGACAACAAATATAATATCCACCTATATTTTTTTATAAATTCTTCTATTTTTTCATAATACATACCTTTTCACACCTCATTTCACAGCGGCAAATTGCATCTAACTTTTACATTATTTCGGTTAAATTCTGGTGGAACAGGCTTAAATCTTTTATCCGCAATTTGTAAATTATAATCTAAGCACTGAAATTCTCTTAATGATGCAACATCTATTTCTCCAATAAGCACTGTATCATTAATACCTCCACTTATTTGCAAAATGTTTTTTTCATTAGTGGATGCTGGTTTAATAATTCTATTGTCCCCCATTCTAGAATAATTCACATGAGCAAAATAGCAATGAACATCTCTAGATAAAGACTCCATAACATTAGAATAATAATTTACATCTTTATTATGAACACTTCCTATAAGTAAATCTACATACGAACAAAATAGGGATCTATCTTTTATATTAGCTAACTCAAAACAACTGAATGTTGAAAAATCTACGCCTTTCCATCTAAACAAATCATATTCTTTCTTCCAATTCTTTTCTTTTTGAGGCTCTTTCCATCCATATCCTTGAACCCACTCCTTTTCATTTGGTGAATAATGATTTTTTAACCTAAGCTTTATTACAGCATACTTATATTCCTTATATTGATCAGGCAATATGGTAACTATATAATTACAGCATAATCCATTTTCATATATAACATGTTCTAAACCACATACTATAGCGATATCATGATTTTCACTAAACTTCGCAATTACATCCAACCACTGCATTGGGATACTAACTTCTGGAAATATAATCATATCTGCATTATTTTTAACTGAATAATTTAATAATTTATTCAAATTTTCAAGTCTACTGCTTTCGAGATTAGGAACCTTTTTAAAGCTTTTTTTCAAATTATCTTCTTCTACGTTCATATTAACTATAGCAATCTTAAATTTATCCTTTCTATTTTGGTTCGCCTCAATATAGTTTATATTAATATCCTTTTGAATAAAAAGATATTCATTTTTATTAAAATATCTTAGATGTGTGCATTCAAATAACTCCTTTTTCTTTCGTTCTTCATTCTCATCTACATTTCGGACCTTATCTTCCTCACTACCACTACTATTTCCTTCTTCCATCTGTATTGGCATATTAATTGCGTTTAAAAATTTTGATTCAATATCCTTAAATTCTTCACTAAAATTATTAATTACCTTAAATAACTCTATTCCTTTTTTAATCTCCATTTCACCACTAACTATTTTTCCTCTTGCCATTAATTGATTAATATAAAATAAAATACATTCGTGCAGATGCACATATCTAGGATTGAAATTCTTATGAAAATCAGTTATCTCAACAAGACATTCATCATCATTTTTTCTACTATTTTGATTATCATCTCTGGTTTTTTTAATATCCTTATTTTCTTTCTTAAATTTCTTATTAATACATTTCTTACATATTTCATAGTCTGCATCGTCCATACACTTAATATTATTTATACAAGCAAAACATTCATAATAATTATTATTTATTTTAAAACATCTCATATCTGACTTTATATCTGGCAACATTCCAACATTAGTAATATAATTAATTGGAACATCCTTATCGTATTTTCTATAACAATAATTCATCAATGGTTGATGCACTATTGAATGATTGAACATATTTGATCTCCTAAATTCTTCTTTTAATGTAAAAATTCCCTTTATATTAGTACGCTTGGGATTTATCCCTTTTCCAATCAAATCTTTTATTAATTCATTATATATTTTTGAATCTTCTGCTGAAAATCCACCTTTATTACTGTCACCTTCTTGTCCACATTTAAGAGATTCTAAAAAAAGTTCATCATTAATAGAATATGTCATAGATAAAACTATTTTTAGATATTCTCTTAAATCCCTTCTAATTAGATTTTTTATCTCTCTACGAGTCTTTAATTTATTCAAATTATATTTATGTTGCTTTACTTCTAAATTTTCTATTGACAAATATATACTAGAAAATATATCTTTAACATATTTATATTTTTTATTCAATAGATAGTATATGAAGACTTTGTTCCATAAGAAATAGAATTCAATAGCTATTGGATTCTTAAATATCCATAAAATTTTTTCATCAACATCTTTTGTATCTTCAGAGTTTTCTAGTTTATCTGAGTAAATTATACTAGCTAAAAATTTCGAAATCTCGTATCTACTTATTTTTGCCCTTTCCATATTAGATAATTTACTTAAATTATCTTTATAAGAAATTTTATAAACATTTCTATCAAAACTATCAATCAACTGATTTTTCTCAGGTAAAAATTTAAAAGCACTTGCATTTTCTAATAATTCCTTTTTAAAATTATCTATTATTGCTTTAGATCCATTTCCTTTAAAATCATATACCCTAATTTTTTCATCTTGTATACATACTTTAGCACCCGAATCATTCTTATCATCTTTATTTAATAAACTTGATATTAAAAATATTTTCTTAAAATCTGAATTATCTAATTTTACATTATCTATTCCTTCTTTTGAGAACCTAGTTACTACTTCTTTATTTTCACAAATTTCTCTTAATATTTTACGCATCTGTTCATCAGTTTTCCAATCCGAATAAACTATATAATCATATTTATTTTCAATTTGCTTTATTAAATCTTTTTTACTTGAATCATATTTTCTTAAAATTTTAATAACTTCATTTAAAAAACTTTTCTTTAAATGAATGTTTTCTCTTTTAACTTTTTTGATAAATTTTAATATATCCTCTTGGGTATTTAATTCATAAATGTTCTCAATATCCTGTTCTTTATTATCTTCCTTACCTATCATTAAAGCTGGCCTAAACAATCCATTTTTACAGAACAGTTTATTTAATAAATAGCCTTCCAACTGGTTATTCTTTACGTCTTCATAATCAATAAAATCCCCATTAAAAACCAATATTATATCATCAATATATCTCTTATAATATAACGGATTTATTTTTTTAATAACTTCTGTATCAAAATCTTTCAAATACCAATTACATAAAATAGGACTCGGTAAAAACCCAATTGGTAATAAGTTTCTTTTATCCTTTGAAATTTCGCTCGAATACTTTTCTATAACTTTCTCTATGAAATTATTAATTTTTTCATATGCTTTCCTTCTAGTATAGCTTGCGTTCTTTTTCTTGATAATCGCCTTGATTTCATCATTAAACTTATTTTTAAAATCAATATTAGTTGAATAGAAGTATTCTTTAACATCTAATGACATCATAATAGTTCTCTTCTTATCATCCATTCTTTTTTCAACCAAATTTACAGCATCATCTCTCCATTTACTATATTGAGTATAATAAGGCTTAAATAAGTTTAAATTATCCCTTAAAATATTATCTTCTAATTCATTTCCTGCTGTATTTTTATCATAAGTCTTTTCAATATCTTTTCCTAATAGCATTATCCATAAAACACCTATAATTTGTGCTTCAATACATATATCTAAGTAATACATTACTTTATCAATAAAATAATCATTTTCATTGATACTGTTGGATATGATTGCATCATCGTCATGTTGTATACTCTTCGGTAATATTCTAATCATGAAATTCTTCTCAGGCCCATTATTTTCTATTAACTCTTCTATATTCCCACTTTCTATAATGAATTCTAATTCCTCGAATTTTTTGTCTAACTCATACTCATATTTCTTTTCAAAATCTACAATTCTCTTTTTCAAAAAAACATTTCTATTTTCATAATAAGAAAAAGATTTTAATTTTTTATATGCTCTTCTAATTAAATCTTTTAAATTATCATCTTTGCCCTTCATATAGTAGTCCCTTCTAAAATACACAATTTCTAAACATTATATACATTATAGCATTTTTTTATAAAAATTTCATATTTAATACATTTCTTCGTTATATAAAAACACTGGGTCTTATTAAAAATATTCATTTCGTAATAATTAACATACAAATATCAAAAATGGAGACTTTTTGATTATAATAAGACCTCCACTTTTAAATTCGCATTGTCAATTTTAATATTAATTTTCAGTATCTCTTCCTTACTAAGTTTTATCATTTAATTACCTTCTCTATTTTATTCCAATAAAGTCACCTAAATAACGCTATTTCCATTTATCCATTAATAATTTAATCATACCTCTATCTCTCGAAATACATCTTACTTCTTGTCGTGAATTGCTCCTCTGACCTTTTTTACTCAGCCAATTATGAGAACCTATGATTAAATATTCATTATCATAATACTGAAAGCTCTTTCATCGAAAGACTGAATATATTAGAGCTTATACTTAATCCTTTTCGAAACATAAGATACTATTTATATACTTACTTGTAGTCATTCCACATAGAAAATACAAGAGAAAGATTTGCTTCATTAAGATTCAGATGATATATTTCTTCTTTAGTAGTTGTAGTAATATCTGTATTAAAAACAACAATCCATGTATATTTTGTCCATTATCAGGTTTCACATAAAGCTTTTACTGCTAAATGTAAAATATCAATAACGTTTTTTATTGCATCATTCAATATGTAATTTAATAATTGATGCATTGAACTTTCTTTCATGAAGGAACGACGCTGCGAAATATGTCTTCCAGATGTAAAATTGTAAATGTTAATATGAAAGTGCATAAAAGTTCCAACATGGAAATGTAGGAATTTATGCACTTTTTATGTATAGTTTTTTCAATATATAATTGTATGGAATTTCTAAATGAAGTTTACACATACTCTCTTACACTCTAAAGGCCAATGACTTAACAGCAGAAAAATATTTAGTCTATTTGTTTGAAATCCTTGCAAATGCAAGAGCCAAGGAAAGTGATTTCTTAAAAAATGTATGCTATGATCTAAGAATATTCCAATTAAAATATATATTAAGTCTACCAAATAATTATTTCTATATAAAGTTGTTCCAACAGAGAATAAGTTTTCTGCCGAGTTTATTTTATCACTTAATTTGTACTTCTAATACGCATCGATTCCTTGACGCTTACAAAGTCTTTAACCCTTACGTTGTTCGAAAACAGAAGTGAAAATGACCAAGAAAACTTATTTTCTTGGTCATTTCAAACAATCTTTATTAATATTACTCTGTTTAGTTAAGTATAAACTATTTTATGTTAATCATATTTTTCTTTTGCTTCAGCAATAAATTCTGGCAATTTCTTTGTTAAAGTCATCATATGCCTTAATTTGTTGCCTGCTGATTTATCTGCTGCCTTATCATAATCCACACTTTTTGTTAATTCATCAATATATGGTATTGGTCCAGCTTGTCCCACCGAAAATGCATTCACAGATTTGAAAAGCCAGTCTCTGTCAATTCCCCATTCGTCTGCCAATTCATTAATGTTTGCTTTTAATTTTTTCTGTTTCCAAATATCAAAAGCTTCATCAAAATTTAAATTATAAGACAAGTTTCCAGGTACTAATTGAGTATCTACAAATTCCTTTAGCAAATGTGCTTTATTATCCTCACCCATATCACTCAGTTCTTGAATTTGCTCATAAATTATACGTAATTTTTCCCCATCTACCGTTTGAATACCATCTACATTACTCACTTTCGAGCCAATTAATCCAAGTATATGAGCCGCATCAATTACTTGTGTTCCTGCGAGCTTTGTTTTTCCAACAAGAGGTTTAATAATAATTGGTACAGGATCACCTGGTCCATCATTTCTCATTAAATTTCTATATGCACCTACATATTTTAACCAAGTATGCTCTTCAATACCAAAGGTACTATCATCCCATTTATATTCATAATATTGCTCCACTAAATTTAACTGTTCAGCTGCATCTTTAAAAGTAAGAATAAACTTGTCTTTCTTTTCCTTATCATCTTTTATCTCTTGCCACTGCGAAGGATCTGGTAATGAATTAATCATTTCAAAAGCATTTATACTGAATTTTTTGACTGCTACAGTATATGTATCAACGATTGCTTTACTACTACTTCCACCACTACCATATAATTTTAACGCAATATCTACTGTTTCTTTTGTCATCCTTGGATACTGAAAATTAACAATTGTTCCAAACTCTTTATTTTTACCAAATACACGGTTTGTCCTAGAATATGCTTGGATTAATCCTTGCAGTTCTAGTGATCTATCAACATACAATGTATTCAATCGTTTAGAATCATATCCTGTGAGCAATTGATCTGCCACAATCACCAGGTCTATATTCTTTTTATTACGTCCGCTTCCACCACGAGTTGCACGTGCCACTACGTCTTCAAAATATGCATTCTCTCCATGTTTTTTATCGCCTGCAATAAATTCAATACCTGTAAATTCAGAGTAATCCTTAAACATTCCTTTAATAATTGCTGGAGAAATATTATCAGGATCATTTTCATTACCAAAACTAAATGTCATAGCGATATTTAGTTTTTCTCCACGCTCATTTAATTGCTTCTTAAATTCATCGTAAAATGCAATTACTCTGCTTTTGTACGCAACTGTTAAGATAGCATTAAATTCTCTTCCCTGAGATTGAGTATCCCAGTTATTTAATATTTCTTCAACAACTCTTGGAATATGTGTTTCATCTTGATATATTAAAATATTACTTTTTTTAGCCTCCATTTCAACTTCTGTTTCAGACCATTCTTGTACTTTACGTTCAATATCTCTATCTGCAAGTTCTGGGTACTCTTCTTTGATTTTTTCTACTAACTGCTCTCTTAAATCATCGTAGCTTTTGAATTCACCAGTATTTATATAATCTACATGAAACCCTAGAACATTTCCATCCGAAATAGCTTCATCAATTGTATACTCATGAAGTTGTGGTCCAAATAGCTTTTCTGTAGTGTTTATTACTTCACTTTTCTCATTTATTTTCCCTTTAATATTATTTTCATCAAATAAAGGTGTTCCTGTAAAACCGTAAAAAAGACCATTCTTTCTAAAATAATTTTTAATTGAACCCATCATTTGTCCCATTGTTGTTCTATGGGCTTCATCTACAATAAATACAATTTTTTTATCTTCTAAAGTAGTGTCCTTAGCTTCTTCTAACTCCTTAACGACTTCATTAAGCTTAAAGGTAGTAGTAACTATAATACCTTGATTGTGTGATTTAAGTTTATTTTTTAATTGATAGGTGAATTTTGTATCATCAACCGTTACTGGCTCATAAGCTGCATATGCCTTAAAATTATCACTAGTAGTCCTATCCAATTCTCGTCTATCAACTAAAAATACTACCTTATCAAATCCTGCACGTGTAGATAAAAACAATGCTGTCTTAAAACTAGTAATTGTTTTTCCAGAACCAGTTGTATGCCAAACAAATCCTCCATGTGGTATACGTTCATCATTATCCCATCCAAAAGCAGCACCTTCTACTGCTTGCAATGCATAAACCTGATATGGACGCATGAGCATGTGTTTCCTGTTTTCTTCTTCTTTATCCTCATCAATGACTAAATAATCTCCAACCATTTGATGTGCCATAGGTATCATTAAAAAATGTTCAATTACTTTCTGCCAATTATTTATTGGCTTATTTTTTTTATCTGACCAATGAAAAACAAATGCAGGATTGAAGTCACTGATAGATTTTGGTGTTGCAAAATAACAAGTTTCTATCTCCGTAGTTATTACCATCATCTGTGAAAATGCCATGAAGTTATTACAGTATTCACCGTCATTATAATACCTTTTAAACTGTCCATATGCTTCATCTAACGACTTATCAGTACGTTTTTGTTCAACATTAATTAGAGGTAAGCCATTAATTAGTAAAACTATATCAAATCGATTATCATTAGGAGTTACTACCTCCCTTGCAATGCGGTAACTTGAGTCTCCACCCCTTACCTCAGCTTTTTTTAATATGGTTAAAGTAATCTGTTTCCTTGTTATATTGGGATTATCATCACGATAAATCCCATCAATTTTTCCTTTAGATTCTTCAATTGATAATATTTTAGCAGCTTCATAACTATTGCCTATTTGGCTTACCTTAGCCATTACCTGTTTAAATTCATTATCCGTTAACTCAACACCTTCAAGTTGATCCGCATTTATACGATTAAGCTCACTTCTCCAATGATTAATTAAATCAGATACCGTTACTTTCTTCTTACTTCCGTTTAAGTAATCAGGAGCCTCCCATTTGTATTTTCCCAGTTCTTTCACAAAATTCTCCTGAAAAGCCCTTTCAGAAACATTCTTAGGTGTATTACTCATAAATTACACTCCCCTCTAAATCAAGTTCAACTAAGGTCGTGCCACTGTTATCACACACTTAAAGAAGTGGAGGTGTTACAGTGGCTAGACATCAGATAAACATTTCATTTAAGTATGCTTTTTTTATATTTTGTAGTTTTTCAAGCTTATGCTGATGGAGGTTGATAAGGTTGTCGACACTTTTGAAAAATGTACCTATTTTAGTCTGTTCTTCACTTGACGAAGGCATACATGATATATAACTACTTATTTCATTTAATGATATATGTTTAATAGTTCCACCATGAGATATCAATGCCATCTTTTTGAAAAACTCTCCAGTATTGAGAAACTGGTACACAAATTCTGGATCTGATTTTGCAGTTAATCTCCCAACTCGTTGAGCAAGAATTTGCTTTTGTTCTACCACCTTTGCTGTCCTTCCGACCGTTCCATCCATGGTAACAAGAATGTCATCTGGATTTAACACATATTCGCTGAGTGCAGCATTATTAAAATTTACCCTGCTTCCAAGTGAGCTATCAACAATTGGCGAATCATTTTGAATATTTCCATTAGTTATTACTAAATACTCTCCCTTATCATCAAAATCATTGCTGTCAAAAGGATATCCAGTTCTGACTATAGCAACCTCACCCAACTTACGCTGTTCCCAATCGTCTGTAAAACCTGAAAATCTTAGTTTTGGCTTACGCTCTCCTTCAGCAGGAAACATATCCGTAAGATATGCTTTTTTTAATGCTTTTATCTTTTCTAACTTACGCTGATGTAGCGTGATAAGGTTATCGAGGCGGTGAAAAAAGATTCCAATCTGTGCTTGTTCCTCTTTATCCGTCGGGTATTTTATAGTTGTTTTTACCAAGTTACCTCTGCTTAATGACAGCACTTTTATTCCCTGCATAAGAGGTAACAATTGCTTATGATATGAATCAGAATTCATATAATATCCAAGGTAATAAGGTGCCATTTTAACAATGGGTCTACATACTATCGTATGCAATCCAGCTACAACTGCAATATCCTGAAGATTGGTTATTTCAGTGGCTTTTCCCGTTGTTTCATCTTCTGCTGTATCCGCAATAATGATATCTCCATTTTGAAGTAATTGAACCTTGTAATCAGCAACTTTCCCTTCAGTAATATAAGGGATTTCATCACTTACAACGTCTGTATAAGCACCATACTTTATTAACACATCACCATAATGAATGCTCTTAACTTCGCCCTCGTCATAATTCAATTCTGCTCTGGACAAAGTGTTATTACTTACAGAAAAATCAAATACTTCTTCCAACTTACGCTGTTTCCAACCTCCATCATTTTCGAACTCTTTAAATCGTCTTTTTGGTACGTTCTTCTTGTTTTCGCTCATTATTTCACCACCAATTCGTTCTTAAGTGTTTCAAATTCACGCATCAGGCTTTCTATTTCCATATCTATACTATCCAGTGTATTTGCATAACGTTCCTGTAGCATTTGTAATGTGTTTAATTCGGCTTTCAATGGAATTTGCACTAAGCCTACCATTTTGAAGGCAGTACTTCCAAACCATTTTTTATACATTAGCTTATCTATTTCCTCATCTGTTAATACTAAAATACGTTCCTCAACTGCATCTTTAAGTTCTTTTTCCTCTGTTTTAATATCTTTAGTAAGGGAAGATTTTTTATTTATTAATGTTTCAACCTTTTTTAGTAACTCATATTCTTCTGAACCTTTTTCAGCTTTCTTTAACTCTTCCTTTAATAATTTATTGTCAAAAGCATCACCTGGTTCATCGTCTTCGTTCTTTTTTAAAGCATCATATAAAGCATTATTTTCTACACTATCTTCAACTTTTGCTGCTTCAATCAAATCAGCTAATTCTGTTTCTATATCTTGAATAGCATCTCTTTTATTTTCAATTGCTTCTAATTCTGCATGATAAAGTTCCTGTGCAATCAAATCATTAGGAATAATACTTCCAATCCATCCATCTTGTTCTTCTCGTTTATTACTACCTGACCCTTTAGTTATCATCTTAGGTTCACGACTGCGGCCTATCTCATAAAATCCACCATTTGCAATAAGCTCTGTATCATGCGTTAATGCTTCTTTCCAAATTTCCGCAATAATCTGATATCCACCATATATATCAATATATTGATAGTCAGGTAAGATCTTCTTGATTCTATCAAGCATTTCTTCCATAAGATTTCTAAGATCAGTAGAACTATCAACATTTCGTAAAACATCCCAATATTGCTTTATATAATCCTCTGTTTTTGTCTTGATTTCATCAGACATAGTAGTGATTCTAGCATCATTTAGAATCTCACTTGTTAATTCACATACTGGCTTTGTAAGATTTATATATCCAGGACGAATTGTTTGCAAATAGCTATTCAAAACATCTGGAACAAGTGCTTGTAAAACTTTTAAATCCTCAATATTTTTTTGTGGAATTCCACCTAGCAAATGAGCATCCACATCTTGGCTAATTTCTGTATCGATAGCTTCAACGTAACGAGGAATATTCATATTATATTCATTATTTTTGATTTCTTCACGTGTAGCAAGATGACTATATCCTGGTATCTCTGCCTTTTCCATGTACACATCTACTATTTTAGCAATGTCTTTTTCCTGAAGTACATTTTGCTTTCCTACCTTAATAAAGCTATTTGATGCATCAATAATAAGTACTGGAGCATCAATTTTACGATTCTTTTTTAATATTATAATTACAACTGGAATTCCTGTATTTGTAAACAGATTACTTGGTAAACCGATAATTGTATCAATATAATTCTTATCTAATAATCTCTTACGAATTTCTCCCTCTGAAGAACCACGGAATAAAACCCCATGTGGTAATACAATCGCCATAGTTCCATTAGTTCCCAAATGATATAATCCATGTAGTAAAAATGCAAAATCACCTTTTGAATCTGGTGGTAAAGTGCCTGCTACCTCAAAACGAGGATCACTTACTTTTAATCCCGCTTTATTCCAATTCTTTGCTGAATAAGGCGGATTCATAACAACTGCATTAAATTGAACTCCTTCATTAGGATTTTTCGGATCCTCTGGCCAATCGTTTGAAAGAGTATCACCATTCTTGATTGTCATTTTTTCTGGACGCACTCCATGAAGAAGAAGATTCATACGAGTTAAATTATAAGTTGCTGTATTCTTTTCTTGACCATAGTAAGACAGATCTCTTTGAACATCCTTATCCAAATGCTTTTTAACAGTCAAAAGTAACGAACCAGAACCAACTGTTGGATCGTAGATTGACTTAATTTCTGAGGATTTTGCAACTATCTGCGCCATAACTTCACTTACTTGATGTGGTGTATAGAATTCTCCTGCCTTCTTTCCAGATTCCATTGCAAACTGGCCAATTAAATACTCATACGCATCTCCAAGAACATCACCTTTTTGCAATTTTACCATATTAAGGTCAGCAAATAGTAATATCAGTGCTTTAATATTTTTACTTCGTTCATTTAAATTGCTGCCTAAAGCAGTGTCTGTCAAATCAAGAGTCGAACTAGAGAATAATCCCTTAAAGTCACTTGAATCTCCTGATACAGCTATTGTTCTTTCAAAATTATTAAGACTATCTGTAACCTTTTGAACTTCAAACTCCCCCGAATTAATATCCTTAAGCCATGTTTGATAAAGATATTCTGGAGATACATAATACCCCAACACACCTTGAATCATTTTTTCAAGTTCATCTCCGTACTCAGTCTTAGCTTTAATATATTCTTCAACTAACTCATTTTCTGATAATTTATCTACTCCTGCAGTTACTTTAAAAGTTTCCAAAGTTTTATCACTTAAAAACTTATAAAACATTAACCCAAGCATATAATCCTTATAACGGCTTGCATCCATTGACCCTCTTAATTCATTTGCTCCATCCCATAATCTTCTTTTTATCTCTTCTGATGTAATCATTCTTTTGTCTCCATTTCTTGTTTTCTATCTAAAGTCTCAAGTTTTAAATAAATAGTAAGAATTATTTCACTCACTTCAATTAATTATATAAAACTAGCTTCAATTCTTTTAATTCGCCTGAAATCATTATATCTCATCCAATATATTTTTATATATTTAATTGTACTATATAAAATATTTTTTATCTATAATTCTTATGGTGTTCGTTTTTATAAACACTAAATAACACAATTCACATTATCTATAATCATTTTTATAAGATTTTCTGAATAATATAAAGTATTTTTTCATGAAAGTTAATATTTCTAAGCTCTACCTAGAACAATATTTATAAAAAACTCAAGTACTTTTTAACATTTCTTTACTAATAGCAAGTCCCCTTTTATTATTAAACTTTAAATGAAATATATAAGCATTACTTTCCTTATTTTTATGATCTAGTTATTTTTCTTTATAAAATTTCCTTGCTAATTCAACTTCTCGTATGACTAACTTTATCCTCTATTGATTTTTAATTTATAGATTTGTTTTATCAAGCTAAAAATATACTCCAATTCCTCATCATCAGACATTTGAATCTCATAATCCCCGTTGCCCCAATGACCAGTTTTAGACATATCTTTTGCAAGGTGTTTTGAATCATCTATAGTTCCCCACTTAGTGTTTAACCAAATCTTTAATGCTCTCTTTTGCAAATGGATATCTATCATAATTTTATTGTTATAAACAAATCCAATCTCTAATTTTTTAGCTTTTATAGTGATGTTGTCATTTAATGAAGTTATATATTCTTTAATCCTATTATATAAATCAATTATTTCTTCAGAAGAATTTTTAAAATGATCTTCTTCTGTATATACAATCACTTCATCAATTACATTTCTAGTTTGAGTATTTGTATTTGCTTTGTTTATTGTTTTTATTGATTCAGATGTTTTAGATGGCTTAATATTATTAAAATAAACTGTATTATTTGAAAATTTCTTAACTTCCCACAGTTCAAAAGGTAAATCTTTAAAGTTGATTGACTCCTTTTGATAATTATTAAATGATGGTGATACGAATATAACTCTTGATTGTGACCAATCAATATCATCTCTCTTTAAAGTCGTATTACAATTTTCATTGTATTCAAGTATAAACTCAGCCTTATTATTTAATAATAGAGATAAATAAGCATAACCTTGATCTATCACACTAAAGCTACTTGTATTTTTATACTCAATTATTACAAAAGCCTTGCTACTCTCATCAAAAGCTAAAGTATCTAACCTAAAATTATTAAAAGCAAATTCTCTTTTAATAAACTTTAATCCAAATATATTTTCAAGGTTACTTTCACATAACTTATGTAATTCTATTTCTTTTTTAAAAGGTATTTCTTTTATTTCGTTTAGCTTGTCTTCATTTATTTTGTATAAAAACATTTATTTTCTCCTAAACCTCTAATATTATTTTTTAAATATACTTCCAAATCTAAATTCTTTAATGCCTCTTAATCTTCTTACCTTGTGCAAAATATCACCTTTTGCTTTAATTGCAACACCTTCTTGACTTGCCTTATACTCATTCCCTTCAGTATCTTCTAATATAATTTCTATATTGAACAAACTAGAGCAATCTCCATATTCATCCATTCCTAATCGCACACAATCTTCGGAACCAAAACTCAAAAATAAATCATCTAAGAATTGATCCTTTCGATCTAACTCTAATTTAAAATCTAAGTTTCTGCCAATATTTTTATGTCCTACAACTTCATTCCGGCATACTACTTTTCCCTCATCGTCTTTTATTAAGATATATCCTCCTAGAAGAATTATTTTCGAGTTGCCTTTATTTATTAAATTTATTTTAAGTGGAGCATCTACATATGGACCAAAAGAATTTGGATTTTTAATAGTTCGAACAACTATTATATAATCTTTAATTGATATTTTAATATCTTTTCTTTCGTTATAAAAAATATCATAATCTCTCCTTAGTGCTATTGAATTAGTTGAGTTTTTTCTGATATAACATTCACCTTGTCTAATATTTCTCCCTTTTGTATATTGTTTTTTGGCTATATACGGTCTATCTCTATTATCTTTTGAGATTTTATAATACCCTAAAATTTTGTCTTTATATGAGACTATTCTGTATTCAAATTTTATTTTAGGTTCAATATTATCGTTAACAAGCTGCTGAAATTCTGCCTGTTCTTTTTCATTCTCAATTCCCCTTATCTCTTTTTCTCCATTAATCTTATCTTTCACACCTATAATTATATATTTATCATCCTCATACATTGAATTTGCCATTGACATGATATCTATCAAAAACTCCCCTTTATCAATATAATCTTTTGCTTTAAAGTCTAGATACTCGCCCTCATGTCCATTTTCAATTAAATTAATTATATCTCTCACTATCAATCACCTAACATATAAATTTTTCCAAAACTCCAAACCCTTGATTTACCGCCACTCCATAAACTGGCCCAATCTCTTGTTTCATTCTTCTAACGAATTCCTCTTCCTTATTTTCTTTTTTAAACTTCTTAAGATTATTAACCTTAAGTACTTGTACATATTCTTCTATTTGATTTTTTCTGTTTTCATCAACTACAAAACAGAAGGCTTCGTATTGCATTTCACAAAACTTATCAATATAAGTATCATATTGGAGTAAATTATCACTTTTTTTACTATTGATATTCTTAAAAGTTGGTACTAAATTCCACATTTGATCATGAAGGACAAAGCTCCAAGGTATAAAGTGATCTATGCTTAAAACACCATAATCATTATAATTTGTTTCTGTGAAATCTAAACCTGTATACAAGTCAGTTATATGCCTTTGTTCTATAACTTGCTTCCATATCTTTGTCTGCTCTCTCAAGTCTCTATTTTTAGGAGCTTCTAATTTCATTGCTATACCTGGTACATTTGGATTGCGCTTTTGCAGGAAGCATACTAATCTATAATACGCCCAGCCTTGAATAATTCTGTAGTTAAACTTTAAGTAATTACACCAATTGTCTTTAATCCTAATGCAATTTTCATCCTTATTATTTTTATAAATTTCATAAATGCTTTCATTATCTTCTTTGGATAGTTCTTCTATGAGCTTTTGAACTTTTTTCTGACCTCTAAGTTTATTCTCAAAAAATGGTGATAAAAATCTATACGGTACATTTAAAGTTAATTCTTTAAGCATTTTATTTAATGTTTTATCTTGTGATGAATATATAAAGTTAAAAAGCTTACGTTCATCATAATTGCTTTCCAAGTTATATGTATCTGAAATGTAATTAGCTACTTTTGCTAAATTATCACATAATCCAAAACTTAACTTATATTTCAAAAGAGGATACCAAGCCTTTACGACCATTTTACATATTAATGTTCTAAATTCTATTTCAAAATTACCCAAAGAAATTTCATCTAATAAAGCCAGCAGCCAATACATCTTATAACTTGCCACAACATTATCATCTCTAAGTGCCCTAGAGAATGTGGCATAATCAACTTCATTACTATAAGGGACTTCACATATTTCTTTTGGTAATATTATATCTTTTCTTGTGTATATATCATTCATAAAACTCTCCACCTAACACCTAGTGATATACATTATAACTATATTTTAACATAAAATAAGAGCTTATTTTACATAAACTCTCATAAAAGAACTATTTTATATGCGTAGCCTAATCCCAACTTTCAAAATCTAATCATTTTCAATATACACATCACATTTTTCATCTCTTGCCCTTCTTAATAATGCTAAAATTAAAGCTTGCACTTCCTCTATTTCTTTGATCAAGCACTCATCAATACTCTTATAATCTGTTTTAGTTAAATTTCTGCTATCAAAAAGTGAAAATTCTTCAATCGCTTGATCTATGTTATGGATTTTGCATTTATCAGAATAAGTATCGCACCAGCCCACACACATATTCCACTCTAACACTATTCCAGCATCATACAAAATATCTCTTTTATTAATCTCTGCTGCAATTATTGCTTGCATCATAGGTTCAAAATATCCATTCCAAATGCTTAATTCATATATTTCTTGGTCTTTGAAGTGAAAATACAATATAACTCCAGGTTCACCATCATATCCATCATAATATTTAGTATTAATCATTTCTTCTCTCCTTAACTATTAATATAAAATAAATTCACTCTCTAGTGCAGATTACGTTTAATGTAGAAAAATACCGTAAATTCATTTCTAAATTTACGGCATTACAAAGATTTAAAATTAAATATCGATGATGGTTTCAAAGAATTTACCATGTAATCCATCCATAGGTTTTATAATAATGTGGTTTAGATTGTACTAAGCTTCATTATATAATTATGCTTTTACCTTATAAATTCATAAACCAAAAGTTTAACTCCTATCAAATAGAATATGACCACTTTTATACAATTTAAGAATACACCGCCAAGTATTTAAATTATCTAACAGATCTAAGCACAATCACTTTCTTAAATCCCCTATGTTCCTATCTCTTCTTATCACCAGCACAAGTTCCTCTTATCTATAACTAAGCTATCAGCAAATCCATACAAAACTTCTATCATATTATATTATGATACTCTCTTTATAGGAATCCACAATTCACAAAATAAACCTGTCTCCCCTTCCTCAGGATAAATTTCATAGTCAGTGTCTTCTGTCTGTTCATAGTCAGACTGTGGTAAGAATTCTTTAAAAAATCTACTCCACATTTCACTGATACAATTACCATTATTACCATAGCATTTAAAAACTACATAGGTTGCCGAGTCAACTTCCCATATACGGTAACCTTTTTTAAGCATTGCTTCTTCATTATCTATATGAGTATCTTCATCAATAAGTACTCCAATTCCATAATCAAAAGTTATTTCATTCTTCTTGGTAGGGCTGCATAGACCATATAAATCTTTTTTACCAACTGGCCTCATATTCATAATTTCTTCTACTAAATGTTCTTTATGACATTCACCCCAAAAGTCAGTAATATCATGATTGCCAGCCTCATTCATAATTTCATTACTAAATGCTCGTACCTTTGCAATAAATCTTTGTTTGCCTGTTTCTTCAATCCTATAATTCATAGTGTTTCCGCCTTCCAATATAATTTTAATGGCCAAAGGGTTAAAGAGACAGAGTTGAGTTCCTTTTCTTTTAGCTAACTTTGGTGATACGCCATGAAACCGATAAAAAGCCTTTGTAAAACTTTCTGGTGTTTCGTAACCATACTTAAAGGCAACGTCAATAATTTTACTGTCAGTTAGCTGTAATTCTTGTCCTGCTAGTGATAACTTTCTATTACGAATGTACTCATTTGCTGTCATTCCAGCCATTAAACTGAATATTCTATGAAAGTTGTAACATGACATATGCACCTCTTTTGCTACATTTTCGTAATTGATCTTCTCTAGAAGATGACTCTCCATATAATCAATTGCGCTTTGTAATGACTTTCCAAAACTCATCTATCCTTTCCCCTTTCACTATGTATTATAAAATTCCTTGTAAGAATATTCCTGTCCTAGTTTGCAGTATTTTGTCCTGTATGCTTTTTAATTGCTCGTACCTGCATTGATTAATATTTTAACTCTGAAGGAAGCAAAAGCTAAAGGAATGCACCAATCTAAATCAAAAGTTGATAGTTAGTCGTTTCGATATTATTTAAGTTCTACATATTTTAAAGTAAACAAAAATAGTTTTTTTAATATACAAAACTAATATAAACAAATAGCTTGCTACGATAAGATAAAAATATCATAGTAATCTATTTTCTTTATAAAATGCAAGCTCATAATCTATTCTTTGTTATAAATAATTAATTAAATCCTCATAATCAATATCAGGTTTCCTCTTGTTAAGTGGATCGCTGCAAAACAAGAAACATGTATAAAATTCATCTTCGCTCTTAAAAATAAAATAACTTTCCATTTCGTATATCCTCTCACAAATGCATATCTATTTGCATAATAACTTCTAAAACTTTATCTAATCAATTTTAATTCTTCAAGAGCCATTCTTCTTATAATCTTTACTTTACCATCACCATCTCCCAAAAATTCAGTTTCTAAATCATCTGCTAAAGATGGTTCACCTTTATCAAAAATTATATTCCAATATTCACTGCTATCATCACCATAATATGTCCCATCTGTAATTGTTTTGCACTGTAATAAAATTGATAATTTGTATGCAATATATACATCTACTCTAGTTTGATCATCAAAGTCTTTTCTTGAAGTTTTTCCTTCTGTCAAAAGCTAAATGCCAAAACAATCTCCTCATCTTTTCCTATTACCGGCTCCCCTTCAGTAATCTTCATCAGATCATCATTTTCTACTTCATCAACAATACTAATTTCATTAATCTTCTCTTTTTTCTTAGGCTTACTTTTATTTTTTACTGCTTTCTTCTCTAAGGTAGTTACTATCTCATTAGGTAAATTCTCTTTGCTTTTGTATTTTTCCATATTTAATTTCTGAGTGGCTTCATTATCTGCTTCTGTTACATTCTTATTACAGCTGTTTAAAGGTACACTTGTACTTGTTTCCATACAGCTTTTATTATCAGCATTAGTTACATTTTTATTTGCAATATTATCTTTTATATCAATTACTTTATTATCCTTATGTTTATTCTCACTCTCCACATTGATATTCTCTATACAGCTGCTGCTTAGCTGTTTCTTATCGTTAATTTCAACTTCTTCTGCTTTATGTTTATTTTGAACTTTTTCTTTTGTTTTAATATTTTGATGCTTTACAAAGTTTTTTACTTTATATATTTTATCTTGAGTAAATTCAACCATTTCTAAGTCTATAAAAGTTTTTATAGCTAATTCTATTTCAGATACTTCTCTATTGAACTCTATAGCCAAAGTCTCTAGAGTATATGGTATATTTCTAGATAAAAATAATTCTCCTTCTAAATTGACCTTACCTGCAAGAACCACAAGCCTAGTCCAAACATAATTTATAAGATCTCTTTTTTCCATTCTATCTATTATTTTAAACTTTGTATCCTCATACATATTCACATTAAATTTAACACATTTTCTTTCTCTCATTTTTAACACGCTCCTATATAAATAATTTATCTATATAGGATATATGCTTAAAAATGAAAGTTACTAATATAAATTAAAAATTATTTTATTCTTCCTGTAATTTAGATTCTAAAAGCTTGTATTTTTCATTTTAACTTCTGAAATCAATTTTAAAATTATTAATTCCTCCATATCTTAATATAAAATGGCTTCTTTTATACTATAATGGACTTCACATATTTCTTTTAGCAATATTATCTGTTCTTTTGAAGTATATATTTGATTCATTTTAATTCCACCCAACAAAATACAATATAAATACATTCTACCATAAAAATAAGAGCTTACATTACATAAACTCTTATCTAAATACATCCTATTTAACAATGATAAAAATCAACCTATTTAATCAGCTAGAGTTATACCCCCAAACTGCCGATTTATGATATTAATTTTAAATATTTATAGTGCAAGATCCTTCCTTATAATCTCTTAGAAACAATGGAATTTGATCAATTGGGGCATCTACAAGTATTGTTTGTCCACCTTCCATTTTTTCTTTTGTCCATGCATTAGTCCAATTTGACCCTGATGGCAGATATACTTCACGTTCAGTCTGACCTTTTTCCATAATAGGTGCAACTAGGATATTTGGCCCAAACATATATTGCGATTCATTATCCCAACAAAGCTTATCCTCTGGAAAATCATAGAACATTGGTCGCATGACTGGAGTTCCTTTTTTATGTGCTTCTTCCATTAAAGTAGTAATATAAGGCATCATTGCTTCTCTTATTTTCAAATACTTCTTGCAGATTTCATATACCTTGTCTCCATAAGACCATACTTCATTATCAGCACCGGATACGCATTCAGCTCCACCTGTTGTTCCATACTGAGGCTTGAAAGGCCAGCGATAACCATGAAGTCTCATAACTGGGCAGAAAGTTCCGTATTCAAACCAACGGATCAATACCTCATGGAAATCTGGATCATCAATATGTCCTCCGAAGAATCCTCCAATGTCTGTAGTCCACCAAGGAATTCCTGCAAGTCCCATATTTAATCCTGCTGCAAATTGATTTCTGAGACTTTTAAAGGAAGAATGTATATCACCTGACCAAACCAATGCACCGTATCTTTGAGATCCAGCCCATGCACAGCGTAGCAAATTAATTATACCTTCCTGTCCTTCTGCTTTCATACCATCAAAGAATGTTTTTGCATACATCATAGGATAAATGTTTCCTACCTGCACATTTGGTCCTAAATGATATCGGTAATTTTCGAAATCATAAACACTATATTCAGGCTCTGCTTCATCAAGCCAGAAAATCTTTACACCCTTATCGTAGTAATTTTTCTTAGCTTTCTGCCATACATACTCTCTTGCCTCAGGATTAGTAGGGTCATAATGTATAGTATTTCCCATGAAATTCATACAAATGCGGAAACCTTTATCTGTTCTAACGAGCAATCCCTTATTCATCATTTCGTCAAAATTTTCACTTCTATAATCTACAGTTGGCCAAATAGATACCATCAATTCAATTCCCATGTCCTTAAGTTCTTTTATCATAGCATCTGGATCTGGCCAGTATGTTGGATCAAACTTCCATTCGCCTTGGAGTGGCCAGTGGAAAAAATCTACCACAATAACAGAGATAGGAAGATTACGTTTCTTATATTCCCTTGCTACTTCTAAAAGTTCTTCTTGAGTCTGATAGCGTAACTTACATTGCCAGAATCCCATAGCGTATTTTGGCATCATAGGAACTTTTCCAGTTGCATCAGCATATGCTTCTTCAATCTCTGCAGGAGTGTCTCCTGCAGTAATCCAATAATCCAGCTTCTTTGTAGAATATGCTTCCCATGTAGTAATATTCTTCCCAAAATTCACACGTCCCACTGCAGGATTGTTCCAAAGAAATCCATAACCCAAAGATGATAGAGCAAATGGCACGCTAGCCTGAGAATTTCTGTGTGCTAACTCTAAATCTGCTCCTTTCACGTCTAAGAACGGCTGTTGATATTGCCCCATACCATAGATTTTTTCATCTGGATTAGAAACAAACCTCATGCTTAGATGATAATCTCCTCCTATAATCGGCTTGAATTCTCTTCCTTCCACTTCCAAAGAACTACAAGTAGAACTATACATATCCTTACGATTACGAACATATTCCTCTAACAACAATTCACCTTTCTGATTATAAAATTCTAATTTTCCAATCTGATTAATTACTGCTATAATCTTACCATTTACGATTTTTGCACTATACTCCTCAATACTGATCTTAGCATTAGATGGTTTTGGTTCTATAAGCGCCCAATCCTCCATAGGCATATCTGGCTCTTTTGTGGATTTAATCCTTAAACTATTTGGCCCCCACGGCATGATAATAAGACGTTCTGCATCATATCTATAGCAAAGAGCTCCATCCTTTTCCTCAAAATATCCTAATAAAAATTCTCTGTTATCATCAAATTGTCCCATATTAATCCCTCCTATTTATTATTCTTCTCAGTCTATTGTGAATTCCTAAAGCATTTATTTACCTAACTTTTTTCCTGTAATATTTTAATTATTCTTTTACTGCACCACTAGTTAGACCACCGATTATATATTTTTGCATGAATATAAATATTGCTACTACCGGAATTATAGTGAGTGTACCAAAAGCCATTATTTTATTCCAAGCTAAACCGTATTGCCCCATAAAATTATAAATTCCTGCAGTCATTGGCCTCATGCTTTGCTCATTCATAAATGTTAAAGCAAAAATCAAATCCCCCCATGCAAATAAGAATGAAAATACTGCAGCCATTATAATACCTGGATAAGATACTGGAAGTATAATTCTTATAAAAGCCTGGAATGTATTGCACCCGTCAACCCTGGCAGAGTCCTCCAGCTCCTTAGGTATGGATAAAAAATACGTTCTTAGTATAATTACAACAAATGGTATAGATATTGTGCAGTCAGCAAGAATAGGTGATAAGTAGGTATTTAATATTCTAAATCTCCCAAATATTATAAACATTGGCGTTAATAATAAAGTTGCCGGAAGCATCTGAGTAATAAGAAATGATTGAATAAATAATTTTTTACCTTTAATTCTATACCTTGCAAGACCATATGCTGATGGCACTGCAAAAAGCAATGTGATCACAAGAACCGAAAAACTTATGAAACAGCTGTTAAAAAACCCTTTGAATATGCTATATTCACCAGTTATTTGAGCAGCATATGCACTTAATGTAAGCTGTTCAGGAAAAAAGGTCGGAGGATTTCTAAATATTTCAGCATCACTTTTAAATGAACTTATAATTACCCAATATAAAGGGAATAGAAATATTGCTCCAACTATTACAGCTATAATATTTAAAATAATGTTAGTTCTCGGTTTAATATATCTTCTTTCCTCCAAATTACATCACCTCATCTTCTTTTATTAATTTTACATAGAATAGGCTTACTATAAATAGAGTTAAGAACAGAATATTGGCTACTGCTGAACCTTGGCTATAGCTATATTGATTGAATGATAGCTTATATGATAAAGTAGACAAAACTTCTGTTGCATTTACGGGTCCACCATTTGTCATTATAAAAACAAGGTCAAATACTTTAAATGTATAAATAAATCCAAGCATTAACACTGACAAAATTGCAGGTTTTATAGATGGAATAGTTATATAAAATAGTTTTTGAAACCAATTTGCTCCATCAAGACTGGCACTTTCATAAATAGATTTAGGAATCGTACTCAATCCAGTTGTTAAAAGAATCATATTAAAAGGGATTCCAACCCATACGTTAGTTATAATAAGTCCCCACATTGCACTATTAGGCTGTATAAGCCAGTCCAAAGGCTGATTTATAACATGAAGATTCATAAGTATTTGATTAATAACTCCACCACTTGGACTAAACATAAATTTAAATGATAATGCATTAATAGTCATTGGTATTAACCAAGATACCATAACCAAACCTCTTATAAATTTTGAAAAAGTGAATTCTATATTAAAGAACAATGCAAATGCAAAACCTAGCACAAATTGAAAAATTATACATACAACAGTATAATAAAGAGTATTTCCGATAGCCACCAGAAGCACAGAGCTTTTAAATAATTCTATATAATTCTTAAACCCTACAAATTCTTTTATTGGACTGTTTACAGTCATAACATTAACGTCTTGCAAACTTAGTAAAATATTATATATTATTGGATAACCAACAAATAATAGCATAAATATAACGGCTGGTACAATAAACATATAACCCACTCTATTCTTATGCATATTACCACCTCTTTTCATTTTCTATTTAATATGGATAGAGGGCTTAATTAAAGCACCTCAACCATATTAACCTTTACAAATCACTTTAATACCGCATCAATCTTTGTTTGAGCTTCATCTAATGCTTCTTGAGGGCTCTTCTGCATTGTCAAAGATTCTTGGTATGCAGTGTAAATTGCTTCGGAAATTTGAGGCCATTTTGGATGTGGACCTCTAGGCATAGCATACTGCATTTGATCCATGAAAACTGCTTTATTAGGATCTTCAGTCCAAACTTTATCGTTAGCTAAATCTTTTCTAGGTGGAAAATATCCTGTATTATTTATGAATTCTCTAACATTATCAGCCTTTCCAATAAACTTTAAAAATTCCCATGCTTCTTCAGGATGGTGCCCTTTAACAATTCCTATATTTTCACCACCAAGGACTGAAGCATATTTCTGATCTTTAGGAATTTTTACACATGCCCACTTCATATTAGGAGCATCACTCTTAAGTGTTGAAAATTGCCATGGCCCATTTATCATCATAGCTGCTTTACCTGTAGCAAACTGCTTCTCAACACCAGGTTGATCCCAATTAATGCATTCTTTACTTAAAGACCCATCTTTAAGTAGGTCTGTCCACAATTGAAGTGATTTTACTACTTCTGGAGAATTAACTTTTTCTACACTTCCTCCTGAAGATAATAAGAAAGGCATAAATTGGAATGTACCTTCTTCGCTTTTCACAGCAGATAATGACAAACCATAAACCCCATCTTTTGTAAGTTTCTTCGCAGCTGTTCTAAGCTCATCCCATGTTTGAGGAGGAGTAACTCCTGCCTGCTTAAGAAGGTCCTCATTATAAAATAACGCTAAACAATTGCTATCCATAGGAATTCCATAATTTTTGCCGTTATACATTGTTGACTTCCATGGACCTTCAAAGTAATTATCTTTTTCATCCCAGTCTTTAACTTTATCTGTTATATCTTCAAACATTCCCATTGCTGCAAATGCTGCATGATCAGGATTATCTATAACGGCAAGATCTGGTAGATTTTGTGCTGCTATTCCTACTGAAAACTGCTTCTTTATGTCTGCAAATGGTACATATTCATTTACTACTTCTACTTTATCTTGAGACTTATTAAATTTATCAACTAAATTATTAAATGATTTTTTTTCATTGTCGTTATAATAACTCCAAACTTTTAGCGTAACCTTCCCGTTAGTATTGCTAGCAGTTTGTTGAGTACTTGATGATCCGCAGCCAATCAAACTTAAAGAAAGTACAGCACTTATTATTAATGATATGGTTTTTTTCAATTTAATCCCCCCACTTTAAAATTCATATCTTCGACATAAACTCATTTGGATAAATGTAAACATATACAATGCAGGATGCGCATCTGTTACTATCATTATATTTCTTACAATACTCTAATCCAATTCCAAAGTTTTAAGAAAAGTGTAAAAAACTAATCAATTTTATTTATGCATTGTAACGTATTTTCCTGCACAAACACCTGTAACGCTTTTAAATACTTTACAAAAATATTTTGGGTCATTGTATCCAACCCTCTTAGCAATCTCTCCTATTTTTAAATTACTACTAATAAGTAATTCCTTGGATTTATTTATTCTGTATTCCTTTAAATAGCTTGTAAAATTAGTTCCTACTTCCTTATAAAATAATGTAGAAAGATATTCAGGGGTGACATTAAGGCTTGCTGCTATATTTTCTAATGAAATGCATTCTGCATAATCATTTATTATTTTATTAATAGTCTTATATACAATTAAACTGTATGATGCCTTTGAATCTTTATTATTTAATTCAGATACTATATTTATTATATTTTTTAAAATATCCTCTATTTCACACCAGCTTGTACTATTTTTAACTTTTTCTAATATTCTTTCATTATTAATTTTAATAAACAACTCATAATTAATATCTTTCATTATGTTAATTATTGAAATCACGAAACAATCTACACCATCTATGATACTATCTGGATGATATTCACCTGATTTGCAATAACTTAAAAACTTATTTATTAAATTACTTAATTTAATATAGTCCTGCTCACCAATTGCAGCCATAATTAACTGCTCAATTTCCTTAGGATATTTAAAAGTTTTAGTGCATATGCTTGATATTGCATTCTCAGTAACTATAACATCCTTTTTCAATAACAATGACCATTTTAAATTCCTGTTTATTTCTTTCACTTTACTCGCAAGTTCATCAATTGAAATTAATTTAGAAAGACCAGCAACAATGCAGTTTTCAAATCCATTATTACGAAATAAATTGAATAATTTCTTATTCAATTCTTTTTCAATATTTACTTCCGAATCCTTTGATGAAAATAAGATTAATATTTCATTACTATATTCATACTCTATAAGAATATATTTTAAATTTTCAATATGCTTAAACAAATTATCTATACATTCTTTTAATAAATTATATTTTTCAACATGAGTATTAAGTAATTTGGCTACAATAACATAATTAAAATTATATTCATTTATCTTACCTGAATAGTGTTCATATACTTTGTTAATCTTTATTTTCCCTTCTATCATCTCTATTATCATTTGTTCAAAAGTCATTATGTTAATTCTTTGATAACTTTCTTTTTCTATTTCCCTATCAATATCTTTTTCTATTTTTTCAAAGACATTTTTCAAGTCTTCAACTGTTATGGGCTTTAATAAATAATCAGTAACTCCAACTGAAATAGCTTTCTTGGCAAATTCAAATTCTGAATACGCTGTAATAATTATCATCTTAACCTTAATTTCAGATTCATTAAGCTTCTTAAGCATCTCTAATCCGTTTACTCCTGGCATTTTAATGTCTGTTATAACTACCTGTGGTTTTGTTTTTTCTATTATATTAAAACCTTCTAAGCCATCATTTGCTTCACCTATAACATGATAATTTTCGTTGATTTTAGGTAATAATTTTATAATTCCTCTTCTAGTCCTAATCTCATCTTCAATAACAACAATGTTCATATACTTCCCCCTGAAAACTTAGTTATTTTTAATATATCCAACATATATTATGAATAGAAACTCTAAGAAATATCTTATATAATTATTTTATTTTAGGTATTCTAATGCAAATACTTGTCCCTCTGCCAATTTCACTTTCTATATTGAACTTATAATAATCTCCATAATATATTCTAAGTCTTGATATTACATTTTCTATTCCAATATGCTCTCCTTTATTAATAATCTTAGCTTCACTTACAAGGCTATTAATATATTTTACTTTTTCACCATCAATTCCTTTTCCATTATCTTTTATAAAAATCACTATATCCGCTTCCTTCATTTCAATTGACAGTTCTAAAATACCTCCAGATGTATAGCCCTCAAATCCGTGTATAATAGAATTTTCGATTAGTGGCTGCAGCATAAGCTTGTGTATTTTAAATTCCGGAACTTCTTTATCGAACTTAATTTCAGTTTTAAAGGAATTATCAAATCTGCTTTCCTGAAGATATAAATACTGCTTAAGCCATTGAATTTCTTGTGAAAAAGAAACTATTTTATTACTTTGATTAATTGAATATCTTAATATTTGACCTAAGCTTTTAAGCATTTTACTAATTTCATACTCCTCCTTTTCAATTGCCATCCAGTTGATACAGTCAAGAGTATTATATAAAAAATGTGGATTAATCTGAGCCTCAATCGCTCTTATTTCTGCTTCTTTTTGCAATTTTACTGCTTCAGAAGTTAAATTCATCTGAATTCTAAGTTTTTCAACTAACTCATTAATATGAGATATCATCTTATTAAAGGTTAGTGCAATTATAGAAAACTCATCAGTTATATCCTCCTCTATCCTTACAGATAATTCTCCTTTCTGTGCTTTCTTCATTGCCGCAACAATTTTTCTTATGGAGCTTGTCAACCTATTTGAAACTAGCACTATAAAAAATATGAAAAAGAGTATTACTATAACAATAACTATAATAATAATTCTTATGCTCAGATTTACTTCGGAAAATAATTTATTTTCATTAATTATATTCACAATATACCAGTTACTTATTTTTAAGCTCTTAGTGTTTACAATTAGTGAATTTCCTTTTACAATATGAGAATTAATTATAGTATTGTTTAGGTCCTCTGAATTTCTATCTTTTTTATTAGCTAAATAGTATATATTTTTCCCAATATAATTTCTATCTTCATAAGATACTATTGTACCTTCATTATCTATAATTAATGAATATACATTGATATTATTGGCATGCAGATCATCTGAATTTAAGTTATAAGTCTTTTGTAAAACGTCTTCATTTATGCTTATACAAAGAACTCCGATTATTCTGTCACTTGTAAAGTCAATTATATTTGAATACACATTAATCAAATTATACGTTTCTTCTACCAATGGCTGCGTATATGACATTCCGCTCCATATTGTTCCGTATCTGCTAGTCTCATCTTCATAATCATTTTTTTCAATTATATCGTCATACCTTTTCCAGATATCTGGTATTGCATGTCCATTTATTCTGTTATATGAAGCTATCTTATGATTTTTATTAGTACGTATATCAATATTAACAATTCCCAGTTTTGAATAAGCGTAAACAGTTAATTTGCCTTTAATATCATTCAATGCCACTTGGGTATTTATATCCGTATTATTTCCAACATCATATTTATCAATCAGTTTTGTGAGTTCATCATCGCTGGCAATCTGCATATCTAAATCTTCATAAGAAGAAAGAGTAGTGTTTATACTTTTAGCAGATTGTGTAAGACTAAAATCCATTAGCCTTGATATTTTATTTTCTATTTTATTAGTAGAATAATAATAAGAAAATATCTCAATAGATAAGATTGGTAATATGGAAATAATCAGAAATGATGATATTAATTTTGTTTTAAAACTAGCCTTTTTTATATGATTAAATCCAATATTATAAAAGCACTTTTTAGTATTCATAATATTCATCTCATTTCTTACGAATTATCAGACTCTATATTTAATAATTTATTTCTAAAATATAAAAAAGATAGATTATTTACTTTTTAAATATTCTATCTCTAATTATATAACATTTTTATTTAAATTACTTATTTTACCACAAGTTTCATATGTTGATATTAAAATCCCTATATTATAATCAACTTCTTTAATTGTTCCAACCTTTACAAACATCAATCCATTCATCATAACCAGAATACTTTTCTAATTCTTCTATGGTCACCTCTATTGCGCTATTACCACTTCCACAAGCAGGAAACACAGTTTGAAATCTTTTTAATGATTCATCAAGATAGACTTTTACACCTTCATTTATAGCAAAAGGACAAACTCCACCAACGGCATGACCAATTAAGTTTTCAGTTTCCTCTAGTGTAAGCATTTTGGCTTTTGCCTTAAAATGTGCTTTGTACTTTGGATTATCAATTTTCGCATCCCCAGCAACTACAATCAAAATCGGATTTTCAGCTACCATAAATGAAAGCGTCTTTGCAATCCTGCATGGATCACAATGTAATGCTTCTGCTGCAAGTGCTACGGTTTCACTTGACACGTCAAACTCTTGCACACGATTATCAGTACCATATTTTTTGAAATACTCTTTAACTTTTTCTATTGCCATATGTAAAATCCTCCTCGTTTTCTACTTTAAAATTACACTTTTTACTCCATTTAGTTGCATCGTATTATATAAAAATCATATTATTTAATTTACATGATTCTTCCTAAGAATATTCTTAACTAAATTAATTTTGTATAGCAAAAGCATTCAGTTGTATGATCGTTAACCATTCCAACTGCTTGCATAAAGGAATAACAAATTGTACTTCCAACAAATTTAAAACCATCTTTTTTTAGTTGCTTACTCATTTTATCACTTAATTCATTTGAAGCCGGAACTTCTCCTATACTTCCCCATGAATTAATAATAGGCTTATTGTCCACAAACTTCCATATATAATTGGAGAATGAGCCAAACTCTTCTTTAATTTTCAGAAATGCTTTTGCATTAGTTACAACACTTTCAATTTTTCTTCTATTACGAACAATGCCTTTATCTTGCATTAATTGTTCTAATTTTTCTTCAGTATATTTCACTATCTTTTCAGCTTCAAAATTATCAAAAGCTTCTTTATAGTTTTCTCTTTTTTTAAGAATAGTCCACCAGCTTAAGCCTGCTTGAGCTCCTTCTAAGCACAACATTTCAAATAGTTTCCTATCATCATATACCGGCACTCCCCATTCCTTATCATGATATTCAATATATAATTCTTCTTTTGTCACCCATTCACATCTTTTAATAATTTGAATCACTTCCTTTTAAGCTAAATTATAAACCTTGCTGTATTTTTCACCGTTTTTTACATAGATCTAATCTTTATAAACACGTAAAAGTGTTAATTAATCTATATTATAAGTATATTTTACCATAAAATAAGAGCTTACATTACATAAACTCTTATCACAGTATCTTTATATTTTTCTGAACTCAAATCTTGGAAATAAAAATATTGGAATTGTATAAGTCTTGTTTGCAATTCCACCTTGCGTTACCCCTTTTAGATAAACTGCAAAATTAATTTTTCCATTAGCTAATGATTTTGTTATGGTTTTACCTGGATTCTTACCAGCCTTAACTTCTATTCCGTAAACATGCCCGTTTTCCCTATCTCTATAGACAAAATCAAGTTCTCCATCACCATAGATGCCAAACATAGGAACTATAGATATCTTATCCAAAAGACAGTGGTAAACAAACGTTTCATTTAATAACCCGCTAGATTCCGATGCTAATAGGTTTGCTTTTTTCATCACATAATTTGCCATACCAACATCTGACAAAAAATATCTTTGTCTCTTTTTTATATTGGTAAATTCAAAATCTATAAGCTTATCACAGTCTTTAACAAATTTTGACGTGTAAAACCATTGAAGTACTCTATTACAATTTTCCTTCGTGATATTACTTGAATATTGTTTGGTTATTATTTGCTGTAATTCTTCCGTATAACTGCTTTCCTTAATGCCTTTTTTTCCTCTAGCTAGAATTTCAATTATTGCGCTTATGCAGTCTTCAAACACTCTTGTAGTCAATATATCTCCATCAAAATATCTTGAAGATTCTTCACAAAATACTCTTAATAATTTTTCAAACAAATCATTAATATTTTCCTTGTGATTTCTTAAGTATTCGCATACTATCTCTGGATACCCGCCAACTTCTAAGTAATCTTTATACTTATCATAAAATAAATCATAATCCTTTTTATCGCCATCTCCATACAAATCTAATGACTCATAAGCTTGTGTTAAATTAAGCGCATTAACAAATTCAGTGAATGATAATGGCTTTATTTCAAGGAAATCTACATCACCCATTGGAGACCAAAACTCTTTCTGCATAACAACTCTTCCCAAATAACTTCCAGTCATGATAAAATGTGCTTTAAATTCCCTTGCAAATTGCCTTATCATATTATAAATCTTATAAGATTCTTGTATTTCATCTATTATAATTATGCATTCTTCATTGTCTTCAAAATTGTTAGAGAATCTCTTAAACATCTCTTTTAATGTATTTGTTTTTTCCCTGTCTAGTTTTCCTGATAGACGTTCTTCTTTTATTATATTATAAATTGTAAGTAAGTCCTCTCCTGTTTCTTCCAACAGATTTATATATATTAAATGCTTATAATTTTCTCTTGCAAATTTTTTTACTAAATAAGTTTTTCCTACCTGTCTTGCACCTTCTACTAATAGTACCTTATTATTATGATTATTTTTCCACTCTAATAGCTTTTTATATGCATCTCTTTTAAGATCTATTATTTGTTTTTCCACGTTTCTCACTTCCTTACAATTCAAGCTATAATCTTGTCTAGTTTCTACTAAATTATATCTTAAAATTTATTTTCCAATAATAATTTTACCACTATTTAAATATACCAGCAATAAAGCTTGTAATTTTCTAAATTCTTATCTTTTTTAATTTTACGTGCTAAATTATAACTTCATCTTTCTACTTTTCTTTTGCTCATACATCAATTTATCTGCACATTTCAAAATGTCATGGATATCTTCTTTAGCGTTACTACAACATGCCACTCCATAACTGAATTTAAGTTCATATGGTTTCTCTTTAGTTTTATTATATGCCTCAATGTTTTTATTTAAATTTTGAATATAATTATCAACTATTTCTTTCCGCTCAACTTCTAATAAAATTAAAAATTCATCCCCGCCTACACGTATCAATTTTTTTCTTCTTAGCGAGAAACTCTCAATTAGTAGATTAGCAAACATTTTAAGTGCTTCATCGCCTTCGTTATGCCCAAATTTATCATTAACACTTTTAAAATCATCTATATCAATATTAATTATAAAAAGCTTATTAATCTTCTTAAAAGAGATATTTTCAATATAGCGTTCATAGGATGAATAATTTTCTAATCCCGTCAGCCTATCTCTATGTACCTGATCATTTAATATGAAGATATAAATAATAACTATCATCATTGCAGTTCCATTCCAAATAGTTAGATAACTAGAATATACAATCTGAATACCTGTAAATACTCCTGCTGCAATATAGAATAAATTAAATATACGAAGCTCCCACCAAGAAAACCTTTTACGCTGTTTGTAAATAAAATATAAGTTGTACCCAAAGTAAAAGTAACTTACACAAGGTAATATAAAAAATAAAGGTCCACGTTCATAAGTATTTTCACTAGTTACATAAAAAAGCAAGTTTACACTATAGCTTACAAATGCCATTATCCCATTTATGAGTAGCGGTAATAAAAGTATTTTATTTAGTTTGATTTTATCTTTCTGATACCTATTTACCCATTCTTTACTGAATATATATCCTAGAAATGGAATGATAGGAGTCACTGAAAATCCAAGAACATTGACAATCTTTTGCATTACCATAAATTGTTTTAAATTTGGATTATTTAATATAACGCTTAAAATCTCTAGCATTATGGCAAATGCTGTTAATCCCATAATCCACATAAACAATCTATTGGTTATATTTTTTCTATTCATATTAAAATAAGTATGTCCAAATAAAATAAGCAATAAAATAAATAAAACTATATTAACTTGAACCGGTGAAAAAATTGCCATAATATATTAACTCCATTTCTATTAAAATATAGGATATACTTATAATTATTCATAGATCATACTTAATGATTCTTTTATAACTCCAATTTTTAAAAATATCTCGACCTCAAAGTGTATAAAATTATCTTTATCATATTATACCACCACAATAATACTAATACAGATAAGTTTCGATTATTTATTTATATTTTAAAATATAAATAAATAATCATTATATTGATTTCTTTTCAATTTTACTTTCTTCAAGTTCCATCAAGAATGAAGGCTTTATAGTTAAGAATCCTTTTTCATTATTGCATATACCTGCCCAATCTAAAATCGCAAAAATTACAAAGCCTGGGCCAAATGCACTTTGTCCTTCTTTCACTCCATGTACCTTATGTGCTACATAGCCTTCCACAGAATTCAATGGAAGCTTATCATTTCCAAGTCTGGCGCCCTTTGATCTAGCACTTCCTTTTGGTGCTTTTCCTCCATTATTTATTACAACTTCTACGGCTGCATTAAATGCTTCCCATGTTAATTGATCTGGAACTGGTATTTTAGGTGAAACGAGTCCATTTTTATTTGAATCGTAACTTATTTCACAAGAATCACCTCTAAATAATTTAATGGATGCATGTCCACCAGATTCATCTAACTTTTCTCTAATTTTTCTTGTAACAAGATTTCCTATACATACATCATTTCTATTTATATCTATGGTCACTTTATCTCGCTTTTCTTCCATTTCACTTTCATTATTAATTTCTTTTTCTCCTAATTTAATTTCTTCTACATTATTTATAATTTCTCTATCAATATTCTTACTTTTAATATTTTCTTTTATTAGACCCGAATTCATTGAATTACATTTCAAATTTTGTTTTTCTTCAATCTGCTTTATATGATTTTCTTTTACATCTTTACTAACACATGTATAAGACTTTAATTCATAATATAGCTCAATAATCTCACCTGCTGCAAATACTTTAGGAGAATTACTTATAAGCTTTTCTATCGTTTTGTTTAAGGTATATCTATTAATAACTTTTACATTCTCTGAGTGAACTTCCATTTTCTTTATAATGCATCTTTCACTAAAAACTATAATTGACTTTACTAACTTTTCGTCAACTTTCAATAATTTTATTAAGTATTTTATATGAGTATTGTTTTGCTTTATTGGATTATAAAACTTTTCCTTCTGTCCGTTCTTTAAAGTTTGCATCCAATACTTGCTTTTTTCATCTCCAAAGATCCAACCACTATAATTTTTTGATTCTAAAACATAAATTCCTGTCTCGTGTAAATATATTAAATCAATCTCTGTTGTTTCTCCATTTTCTTTCGGTAAATATACATTAGTAAGTATTCTATGCTCCCCTTTTATTTTTTCTAAAATATTGAAGGATAGATATTCTCCATATTTGCCCTTGTCCATCATAACTCCAAAGAAACCATTGCCTGATTCTTTTTTGTAATTACTTTTATCATACTTACTCTTTTTTAATGTTAAAGCAATAATAATTACTAAAATTATTATAATATATAACCCTATCATATAATTTCTCTCCCTTTACCCTTAATTTAGCAATCAAATAATTAAATTACATATTCTATACATAGTAACTATATTTTAACATAAATAATTAATGCTTATATAAAGTTTTATCAAAAAATCATTTTGCCCTCAAGCCCTCATATTTACTACAACTCATAACGCTGTTGCTTGTGCTCAGTACCACATTGCCCATGGGTAGACATTTTAGCGTTTTTAATTATCTATCCTATACGGTACATTTTATATCTCATAGTCTCCCATGATTTTTATATTTACTATATTTAAGTCTTACCATAGATTTTCTATGGTATATAACTATTACTCAACCCATGAATTAACCTTTACATGTGATAGAGGAACTTATAGTGGACATGTTGTAGGCAGTGATTTTGTCTTCAATAAAAATGGTGGTGCATATAATCTTTATATACATGGAAAACCAAGTACACAAGAAGTTTTATTAGGAAATGGAATCTTTGATGGTGGAAATGATGATGAAAAAGCCATCAAAGCACAGGTTTGTGCAGCCTTTAACAGACATGTTATGCTTGATCCTGCACACTGGAATAACTCAGCCTATTTCTATAAAGAAGCTCCTGCAAATTACTTTGCAAAATTCTGGCATGATCATTCTTATGAAAACAAATCATATGGCTTCTGCTATGATGATGTTTTCGACTTCAGCAGCACATTGCATGTAGCTGACCCTAAGTATGCAATAATTAATGTAGGTTGGTAATAAATTAAATAAATTAGACCATAAGATTTGTAAAAAGATGCTGTATCAAAATTTGATGCAGCACCTTTTTTTATTTTCTTAACTACTTTCATCAAACTAAAATACTTTATATTACATGCAAATTCAAAAAATGAGCCAAGATAATCTTAGCTCATTCTTTTACATAAAACTACAACTCCCTTTATCTATTATTGGATTTGCCATAAAGCTGGTACAGCACTTGGTTCCCAACCTACTAATGAAGTGTGAGCTTGAATACATTTATAAGTACCGCCATTGTAAGTTACAATATCTCCAACTTTGTATGCATGATTTGCAACCCATGCATTGTTAGATTCAGAATCTGTTACAGTTACTGTAACTTTGTTAGAGTTAACAGAATTTGTACTATCATATAGAACCACTGTATAATCATAGCTTCCCTTAGCCTTATTAGTAATAGCATAAGAAATGCTAACTTCGCCTACACCTGAAGTTAAAGCTCCCGTAGAAGCAACTGTTGTTCCTTCATATATCTTGTAGCTTGTTGCAGTATTATTTTTTGGAACTACAGCCGTTAAAGTATATGCTCCATTATTTACTGCACTAGCAGATAATATTGCTGGTTGTAATGTGTTATCTCCTGCTTTTGGAACTGTTACAGTTACTTGATTTGAAGTAACTGTATTGCTTCCATCACTTAATTCAGCTTTGTAGATGTATGCCCCTGGAGCTTTTGATATGGCATTATAGTTAAGCGTCTTAGCAGGTTGTCCAGCTGTTAAATTTCCTGAAGCTACTACTGTTGTTCCCTCATAAATTTTATACGAAGTTGCAGTATTATAAGCTGGAACTACTGCTGATATAGAATAGCTTCCATTAATAACTTCTGAAGAACTTAGTACTGCTGCATTAAGTTTATTTACAGGTGGAGTTAAATTATTAAAATAACCTCTAAAATAATTAGACCAATTAAAGTTTGTATATTGATCCCAATTTATTGACCAAGTCATAAGACCTCTTAAATTAGGATATTTATTGTTAATCTTATAACTTCCAACTGTTCCACCATTGATTAATCCATCTAAAGCACTTTGTACCTCAGCATTTGAAACATATCCATTTCCAGCAGAATTACAACATGGAACACCAATAACTACTTGATCTTGTCTTAATGCTGGGAAGAAATAATTAGAATCATTATTTACATTAAAACCTGTTAAAAGCATATCTGCTAAAGAAGCATAGAATTCTCCACTTCCCATTGATTGAGCTTTACCATTAATGTCATTTATTGAACCTGAATTATAATATTGCACTTGAAGCCAGTTCAACTCATCTCTAAGTCCATAGATTACTGGTAAAAATGCTCCAGCTCTGTTATCGACATATGAATTTAATCCACCATAGTACGTATGTCCTAGTTGTACAAAGAATGTTTCAGGTGCCATAGTTAATACGAATTTACTACCATACTTAGTCTTTAATTGTTTTAAAGCACTAATTGTATTAACTATAACAGGTGTTGTTGGATTTTTAAAATCTTTGTCCCCTGCATTTAAATATAGCGAATGTCCTTCAAAATCTACATCTAATCCATCCAATCCATACTTATCAATAATAGTACTTACAGAATTAACAAAGTTATTAACAGATGTGGAACTTGTTAATTGAACCTCACCATTTTGTCCTCCAATAGATAACAATACTTTTTTTCCTTTACTTTGAAGATATTGAACATCACTTTTAAACTCAGTATCTGTTTCATTATATGGGGTGAACTTTATATCCCCCGAAGTAACAGATGTTGGTTCTCCAAATGAAAGGTTAATGACATCAAAGTTTGATGAAACGTCCTTGAGTTTAATGTCTCCTGACCCATTATTAAAATTGTGCCAGTAGCCTACTAGTACATGATTGGGAATACTACTGCTCGTTACCGCAGATGCACTATTTGAATTACCTAATACCATTCCTGTAACCATAAGGCTTGCCATAGCCATGACTGAAACTATCTTTTTTAAAAATTTCTTTTTACTCAACACTTTTCTCTCCCTCACTTTAAGATTTTATTTATTTTGCCAAAAATATCAGTAAACTGGAACCTTTTTATAAAACATTTAATTTCCCTATTAATATGCATATTGCAATTAGAACATATGAAGGAAGCATAATGATACATAATCTACTATAATACTAGCCATTCACAGTTAAATCTAAAAAAGATGACTCCTGAAAAGTACAGAAATCATCTTTTAGAAGCTGCATAGCCCCTTTTTATAGAGATCTATTTTAAGGTTTATGCTGTCTCTTTTATATACATTTAATCTATTAATATTTATCCATTACTATACGTAACTTAAAATATTAATCTACAGTATCTTTAAATGCAACAACTTGATTTCTATAACTATCAACCTTAGCCTTTACTTGATTAGTTGTAAGTGCTGTATCCTTTTCATGGAATACCCAGTCTACATATTCTGCATTTATATTAATACCCATAAAGCAGGAACATTTGATGGTTCCCAGCCTACCAATGAAGTATGAGCTTGAATGCATTTATAATTCTTACCATTATAAGAAACTATATCTCCAACTTTATATGCAGTATTAGGAGCCCAGCTTCCAGTCGTAGGATTGCTTGAAGCCTTAGTAGTGGCACTGATAGAATTACTCCAACTGCTTGTTCCATTAGCATTCTTAGCTCTAACAGCATAAGTATGTGTTGAATTTTCAGTTAAACCACTATTAACATAAGGTGATGTTACATTACTAATAACGTTATTATCAACTTTTAAATCATAACCTGTTGCACCTGATGATGCGTTCCAAGACACATTAATACTAGATTGATTGCTAGCAGCTGCAGACAATCCACTTGGAACAGCTGGTGCTGTAGGTGCTGGTGTTGGATTATTATCCCCGTGCTGATATACACGAACATAATCTACATACATTTTAGCTGGGAATGGAGTTGATCCATCAGGATTACCTGGCCAATTTCCTCCAACTGCTAGATTAAATAATATAAAGAATGGTTTATGGAACTCTTCAGTACCATTAATATTATTTGCTATGTTAGCTTCTAAATATTGTGTTCCATCTACAAACCATTTTATTGATGAAGCGTCCCATTCAATTGAATATACATGATATTGAGTTACATCGATATTAGGTGAAGCAGCGCCATACTGTGCATGCGTATTGTTACCAGTGCTATCCCAATGTATAGTTCCATGGATTGCACTTTCATTATTTATATGTTCCATAATGTCTATTTCACCACATTTTGGCCAACTAACTTGAGAAATGTTTTCTCCTAACATCCAAAATGCAGGCCATACACCTTGTCCAGCTGGTAACTTCATTCTTGCCTCTACTTTTCCATAAGTCCAATTTTTTAATCCTTGGCTTTTTAAGCGAGCAGAAGTATAATTCATCCCATTATAATTTTCTTTTCTTGCTTCTATAACAAGATTTCCATTTTCAATTCTTGCATTTTCAAATCGATTGGTATAATATTCAAGTTCATTATTACCCCAACCGTCTCCGCCAGTTTCATATTTCCAATTTGACGTATTTATATTTGTTCCATTAAATTCATCACTCCATGCAAGATTCCATCCTGTATCAGCTTTCGCTGTAACTGTTGGAATAAATGATGAAACCATAAGTGAAGAAATAACTAATGACATAATTAGTTGTTTTTTTCTTTTCATAAAAATTCCCCCTATACCTCTATTTATTATTATTAGTAGTAGTTTACTCCCCCCTTATTTACATAAATATTTTATTAAACTTTGTTACCTTTTTGCTGAACTTTTTTCATATCACCTCCTAAATTAATTACTTTTAACGTACACTATATTATACGTAAAAAGATTCTATTTAAGTGGGATAAATTATAAATCAGAACAAATTATACATTTATTGTATAATTGAATGCATGAAAGATCATTACTCTTTCTGAGACACACTTGAATAAAATTGTTATTACTAAAATTACCTATACATTAGATCCATTAAAAAAATCTTGTATATATTCCTTTGAATACGTAAATTCTGTTTTAAATATCAAGCTTACTACAATTATGAATTTCCTATTTCTCTCAATGGTTCTTTTATGTACCTGAACCATTGACACTAATTCCTTTAACGGAATGGATTTATTTCGAATCAATTTTCCATATAAGTACTCATTATCACATAATTCTTTTGCAATTTTTATACACATAATAATAGAGTCCCTGTGTTTGGGAATTTCTTCTCCAATATCATATATGTTTATATTAAACTCACTCAACTTTTTTTGAAAGAATTCCATTTCATCCTGTGTTTCTATATTCTCATATTGATTAAATGAATTAGATCTTAAATATTTTTCCTCAAAATTAATTTCATCTTCATTTTCAAAATAAGTAAATGGATATGCTTTTTCTTCTTTTTCACTTTTTCTATAATAATCTATAATTCTACTTCTTATTATCATGTCACAGTAAGCGAAAAAGTTTTTTCCTTTATTTTCATCATAATTATCTAACGCCTCATTAAAAGCTATCATTCCTATACTAAATATATCGCTGTACCTTATATCTTCATATTTTTTTGATACTTTAGACACAGACTTACCTATAAATGGTAAATACTCTTTTATCAATTTATCTTTTAATTTAACGTCACCGTTTCTAATTCTTTCTATGTATCCATATATTGATTTGTTATCTTTAGTATCATCATAAAATAGTTTACTATCTGACAATACTTTTCCCCCCTACATAATAAATACCTCTTTATACCAATTACCGTAACGACCAAAATGTACCATTCTCATATACTTAACTTTGCTCTAATATATAGATTTTATAAATAATAAAACATAATTTATTACACTCCTCTCCTATTAAGTATTTATATTTTACAATATAAGTAATTATATTACATTTTATTACATTTGTATATATTGTTGTGGTTAAATTTTAATGTTTTACTAAAAAAAGTTAATTTTGCCCCACACAAAAATTACACTTTTCTCGTATTGAATATAGTACAATCATATATTCTATAAATTTTCTACAGTTTTATTTTTTTACAAAGTAATAGGCAATAAATATAGGCGTGAAATATTTTATTGTTTATTACGCAATAGAAAATTCTCTATTACTGTTTTAAGGGGGTGAACAATTTATTATTAAAGTTACTTTCCAAAAAATTTCAATGATTATATGAGAGGGGTTGATGTGTTTTGAAACACGTAACATTAAAAAAATTTCTTGCTTTTTTTGTAGTCTTTCTACTTACATTCACGCAAATAACACTAATTCCTAAAGCAGCAGAAAAATCTGATAAAAAAAATGTTGTAGTTTATTTTCCTAATTGGGGTACCTACAATACAGCTCACAGCAGTATATCTGTTGATCAATTACCTTGGGACAAGGTCACTGTAATCAATCATGCATTCTTTGAAGTAGATTCAAGCTTTAAACTCAATTCTACTGATTCTTATGCAGATTTTGATAAATCTTTCTCACATTCTGAAGGTTGGGATGCAGATAAACTTAGAGGACACATGGGTGAATATAAGTATTACAAATCTCAATACCCAAATGTAAAGGTGCTTATATCAGTAGGCGGATGGACAAGGGGTGCTAATTTCCATGCAATGGCATCAAGTTCTAGTTCTCGTGCTGTGTTCACAAATAGTGTGGTAGATTTTCTAAAAAAATATCCTTTCATAGATGGAATTGATATCGACTGGGAATTCCCTGGTATTGATAGAAAAGCCGATCCAAACGACCAATTTGATAAAGGTTGCCCAGGTGGACCAGAGGACAAACAAAACTTTACTTCACTTCTTCGTGAAATACGTAAAGCTTACAATGATAATGGATTGTCTAATAAAATGCTTACAATAGCAGCACCATCTGGATATGATAAAGCACAATATACTGAACCTAACGTTTACGCTCAATACTTAGATTTTATAAACGTTATGACTTATGATATGCATGGGGCTTGGGAAACAACTACTAATCATCATGCTGCAATATATCCAAATCCTAATGATCCATCTGGAACTTCTCCTATAGATATAAAAAATAAATATAATACTGATTCAGCAATGAAATTGTACAGGGATACTTATAATATACCTGCAAGCAAACTAAATGTTGGAACACCATTCTATTCAAGAGGATGGAAAAATGTTGTGAACAATGGTGGAAACCTACCTGGATTATTTGCTTCTGCAAATGGTGCACCAGTAGGTACATGGGATAATGCACAATCTCCAGGTGGACAAAACCCTTATTTTAAAATGAAGGAATTGGAAAAAACATCAGGTTACGTAAAATATAGAGATCCATATGCTAAAGTTCCTTATCTATATAATGCATCACAAGGAATTATGTACACATATGAAGATGAAGAATCTCTTACAGAAAGATGTAATTATGTATTAAATAACGGTTATGGCGGAATGATTGCTTGGGAAGTTTCAGGAGATGACCCAAATGGATTTCCTTTAACATCTTTAATGGCAAACAAACTTGCTGGTGGAAGTAATCCAACTACTCCATCAAACCCAACTACGCCAACAACTCCAACTAATCCAAGTAATCCAACGGATCCGACAAACCCAAGTGATCCTGGTACTTCTTATCCTGCATGGGATAGTAGTAAAGCTTATGTAAATGGAGATATTGTTTCTTATAACAACAACAATTACAAAGCAAAATGGTGGACTCAAGGTGATAAACCTGGTGCTTCTGATGTTTGGGAATTAATTGGAGCCGCTACACCAAGTAATCCAAAATACTAATTAAATAATAACATTTAAGTGGGAACGTATAATTTATATACATTTCAAAAATATATAGAAGGAGTTGATGTATTATGAAATACATGAAATTAAAAAAGTTATTTGCTTTCGCTGTAGTATTATCGTTTGCATTACCACAAATGTCAGTATTAGCCAAGGCAGCAACAACAAAGGCTTCCACAGTGATTGTCTCTGCATCTGTAACTTATGCTAATTGGGATGCCAACAAAGCTTATGTAAGTGGAGATAATGTTAATTATGAAGGTAAAAGTTATAAAGCTAAATGGTGGACAATTTGCAAATGTTACAATACCAAGTAGTGTAACAAAAATGAGTAATGCTATCTTTCTTAATTGCTTAAATTTAGCAAAAAGAGCAAAGCAGAAAATTTAATTCCTACACTGCCCTATATATTCCATTTAAATTATTATTTTTTTAAATGAGCTCCATTTGTATCAATAACTTCTTTATGCTAATAAAAGCTCTTTTTCTTTTTAACTGAGATAATCATATGTATCCCTCTATTTGTTCTCGTTTTAGTAGTTGCCACAAATGCTCCGCCATATATGCTGCTGGATAAGGCATTGAATTTACAATCCACCATTCCATTACACCAACAGCAGCTGAAGCAACATATTGAGCCATTATATCCTTGCTTATATTTTCATTGCTTCCAGTCATGTCAAGATGTTCTTCCATACTTTTAAGAGCCATTGTTAAAATACGTTCCCTAAAAGCAGGCATAGCCTTGTTAGTGAGCATATTTGAATAGAAAATGGCATGCTTTTCTAGATATTGAAACGTCTGAAGTAGCGAAGCTTTGGAGTCAAAATTGCTACTCTCTCCATCTGAAATACAACTGTCACATAATTGATTTAAATGAGTATCTATACACTTATTCATCAAATCAAATTTGTCTTCATAATGCAGATATACAGTGCCACGGTTTACATTTGCCTCTTCTGCAATTTCGTTAATGGTTATCTTTTCAAAATCTTTTTCCGACATGAGTTTGATAAAAGCACCCATAATAGCCTGTTTTGATTTTTCAATACGTCTATCCATAAAAATATCTCCTTTATGTACCTAATCTACTTCCTGTAAACTGATTTATCTTATAATAATCAACATTCATATGTGTTTTGTTCATTAATAAACAAATCTCATTGTTTTAACTATTGAATTGAGTTAACTTAATTGATAAATTTATTATATTGAACATGTGTTGAAGAATCAATATTCGTTGAAATAATGAAAGGCGGAATTAATTTGAAAATATTTTATTTTACTGCTACAGGAAATAGTTTATATGTTGCAAAAAAGATTGGTGGAGAATTGTATTCAATACCTCAAATGATAAAAGAAGGTAAATATGAATTTGAGGATGATGCTATAGGATTTGTATTTCCTTGTCATGGATTCGGAATGGCGAAAATAGTTAGTAACTTTATAAAAAAGTCAAAATTTAAAGCTGATTACTTCTTTTCAATTATGACATATGGTGGTAATGCATTCTCTGGGTTAAGGCATATGGAGCTTGTGGCCAAGGAATCTGGAATCAAGTTCAACTATACAAATGAAATACTGATGGTTGATAATTTTCTTTCAGCCTTTAAGATGGAGGATGAGATAATAAATAAGAATCCAGAAGTTATTGATGAAAAACTGAGTGAAATAATAGCTGATATTACAAATAGACGAAATTCTCTTGTGAAAAAAGGAATCGTATCAAATACTCTATCTAAATATGGCCGTGGCTTTGCAGATAAAATCAGCAATAATTTTGCAGCTAAGAGATTTATTGTTACGGATAATTGTACTAGCTGTAAGGTATGCGAAAAGGTTTGCCCTGCAAATAATATTAAAGTTAATAACAAACCTGAGTTTTCCCATAAATGCGAAGTATGTCTAGCATGTATACATCATTGCCCTAAAAATGCAATTCATTTGAAATCTGAGAAAAGCAAAGCTAGATTCATAAATCAAAATGTACAGCTTAAAGAAATAATTGCTTCTAATAATCAGGCTAATTAAGAAAGCTGAAAATATAGTTAAGGCTGTTCAGAGGTTCATATGATGCCTTAGGAAATCTATTAAGGCTAGCCTTAGTTTAAAATGAAAAGACGTTGATGCCTAACATTGGGGTGCTTTTTAATTATCCGTGCACCCCTAATATTGAAAAACTATTATTAGAATAATAGTATCTATTTACAATTATGTTATTCGTAAAGTCCCCAACCTCCACTGTACTGATGAGGTGACTTTCCTTTTGATTCTATAATCATAGGTTTTAAAGGAACTGGTCCTTCTTCATTTATTTCGGTAAGCTCCACATTAAATTCCCATTCATCTCCAAAATCAAATAAGTATAGAAGTCTTTCTCCTTTATAAAGATTCAAACTTGCTATAGTCGTAGTTTCTGCTACAGGTCCTTCATACTCTGCATACTTACAGTATATTCCTTTTCTTCTGTTGCCTCCTATAAAAAATGCATATAAGTGATCATTATCAAATTTAAAGGCTTCTTGAATAACATTATGTAAATCCCCAAAAGTATGCTTATATGCTAAATTTATTTTTCTCCATACAGTCTTTGATAAACTTACTTTAAAAGTATACGTTCCACCTTTATTTATCTTACTTTCTTCTACTGTATTTTTAACAGTGTTCCCTTTAAATATGGTTTTAAAAACGTCAAATGCTTTTTCGTTTTTGTTAGTTGTAACTTTTAAATTATAATACTCTAGTAATACTGGAACATCTTCTTTATTCCAATACTGAATAGCCCTTGTTAGAAGTAATATACTTGTTTTAATCCCAAATTCATTTGGAGAAAAACTTTTTATCGTATCTTCATACCTTGTTTTTGCGCCATTAATTAATTCTAGTTCACCAAAACTAAAGAATTTTAAATGATGAAAAAATGCAGCCCCAGTTGAATACATTACATTTGAAATATCCTTTTCATCTTTTAAAATTATATCTCCTTGTTTAGCACTAGCTATCTCAGCTAAAATATTGTAAAAAGCTGCTATATTATGGGTTCTATCAAATTTTGTTTCAAAATCATATTGGGTCCAATAAGTTTGGAGTAAGAAAATATATTTTTCATCTTCATTTAAATTTTGAAAGCTTTCTAATTTATCTGTTTTAAAGAGTCTTACTTTTCCCTTTTCATCGTTAGCCTTTATATAAAGCTTACTTGCAAGAACTAGTGAAAACATCAAGTCTATTGCATAATATTTATCTTGATTATAACTAGGATTTATTACATCTTTTTTATTTTCAAGGATCATGTTTAGATTATAGCAATCCTTTCTGCCTAATACTTCCTGAGTCGCTGAGAGTATAGGCTTTTCATTTTCTATAAATTCTATAAATTTTTCAAAATCGTTTATTGCACTGTTAATATTACTCATTTTTATTAATCCATCCTCAGTTTTTATATTTTTTTGTGATTGAATTTTATTTATCAGGTTAAATTTGATCATGACTATATATAATTATTTTCTTCTTTTAAATCCATATTCCTTTTTTAATATTTCAATCATTTCAAATACAACATAACAAACGCTTGTCGACTCAATTATATTAATTAAACTAATAATACTCTCAGGTCTATCAGTAAATCGATACCTCTTGCAGCTTTCTGGTTTACATGCTTTAATTTCACAGCTTCCATCTTTTCTAAAAAAGAACATAGTATTTGCTTAATTTCATATTTCCCAAAATCTTCTTCAATATACATATTCATAAACTCTTTTTATGAAATCTCAAGAAAATCTGCAACTTTTTAGAATAAATCTTTTCCACTTTGTCTTTGTCAATAATTTCTATATAAAACTTATAAAGTAGTTGTCAAATGATAACTATATTGTTATAATATATCTTAATTAATAATAATTATCAAAGGAGTTTTCATATGACTAAAAAAGATAATAGAGAATTAATTTTAAATATGGTTAACTTTTATAGTTTATTTAATGTTGAGTTTATAGATCTAATTCCAGACCTAACTAATACAGAAATAACTCCCCTTCTTTCAAAAATACTGAATTTTATTCATTTTGAAGGTACTACTACAGCATCAAGAATAAGTAAAAAATTAAACATATCTGTACCAAATACAAGCAGAAGTATTAATGCTTTATATAATCTTGGTTACTTGATAAAAAAACAAGATGAAAAAGATAAAAGAATTGTTTATTTATCACTATCAAATAAATCATTAAATCTTATTTCATCTGTTGCTGCAGCTGGAGAGGATATTTTTTTAGAACGATTTAATGTTCTTTCTAATGAAGAAATATCTGAGTTATCTCAATCACTATTAAAAGCTCAGAACTTGATTATAAAAATGCGAGATCTATATGAAGATAAGAAAACTATGAAATAAATATTAAGGAGATGGTTTAATTATGTTTATAAAAACTATAAAATCAAAATTAATTATTCTGATAAGTATATTACTCTTAGTTGTAAGCACTGGATTTGGAATTATTTCTTATATTAATGCATCTAACGCTTTAATATCAAATATTACAAAGACATTACCTGAAATAGCTATCCAGGCTTCTAATACTGTTCAGGCTAATTTAGATAATCAATTAAATTCACTGGAAGTTACTGCTAAGACTGCTTCATTAAACAATGATACTCCAGATAAATTAATGACTATTTTAAAAGCTGAAGCAAAAAGAAATGGTAGTATTAAAATGGGATACGCTGATATGAATGGAAACATTATATATACTACTGGTGAACAAACTAATATAAAAGATACTACTTATTTTAAAAAATCAATGTCTGGAGAAAATTTTATTAATGATCCTGAAGTTAATGAAGACAAAACTGCAATGACAATGATATATTCAGTACCAATAAAAAATGATGACTCAATTATAGGCGTATTAGTATCAGTTAGAGATGGAATGGAACTTAGTGAGATGATTAAGAAGATCTCTTTTGGTAAAACTGGAAGTGCCTACATGATTAACAGTCAAAGCAATAGCATTGCTTATAAGGATTCAAGCATGCCATTAAATCAATATAATTCTATAAAAGAAGCAGAAAAAGATCCTAGCCTAAAAGGTATCGCTGATATGCAAAAGAGAATGATAGCTGGTGAAACTGGTTTAAGTTTATATACTTTTGGTGGAAAAGAATCTTATGGAGGTTTTGCTCCAATCGAAAAAGAAAAATGGTCGGTAGTTGTTATTTTAGAGAAATCTGAACTTCTATCAGAACTTAACTCCCTAAAATTCTCAATAACCCTTACATCTATATTGTTTTTGGTTATTGGAATTCTTGTAATTTATATTATTTCAAATAGGCTATCTAAAAGAATCCGATATGCTTCTAATTCCTTAAATATATTGGCTACTGGAAATTTTACTAATAAGATAAGTGAAAAATATTTATACGTTAAAGATGAAATTGGTGATATCGCTAACTCCATGAATACCATGCAAAACTCAATTGGAGATATGATTAAAATGTCTAAGGACAGTTCTCTAATAATAGATGAAAACTCAAGTGATTTATCAACTATATCTCAAAACATGGTCTCATCTTCTAATAATGTGGCAAATTCAATGCAAGAGGTAGCAAGTGGAATTAATTCTCAAGCGAATAATCTAATGGAAATCACTACAACTTTAAATATCTTCAGCAGCAAACTTGAAGATATAGTAATTAACACTAAAGATATAGATAAAAATACAATAATAATGAATGAACTTGCAAATAATAGCAGCTCAAGCATGAAGCTATTAATGGATACAGTAAGCAGTATAAGTTTATCCTTTAAAAATTTATCTAATAAAATTATTACTTTTAGCAGCAATATAAAAGAAGTAAATAATATAGTACAAATTATTAATTCAATAGCAGATCAAACTAACTTATTAGCATTAAATGCATCTATAGAAGCTGCAAATGCTGGTGAAGCCGGAAAGGGTTTTGGAGTGGTAGCAAATGAAGTAAAGGTCTTGGCAGAACAAACAAAATCTTCATCTCAAAATATTAGTAAATTAGTATCTGATATCTCTAATGATACTACTGTAATAAAAGATGATACAAATAGCATGACCACAGATCTTAACAATCAAGTTAGCATTATAAATGAAACTATAAATTCATTTGAAAATATAATTGATGTTATTAAAACCGTAATTCCAAAAGTTCAAACTGTAAATATGGCAACTATAGAAATAAATAAAGAAAAGGACGATATTCTTAATAAAATTGAAAGTACATCTGCTATAGCCGAAGAAATATCAGCTTCATCTGAAGAAATATCTGCTTCTACTGATGAAATGTACAAACTATCTAATGAAGTTGCAAAAGCTTCTGCTACCTTAAATAATATGACAAAGAAATTAATCGCTGAGCAAAATAAATTTATAGTTTAGTTACATTAATTCTTAATGTAAGGTAATCCTTAAAACTTATATGTTCTAAGGATAATGCTAAATGGCCAATTACTGCTGATTTCCTTTGGAAATCATTAAGTTTTAAATAATTATTTATGCACTATATATTTAATTTAACAAAAATATTTGGAGGTGTTTATTATATGATTAAACCTTTATTTTTAGCTCATGGTTCACCTATGATGGCAATTGAGCAAAGCGTGTATACTAAATTTTTAAATGACCTTGGAGGATCTATTAATCCTAAAGCTATAGTTGTGTTCACAGCCCATTGGACAACTGAAACACTTACTATTTCTGCTTCTGATGATATATATGATACTGTATATGATTTTTATGGATTTCCAGAAGAACTCTATAAAATTAAATACCCTGCACGAGGTTCTAGCACTATTGCAACAAAAATTAGAAATAAATTAATAAATTCAGGTATTGATGTAAAAACAGATCTAACAAGAGGCTTGGATCACGGTGCATGGACTCTTTTAAAGCATCTTTATCCAAAAGCTAATATACCAGTTATTCAAGTTTCTATAAATTATACTCTACCTATTGATAAGCAGATTAAAATAGGCAATGCACTCAAAGAGCTTGGTTCTGAAGATATTTTAATTCTTGGAAGTGGAAATACAGTTCATAATCTAAGATTAGTTAATTTTGATAGTAATACAATTGATTCTTGGTCTAAAGAATTTGATGATTGGTTAATTGACAAGATAGGAAACAAGGACATGAATGCCCTTAATAACTATAAAAAATATGCTCCTCATGCTAACTTAGCAGTTCCAACTGCAGATCATCTTGTCCCACTATTTATAGCTTTAGGCAGCAGTTCAGAATTAACCCCTAGAGTTATATTTAGAGATTACCAATTAGGAAACTTAAGCTATCTTTGCTATGAATTTTAGACAGATTTGCCTTGAACCTCAGCATTTTCATTTTAGATTTTAGTTCTTTTGATAAGAGGATTTATGATTTCATTTGTCATAATTCCTCTTATCTGTTTTGTTTGATGCTTTCTCTCTTAATTGTAAATATAAATAAGCGCAAATGTATAACCACTTATTTATAGTCTACACTTACACTTATACAGTAAAAAATAAGAGCCTATTTACATAAGCTCTTATTTTTATTATTAATAATTAGTTTGAGAATTCTTGAGTTCCCATATATTTGTTATTTCCGTAGATTACACCTATACCAACCTTAGTATAATTTTCATCCATCATATTTGCTCTATGGCCTGGCGAGTTCCACCATTGATTAAATAATTCAACCGGGTCAGAAGTGTTATATGCGATATTCTCTTCTGCTGTAGTATGATTATAGCCTATTGTGTGTAACCAGTTTGTCCACTTTGTTTCGTCTGGATTTGTGTGATTAAAGAAGTTATTTTGGATCATCTTGTCACTCTTATATCGCACAACTTTCACTAATGAATAGCGTTTTCCTTATATTTGTATTTTATTTTAATTTAAATTGCTCTATAATTTCTTCTAACTTTAAAGCACTTTCTGCATTATTGTTAGATGCAGCTAATATAGATTCATTTTTGCTGCTTACATCAATAACATTTGAAACAATATTAGCAGATGATTTAGCTACTTCTGATACTGAAATTGCAACATCTTCCATGCTTTTTGAAATTTGATCTACAGACTCAGAAACACTTTCAGAAACTTCTGCAAAATTACCTATAATTTCTTTAACAGTATCTCCATCCTTTTTATACTCAGCACTTATAGTAATTAGTTTATCATAATCTTTAAGAACCTCCTTTTCTATAAATACTAAGATATCTTGTGATGAACCTGAAAGTTTTCCAACTGAAGCTAATACAGCATTTATTTTATTCTGAATTTCAGAAACTGTTAGTGATGACTGTTCTGCAAGTTTCCTAACCTCATCTGCTACAACAGCAAATCCTTTACCGGCTTCCCCTGCTCTAGCGGACTCTATTGCTGCATTTAGCGCAAGTAAGTTAGTTTGGTTTGCTATTGCATCTATACTTTTTGCCATTTCTGATATCTCGTTTACAACTTCAACTTCCTTCAATGCTTTTTCTAATCCAATTTTTGTTTCCCTATATATTCTCTCTGCATTTTCCCTTGATTTAATAGAATCATTATTGATTGAAACCGCTTTTTCTTGTATATTCAATGCAACATTTAATCCATCTTGTGCTTTTTTAGCTGTTACGTTGACTTCCTCTTTCACTGTAGCAGCCATAGATGTAACTTCTTCAACAGCTGCTGATGATTCTTCCATTCCTGCTGATATTTCTTCTGTCGCTGCTGATATTTCATCTACTTTAGAACTTACCTCTGAAAACATTTTATTTGTTAATTCGCTGCTCTCAAGGATACTTTTACTTTTATCTTTAATAAACAACATACTTTCGTTCAGTTTTTCAACTGCACCATTTAATGCAGTTACAGTATTTCCTATTTCATCGTTAGCAACTACTTTCATTTGTATATCAAAGTTACCATCTGCCAATTTTCCTGCACCATTCATAACTTCTTTTACTTGATTTATGACACTTTTTCTAATTAACTGCATAAATAAAATTCCCATAATAATACTTACTACTAATAGTATAACCATTTGTTGTTTAGAACTATCTGTTATCTCTTTAGAAAGTTGTCCTTGTGATTTCATTAAATTATTTTGAGCAGCTATCATATTTTCTATACTTAAAAGCAATTCATCTTGTGGTTTCTCTATATTAGTAATCATATTTTGAAGTTCTTCGGTTGATACTCCAGTTCTCATCCCTAAATTAACAGCTTCATCAAATGCTGAAAATGCTAATTCAGAATTTTTCTTTATTTCTTTATATATTTCTTTTCCTTTTTCAGTATAAACTAAGCTACCAAGTTTATCTTCGTTTTCATAATAAATAATTTTATTCTTATCTAGTATTTTTTTTTGCTCATTCATATAATTCATATCATTGCTAATTGATATATTTCTTATGCTAATTGCAATTTTGTTAAGGCTTCCTCTCATATTATATGCAGCTGATACTTTCTCATTTTCTACGTCAATTAATTGATTAATAGTTCCATTAATTTGACTTAATCTAAGTATAGCTAGTGAGGATACTCCCATAATTAGAATAATCATTAATGAAAATGCTATAATTAGTTTGTTTGATAACTTAATTTTACTAAATCTCATCACTATCCCTCCCAATATTTTTCTCAATACATTAATTATACTTTAATTTAAATTATAATGTCTATTATATTTATTCTATTTTTTACTTTTTTCACATAACATTGACACTTTATCATATTATTTTCAAAGATTTTTGTTACATAATTAATTAATATTATACATTTCAATATCTTATCCTCAATATTTCACTTATACTTTAATAATTCTCTAATCCTTTACTTTAGGAATTAATAGGTATACTTATTTATAAAGTTACAAAGCAATTTTATATTATTAAAATATTGATTACGCCTAATAATTGATTTAATCCAAAGATATGAATATGATATTTTTAGTATATATGTTGCAATTCACAATGCACATTTCACAATTCACAATTACGGCTGAAATTCTTTCAATATTTTTAGAATTGTGATGAAGAATTAATTTTGCAACGTATATATAAGTAATTAATAAAAATAAGCGCAAATATATAACTATTTATTTATAGCCTACGCCTACACTTATACAGTAAAAAAATAAGAGCCTATTTATATAAGCTCTTATTTTTATTGCTAATCTTTAGTTTGAGAATTCTTGTGTTCCCATGTATTTGTTATTTCCGTAGATTACACCTATACCAACCTTAGTATATTTTTCATTCATCATATTTGCTCTATGACCTGGTGAGTTCCACCATTGATTAAATAATTCAACTGGGTCAGAAGTGTTATATGCAATATTCTCTCCTGCTGTAGTATAGGTATAGCCTATTGTGTGTAACCAGTTTGTCCACTTTGTTCCGTCTGGATTTGTGTGATCAAAGAAATTATTTTGAATCATGTCGTCACTCTTATATCGTGCAACTTGTACTAATGTATTATCTATAGTTAATGGCTGAAGACCCGCTTCTTTTCTTTTTTCATTCATTAATTGAAGAATTTTATCCTCAGCAGAATTTTGCATGCTGATTGAATAATTTGTCGGCAGATTAGGTAACCCCTGTACATTTACTGATGTTGCATTTGTGCTACTTTTTGAAACTGTATCTGTATTACCAACGTTATTTCCATTAGAAGTATTCATTAATGAATTAGTATTTAAAAAATTATTTATATTTACATTATTACAATCGTTAACACTCGAATTTATTGTAGCTGCAGATACTCCTAATGATGAGAAACTCCCTATTGTTGTAGCTGCAATAACTGTAGTTACTATTCTTCTTAAACCATTCTTTCTCATTAGTTTTTCTCCTTCTATATGTTTTATTTGTCCTTATGATTTTTATTTAAACAAAAAGTATTTTTTAAGTTTTTGTTGCTTTTGAGTAAGGACATGTCTCTATCTTATCATCTTTTCGACAATATTCAACATGAATTCTTCTCAATTTATTGATTTAAATGATATTGTCTTAAGCTTGCTTTAGTATATTATTGTATGCTTCTTTATGCACCATAATATTATTTAACATCTTAAAGTGCCAAGGATAACCCCTATTTTTTTTAAAAAAGTAAATCTTATAAAAAAGAATAAGATATAATGAACTATATGTTCCATATCTTATTCTCATCTATCTTCCAATACTTACTTTAATAACGAAATCACTTGTTCGCTTGTTCTAATCTTACCTATTCTAGGGAATATATATTTACAAACATATTCATGTTCTTCCTTAGTTACTGCTGTCATTGCATCTTCTAAGAAAATTTGATTATAGCCATGTTGGAAAGCTTCTCTTGCTGTAGTATCAACTCCAATGCTAGTTGAAATCCCTCCTAACACAATTGTATCAATCCCTCTACGTCTTAATTGTAAATCTAAATCTGTACCATAAAATGCTCCCCATTGCCTCTTTGTAACAATATGAACATTCTTAGTCCCTGCTATTTCAGGTACAAGCTCGTCCCAGCCTTCTTGATATTTCATTCCACTAGAAGCTAAATCTGTTTTTGGCTTAACCATATCTTTTCCATCTACAGTTGAAACTCTTACTAAAACTATAAATGCACCCTTCTCACCAAATTCCTTAACTAATTTACTAGCATTTTGAATTACCTGGTCCATTAAATGAGGTGAACCTGAAATTCCTCCACCTGCAATTCCTTTTTGTAAGTCTATAAGTACAAGAGCGCTAGTTTTAGCATTAATAAGTTCCTTTTCGTTTAATTTTAAATCTTCCATCTTTCTTTTCTCCTTTTCATTCATTTTATTTATATAATAATTATTGATTTAAACTAAGTTTTTTATAAACTTTGAAATAGACCCAAACTGCATTTATAAATAATAATGCACTTGTAATGAAAAATACGTATTTCATTCCCAAGTTTCCTGCTACTTGTCCTCCTAAAACTGCACCTCCAAATGCCCCTAAATATCCTGCCGACATGTTAAAACCAAATACTCTGCCTGTAAGAGACGCTGGAGTTATTTTCTTTAGTACGATATTTACAGATGGATTAAGCCCAGCAGATGCTATTCCTAATAAAAACCTAAGGCCCATTAATTGCCAAGTGTCTTTTACAAAAGCTTGTGGTATAAAAATTATTCCTGCACCTATAATACATGCTAGTATTATTTTATGAGCTCCTACTTTATCTGAAAGTTTACCTAGTCTTGGTGCAGCAATTATATTTGCAAGACCTGAAGCTGAAAATGTTAGTCCAGCTAAAAGCACAATATGACTACTATTACTAGATAACTGCTTAACATATACTGTTACAATAGGTTCAACTGAATATAATGCAACAGCTAATATAAAGAAAGTTACAAACATTGTAATAGTAAGGTTTTTTTCTGGAATTGCCTTCCATACCTCCTTAATGCTTAGAACATCTTTATCTTCATGAGTAAAAGATTCTTTTACAAATAAAACAGTTGTAATAAATGAGATTAAAAGTAATGCTGCTGTTATGAAAAATACGCTTTGTAGACCAAAGATCTCATCTATGAAACCACCAATTGTTGGACCAATTAATGAACCTGCAATATTTGCTGTTGAAAGTGTACCTAAAGCATATCCTGCATTTTCTTTATCTGTCTGAGTTGCAATAAGTGCTGTACATGCTGTGCTATACCCTGTGATTACCCCTTGAAGTAATCTTAATCCTATTAGAACATATACATTTGGTGCAAATCCCATGCACCCTATAGTTATTGCCATGCCAAGACTTGCTCTAAGAATCATTGGTTTTCGCCCATATTTATCAGCAGCACTGCCCCAAATTGGTGAAAAAATAGCTGAAATTACATAAGTAATGCCAAATGCAATTCCTGAAATTTTTGTAATTGATGCTGTATCTTGAACTCCAAGATGCTGTATGTAGATTGGCAATACTGGAGCGATTTGACTCATCCCTATGGCTGCAACAAATATCCCAAACCAACACACTATTAAATTTTTTCTCCATATTTCCATAAGCATACTCCTTTCTATTTCTATAAATTAAGAACAAAATTACATGTAACATCATCTGAATAGCCTTTTATATAAATCATCCTCAAATTTAACCACATTACAATTTTCTAAAGAACAAAAAATATTAGTAATTACTAACATTTTGATAAAGTTTGTATTACTTCCCCATTAGTTTTTTGTTCCTCATCTTCAATTTGATTATAAACTATATTATATAGTTTGTAAATTATAAAATATAGTTTATAATTATATTATATAGTTCTAAATGTTTTTATAATTATATATTGCAATTAAGTTTCTACATCATGCTCTTGATTAACACTTGCTTTATTAGAGTTTTAAATGTAAATTTACTATAGCAACATATATATTTTTTTAAATGTTAAACTATTTTTATAAGATAAGATTATAGGAGTGAAAAGTGTATGCACAAAAGAAATCTAACCAGAGAAAAGATTATTCTAGTTTCTTTTTGTCTAGCAGATGAAATTGGTATTAATCAACTTAATTTTCAAAAGATCGCTGAAAAATTGGATGTAAAATATCCTTCTTTGTATAATCACTTTAATAATATGGATGAACTTAAAATTGAAATGACAGTATATATGTTAAATAAGATGAATCAGAAATTGATGCATAGGCTGATTGGCAAGAGTGGTTATGATGCCATAAGAGAATATGCTGGTGTTTATAAAGAATTTGCTTTTGAAAATAAGACAGCTTATAAACTTTTTATCAATATTCCTAGCACTAAAAATAATGAATTGTTTAATTTAATGAGAAAAATAACTCATATTATTCATGAAATTCTAAATTCTTACATTAAGGATGAAATTCTTTTGGTTCATAAAAGCCGAACTTTAAGAAGTCTCCTACATGGTTTTATTTCATTATATTCCTTTGGATATTTTCAAGGTGATGTTGATTTAGAAGATACCTTTAAATCTATGATAGATGACTTTATCTCGTCACTTAACAAATAACCCTTGTGAAAGGTAAGAAAATATAATATGAGTATACTTAACAAAACAAAGTGATTAATCCACCTCCCCCTTTGTTATAGGATTTTAAGATTCTTGTATGACCAATATGCATTAACTATTTAAATAACTTGATTTTCAAGATCCAAATTTGTATATTTTTCTTAAATCGAGTAGGAGGAAAACAATTATTTTGTTTTCCGACCTCTCACACCACCGTACGTACCGTTCGGTATACGGCGGTTCATCAGAATTTAATGCATCATTTGATATGTTTGTGTTAGACTAATAAATCCTATAGATTCTAGATATTTATTATTTAAAGATTTGCTCAAAATCGGGCTGTTGGAAATTCTCCAATAGCCTTTTCTTGTATTAGCGTATTCCCATGCTTTGTATTTATTAATTCCTAATTTAGCTAGATTTCTTTGCTTGGTGCTAATCTTCTTCCATTGTTTCCATATGCAAGCTCTTAGTCTTCTTCTAATCCATTTATCTAGTTCCACTAGCCTTCCGCGTGCGTTAGCAATTCCATAGTAATTAATCCATCCTCTTGTAATTTGATTTAATTTAAGTAACCTATATTCCATGCTAATTCCTTTATTTCTGTTAGTATAGAATTTAACCTTTTCCTTGAATCTCTTTATGGATTTCTCATGGATCCTTATTTCTGCTCCGCTTTTCGAGAAGTAAAACGAAAATCCTAAAAATTTTCGTTTAGATACAAAGTCTACTGCACTTTTATCCTTATTTACTCTAAGTTTTAAATTATTTTCAATTATATTGGTCATAGATTTCATTACTCTAAGCCCTGCTCTTTTGCTTTTGACATATACATTATTATCATCTGCATATCTGCAAAATTTGTGCCCTCGCCTTTCAAGTTCTTTATCCAATTCATCTAACATTATATTTGCTAATAATGGACTTAACGGACCACCTTGTGGTGTTCCTTCTTCACTTGTTACTGAAACCCCATTAATGAGGATTCCGCTTTTGAGGTATTTTCTTATTAATGATAACAATCTTTTGTCTTGTATCTTCTTTTCAAGTTTACTCATAAGAATATCATGATTGACTTTATCAAAGAATTTCTCTAAATCCATATCTATAACCCATCTATTTCCTTGATTTATATATTGTTTTGATTTCCTTATAGCATCTTGTGCTCCTCTGCGAGGACGGAATCCAAAGCTATTCTCGGAAAATAAAGGTTCATATATTCTAGATAAAACTTGGGCAATAGCCTGTTGAATCAATCTATCTTGTACAGTTGGTATGCCTAATAATCTAATTCCACCATCTGGTTTGGATATTTCTTTTCTCCTTACAGGTGATGGATTATATCTATTTTCTAGTAGTTTAGCTTTAATTGTTTCCCAGTGTTTCTTGATATGCTCACGAAGTTCATCGGTCTTCATTCCATCGACACCATGGCTACCTTTATTACTAATTACTCTTTTAAGTGCTAGAAGCATATTATTTCTTTCTAGAACTTCTTCAAGTAATCTACTAGTATCAAATGTTCCATCGTTTACGCTTTCTCTATTTGGTAAAACCATAGAATTACTCCGCACCTTTGATTTACCTTGAAGTTCCACTTCTACTTCCATCACTTGGTCTCTATATTGAGTTTTCTGCTTTCTTTGTAATTGCTTTGATTTATCCAAAGTTGTAAACCTCCTAATGTTCAGTCCTTCATCCGCTATCGCGTTTAGCGGAGTTACTATGACTTCTGCTGACTTCTGATAGTTCAGCTATATATCACTATATAGGTTGTATCCTAGAAATTTAATTCATTTGGCACTTATCTATCAGACCTCCCCAGGTAAGAGCACGCACTTTCACCTCATCTATCTGCCACATTTACTCATTCTGTTTCGGATAGTTATTGGGCTTTACTTTGTATGGCAAGTTTACCCACAGAATTGAGCCTCAGATGTGATTCGTATTCCTCAGACCAAGGCTTTGCCGCCGACTTCCTTCAGATTCCACCTTGCGATGGACACCCTTGTCTTAAGCTAATGGTTAGCACTATCAGCCCCCATTACGGACTTTCACCGATTAGCGCGTGCCCATGCTGGGCACACCATAAAAAGAGAGCTTACTTTGTGTAAACTCTCTTTAGTAAAATCATATACGGCTTTTAGTTAGAATTTTTTATGCCCATCTTTTTAAACATGCGAACATAACCTAGAAAGCCAACATATTCTGTCATTTACCTCTATTGCTGTTATATTTTCACAACAAGATCATTTTGTGCTTTTAAGGACAATTCCTTCCTTAAATCCCCCACGTTCTTCTCTTTTCTTATCTCTAGCTTTAATAAGCTCTTCTTCACTAAAGCCTAGGCTGTCAGCAAGTCCAAACAAAACTTCCATAACATCAGCTAATTCTTCTAAGTTCTTATCTTCCAGAAATTCATTAACTTCTTCTTTTAGTTTGGCTTCTAAAAGCTCATACTTCTCTTCTTTAGTTGCGACGTCTATATCACATTCTCTTCCATCAGCTTTTATTATTTCTGGGATTTTATCTCTTACTAATTTATTATATACTTTCATTAACTCTCACTCTTTCCACAATTATCCACATTCCCGTATTTAATATTTTTATTAAAAATCGTATTATCTAAATGAACTTTTCATCTATCTCTTTATATTTGTAGTATCAAATATTATGTCACATTTATTCTCAATGTCTAGTTCTGTAAAGTAATGTTCTTCCAGTGGAATCCATTTGTTTATGAAATCCTGAAGTTTTTCTTCACCATTACGTTTTAGAATTCGTTCATGCTGCACTTTAGGATCAATAGTTATAAAAATTTTATAATCATAATAATCCCTTAATGTAGGATGCAGACTATAACTTCCTTCAACTATAGTTAAATTTTTAGGTTCTACTTTTATAGGCTGACTTAGCTCCCCTTTATTGCATAAATATTTTCTATATACAGCAGGCTCGTCGTTTTTTAATGACTTTAAGATTTCCTCCTCAAATCTTTCGTAGTGAACATTTCCACCAAGCTGTGCTAGTCGTTCTTTTGTTTTCATTCTTGGAGGAAGGAAGAAATCATCCATGTGAAAAAGGCTGCAATCAAACTCTTCTGCAAGCATTGCTCCTAAGGAACTCTTCCCTCCGCCACATCTTCCATCAATGGCTATTACTAATTTTTCATTATCTTTTAGTAAGTTCTTAATTTCATCAATTACATATTTATATTCATTATAAATATGTGGTTTACGTTCTTTATTCATTATTTCCTCCAATATTTAAAGGCTTACTTTACATAAACTCCTGCTAAAGACAGTGCTTTGTTTATTAATAAACATGTTATTGCAGCTTTAATATTATTTTATTACTATAATATATTTGTTCACCATTTATGATTGATATTCCTCTAAATTCGTATCTTTTCTATAGATATTTTGTAATTCACAATGCACATTTCATAATTCACAATTACGGTTAAAATTCTTACGATATTTTTAGAACTAGTATATTTCCAACATATATATCTTATATTTTTCTAGCTTTCAATCTAATGCGCACATAATCTGCATACCATACTCCATTCTGATATAGAATAGGTTTTAAGCTTTTTACCGCCTCATCAATAATTTCATTTTTTAACGAGTCATCTAAGCCTTTAAAAGGCTGTATAACAAACATTTCAATCCAATTCTTCATTCCATCTTCACCTATAAGTGCGGTTTTACGATCAAATAATGCTGCATATACTGTTTGTAGTCCATGCTTTCTAAGAATAGGAGTATATTCATCAATAGTTGGAAAATAGAATGTTCTCTTATATTCTAATCCCCTTGCTTCAAAAGCCTTTTGCAAAAATGAATGGATTGTTTCTGTGCATCCGTATCCTCCAAATTCACATACTAAGCTTCCGTTTATTTTTAATCCATTATAAACACTCTCTAGCAATCCATCTTGATTATCAATCCAATGAAAAACTGCATTAGAAAATATCGCATCAACTTGTTCATTTAAAATAAAATTCACTGCATCATCCTGTATAAATGTTAGTTCAGGATAATTTTTTCTTGCAATTTCCAGCATTTCTCCTGATGCATCCATACCAATTACATCTGCTCCCATGTCCGAAATCTTTTTCGTTAATGCTCCATTACCACATCCAAGATCTAAGACTTTAATTCCTTTCTCAATATCTAACAAATTTAAAACATCTTCACCATATTGATGTACAAACTGAAAATCTTTCGTATACCCTTTAGCATTCCACTTAATATTCATAAAAACACCTCCATTTTAAATATACCTGACATTAAAAATAGTATATCAAAACAGATACCATAATTGAAATGCATATTAATTATACTTTATATAACTATGATTTATATAGAGATCCAACTTTAAAACCTAGATTTATGTGTTAATTTACGAAATCATAAATATTTTGATTCCGAAAAGCTATGAAAATTTCGCTGAAAGTATTAAGCAAAATTTTACATAAGGCTTTTAGGTTTTAATTTTCATTTATGATACATATATTTATTATATGAAACTGCTTTATAGTTAGTTTATATAGATAACCCAATAATGAACTATACTTAACCCATGAAATATCTTCCAACCAGAAATGAATGGTATACTTTTGTGGAATGTTTCATTGGTAATTTTGATGGATGTTATCCTTGGCTATAAGTTGTTCCAAATGTGCTAGCCTCAAAGCTTGTTCTTTGAGGCTAGCACTTTGGGTGCAACTTTATAGCCTTAGAATCACCCATCATAATTACCTAGAAACTGGAACAAAAGTATATTATTCATTTCGGTGAGGTATACGCATACGTACAGATTATAGTTGGATATCTATAACTTTATTTAAAGCAGTTATATAATTTAAATTGGAGATGTATCTAAATTATGAACAACATGCTTTTAAGTCCTGAATTTTGGTTTATTATCGGTATTCCAATTACTTTTTTACTTGGATCATTAGCTCACTTTGCATATGATTGGAGTGGTAAATCAGTTATAGTAGGTATCTTTACTCCTGTTAACGAAAGTATCTGGGAACATTTAAAACTTTCTACCTATCCTACTTTTATTTGGTATATACTAGGCATTTTAATATTTCGAGATAAAGTTAACTTGTATATCTGGGCCATATGCTCTGTCATTTCAGTTATTACTAGCTGTATTGTTATAACTTGCTTTTTCTATACCTACACAGGTGCTCTTGGAATACAATCATTATTTCTTGACATATTTTCATTATTTTTAGGGCTTTCTATAGCTCAATGTTTATCTTTGCATATTTATAAATATGCAACATTAATTATGCTTCATTTTTATTTATCTATTATAATAGGTTCTTTAATAATAATTTGTTTTACTCTTTTTACTTTTCTTCCTCCTAAATTGCCGATTTTTATGGACCCCATTACTAAACAGTATGGAATTCATTAAAATAAGTCCTCTTTATATGGATCAGCTTAATCTTAAACGAAAATTTAATTAATAAACTTATGTTCAAAATCGGATGCTTCCATAGGTTTTCCTATTAAATACCCTTGAATGAAATCACATTTAAGCTCGTTTAAGATTCTAAGCTGTTCTTTTGTTTCAATTCCTTCTGCAACAATTTTAATATCTAAGCTATGTCCCATATTTATTATTGATTTAATAATCGTTAGATTTTTATAGTTTGTTTCCAAATTCATTATAAGGGATTTATCAATTTTTATTTTATCAATAGGCAATTTATTTACATAATTAAGAGATGAATAGCCTGTTCCAAAATCATCTAATGATATTTTTATTCCCATACTCTTAAATTGTTCCAATATGTTTATAATTGTTTCAAAATCCTCCATGGCCTCATCTTCAGTAACTTCTAGGTTCAGGTATTCAGACGGCAGAGAATATGCCTCCAATATATTTTGAACGAGTGATACAAATTCAGGTTGCTTTAGTTGAGAATAAGAGGTGTTTACTGATACACTAAATTCATGCGATCCAATTTCATTCCACTTTTTGCACTGTATACAAGCATTTTCTAACATCCAATTATCGATTGGTATTATTTCTCCTACACTTTTAGCTATAGGAATAAATTCTATAGGCGGAATAATTCTATCCCCTTGCTTCCATCTTATAAGCGCTTCTGAATTTAACACTTTCTTTGACTTTAAATCCATAATAGGTTGATAATAAACCATAAATTCATTATTTGATAATGCTTTATTTAATTTCATCTTCATTTCTAATTTATCAATTGCTTTATGTTCCATTTTAGGTGAATATATAGCAAAGTCATAACCACCATTTTTCTTAACTTCATACATAGCTAAATCTGCATTGTTAATCAAAGTATCTGAATCTTCTCCATGCTCTTGGAATATACTTATTCCTATACTTGCTCCAAGAATTAAAGATTCTTCATTATAAGTAATTGGCTTTTTCAATTCCTTTTGTATTCTTAGAGCAATTTCTTTAATGTATATATCAGACTCTACATTTTTCAATATAATTATAAATTCATCTCCACCAATTCTACTAATTATATCCTGTGGACCTATAGAATCTTTCAATGTAGATGCTACTTTTTTAAGAACTTTGTCACCAACTTGATGTCCAAAATTATCATTTATATTTTTAAAATCATCTAAATCTATAAAAAGAATTGCAAATTTTTTATCTTTATTTTTTAATAGTTGATTAATATTTTCTAACATCATTTTTCTATTAGGAATTTCTGTGAGAGCATCATAATATACATAATGACGAATTTTTTCTTCTGCAAGTATCTTATCTTTTATTTGATCTACAAGTTTCGAATTTTTTCTTTCCAGTTTTAAAGTATATTTCTTTTCTATTTCTGCTATTCTCTTTCTTTCTGAAATATCATGTATCAAAATTACAATACCTAGTTTATCGTCATACTCATCATATATAACTGTACTTGATAATTCACATACAATGTATCCTTCATCTTTTTGTTGTAAATTAACCTCTACATTTCTCACATAACTATTTTCTATTATAGTATTAAACTCAATGTTTTTATAAGATATTAAATCGCTGAACATCTTTCCTTCTAATTCTTTAAATTTATAATCTGTTATATTTGATGACGCTTCATTACAATTTTGGATTGCAAAATTCTCATCTAAAATAAATATTGGGTTCTTAACACTATTAAAAATGTATTCTGATAAATACTTCGAAGTAGTTAACATAAACCTGTGCTTACTTATTGCATAGCAAACACCACCCAACGCTATAGTTCCACTCAAAACTACTGAAGGAAAGACAAGAATTCCAAACATAGGTAAAATAATATCTGTTAATACCCCTATGGTAATACTTATAAAACATGTCCATAAAATAATTTTATTTTGCTTTCTTATCCTATTCTTTTTTGAATATCTCCCTCTATTAAATAGCATTACAAGACCTGATACATAAAAAATTATAGAACATATGCTGTATGCAATTTGACCAAATAAATTTGGAGCCACATCAATCCATCCATAAGGTCTTCTAATCATAGCTGAAGATGGTTCAACCATAATATTGCATAAAAATAATAATGCAGCAGGAACGTGGGCTAAAATTATTATAATCCGATTGTATTTACTTTCTTTCTCATTATTTAATACAAGTGCAAAATACAGCCAGTGACCAGAAAAAAAACAATACCCAAAAACTGAAACTGCCCTCCAAAAAAACGCTATATTTATATTTTCACAAGTCAGCATCATTGCATATCCAAGTGCCCAAGCAGCACAACACATGCTTAAATTTAAAAATATTTGATTAGCTTTTGATTTTTTGTCCATCCTGTATCCATATATCCCTAGGAATGAATAAAAAACGCAACATAACATTAACGAAATAAATAAACTAATATAAATAAAACCACCTCCGGCATAAAATATTTTAATAAATTTCTACTTTATATAATTATCGAGAAACTATAACTTAAATTTTATACGTTTCTATTAAATAATTTCATATTTCAACATTTTCTGTCATTATATCATTTTATTCTTAATTTCATAAATATTCAAGTTCTGTAAATCTATACATAATAAAAATATTTTTCCAATAACTTCATTTGCATACATGAACTCCTACTAATGAATTAGACTTTTTAGCAGTGAATATATAAGTTTTAAATGATATATTCATTCCTTATAAAATTATCAAACTCACATTATGTCACAGTTAAGATAGGCTTTTATGAATTAGACTTTTAAGAATATAGTATATTCTTAAAATAAGATTACAATACATTAAATACCATAAATATAGAGGATTCCGATTTTTATAAACTTCAGTATCCTCTACTATTGCTAATTCCATTTCTTAAATGGTATTATTTATCTTCTCAAATATATTTCACATTTTTTATTGGTGACTTGAAAACTCTCTTGAGTTTTTCCTAAACTCTGTTGGAGTCATACCCTTTTTAGCCAAAAATTGTTTTATAAAATATGTATCATATTCAAAGCCAGTGGCACGTGCAATTTCGTTTAAGCTCATATCAGTATGAGTCAATAGACTCTCAGAAACCTTTAAGCGGTACGCTAGTAAGTAGGCCATTGCTGTGCAGCCACATAGATCCTGAAAACTTTTATTTAGTGACACACGATTCAAATGAGCACATCTTGTTAAATCTTCCAATGTTATTTTATCAGAATAGTTTATATGTATATATTCTAAAACCAAATTAACAGGTGATTCTTCGCTATGGTGGTTTAGCTCTTCAATCAATCCAAGTATTTGTATTAAGTATTTTTTTATTCTACACACCCAAAGCGAGTCACTTTGTGCATATACTTCTGTTCCCATAATAAAAAACCACTCATATAATTTCAAATATATTTTCTCATCTACAGCATATACCCTAGTATGAATTTTATCTTTTCCAAAAAGTAAAAGACCAGTTTTTATTTTTAGATTAGTTGACAGATATCCAGTATTTTCTGAGAAATGAGCTGTATTAAAAAAATCTGGATGGAAACAAAATGATTGCGAAGATACATTTTGTTTTTCAATAACTTCTATTTTATCTTCCATTGATAAACAAAGAATACTTGGAGCGACAATTTTCACAGGGCGACCATTTAGTTGTAAATTCATGCTTCCACTCGTAATAAAGGTTATAGTTAAACGCTCTTTATAAGGAAGATTTACAAAGTTTTCATTTGCAATAAATTCTATATATACAGTTCTATTCTTGTGACGATCCATTTGTGGCATAAGTATTCCTCCATTAGGTACATTAAAATAAATAATAAATTTAAATTACCATTTATATTTTCATTAATCAATAGCAAAATCTAAGACAAATGCTAAAAAAATCCCTATATCAAAAGTCGACAATTCCACAGTCGCCTTTGAGATTTTGTTCTTGTTCTCTTACAAATAGTATAGTTAAAAGCTTCATTTATGACATTGTATCATATTTTCTAAATGGTAGACTATTATTAAGAATTAAAGAAAGTTATGCAAAATAAGTCTATTAATAACTCACTGTTAATAACTTATATGAAAGGAGAATTATTATGTCTATTAAAAAATTCAATATCCAAGTATCTGATGAGGTACTTAATGATTTAAAATACAGATTGGATCATATACGCTGGCCTGAGCTGCTAGAAAACTTAAGTTGGGAACGAGGTACTAATATAAGTTATTTAAAATCACTTGTTTCGTATTGGAAGGATGAGTTTGACTGGCGTGCACAAGAAAAAGAATTAAACCGCTTTTCTCATTTTTGCTGTAATGTGGATGGGATAGATATTCACTTCATACACGAAAAAGGAAAGGGACCTAATCCTACCCCAATTATACTTACTCATGGATGGCCTGACAGTTTCATACGCTATCAAAAGATTATACCACTTCTTACTGACCCTGCAAGTTATGGTGGTGATCCTAATGATTCTTTTGATATAATTATCCCTTCGCTACCTGGCTTTGGCTTTTCTAGTGCTTCAAAACATAGTGGCATGAACAATTATCGTGTTTCTGAGCTTTGGGCAAAGCTAATGACTGAAAAACTTGGTTACAGTAAGTTTGCTGCTGCAGGTGGAGATATGGGTTCAGGTGTTACAAGATACTTAGCATTAAACCATCCAGAACTTCTAATAGGAATCCATCTAACTGATATTGGAATTATCAGAGATCTTATGATGTCAAATGATACAGAGCTTTCAAAAGATGAATTGAATTATAAGAAAATTGCTTCAGAATGGATGTCAAACGAAGCAGGTTATATGTCTATTCAATCTACAAAACCTCAAACCATTGCCTATGGACTTTCTGACTCACCAGTAGGCTTAGCTGCATGGATTATAGAAAAATTTCGCGGTTGGAGTGATTGCAATGGTGATTTAAGTAAAAACTTTAGCAAAGATGAACTTCTCACTAATATAATGATCTATTGGGTCACAAATACCATAGGCTCATCAGCAAATGCATATTATGAAAATACACATTCATTGCCACCAATGGGACACATAGATGTACCAACAGGCATGGCTATCTTCCCAGCTGATGTATTGCTACCACCAAAAGAATGGGCTATGCGCAATTTAAATATCACTCGCTGGACTACAATGCCTAAAGGAGGACATTTTACAGCCATGGAAGATCCTGAACATTTTGCTGAAGAAATTTGCACATTCTTTAGAACTTATAGATAAGCTTGAACTTATGTCATGGCTTACCGAAATTATAAATATTTTGTTCCGAAAAACTATAAAAATATCGCTGGAAATTCTAAGTTGCAGATTTCACCACTTTAGCATGCTCCCACTTTCCTAGGGAAGCTCGACTCATTACATTCGCTGAGGAAGTTCGAGGAACCCAAAATAAAATTTTGGACTCTCACTTCACAAGCTAAAGTGGAACAATTTACAACTAATAATCTCATCAGCTCATTTTCAAATGTTTTCTTCACAAATATATTTATAATTTCTAGTGAAGGTATATGATATACTCACGTACTTTTATTCCACATAACTGCAACAATACCCATAAACATAACATTTTTAAAACAGCACTAAACCTCTTCTTATTCAATGATCACAAATGCAGTAAATAGCCACTATTTTAGATATTAGCATCATAAATAGTAGCTATTTTATTCACTTATCCTTGCTTTTTCCAGAATTTCAGTGATTTAACACTTGGCTTATCAGGCTTTATTGATATCTCCTCTAACCTAGTATTAACTAAAGAATAAACCACTGGAACAACTACGAATGTAAGGAAAGTAGCTGATGCAAGTCCAAATATTATGGTTACAGACATAGGTCCAAATAACGCACTTTTTGAAAATGCAAGTGGTATAAGACCTGTAATAGTTGCTACAGAACTTAGTATTATCGGCCTGAATCTTTGACTTACAGCATTCAAGCATGCTTCATCTATAGAAAGACCTTCTTTTCTTCCTTCAATTATATATTCCACAAGCAGAATACCATTTCTTATAACTACTCCAATTAAACTTATTATTCCCATTACAGCAGTTAAAGATAGCTGCATCTTAAATGTGAGAAGCCCTGCCGTTACTCCTATTAATGATAGTGGAAGTGCACACATTATTATAAGTGGCTGTACAAAAGATTTAAATTGAACAAATAAAATCACATAAATTATTAGTATACACATGGCTGCAGCTATACCTAGACTTGTAAAATTCAAATCTATTTGATGTTTCTCACCATCATAAATAACATTTACACCATCTATATCCATCTTATTTATTTCCGGACTTAATGCATTTTCTACGGTAACAGCATTATAACCAGTTTTTATATCGCTATATACTGTTACAGTTTTATCTTTCTTATAATGTTTTATTTGGTCTATCTGTGAATCAAGTTTTATAGTTGCTACTTCTGATAACAATACCTTGTTTTTTGCAAGGCTGGATTTCACTTGTAAATTTTTTAAATCTTCAACTGATGTAGCATTACTTTTAACTAGTATATCGTAATCACTTCCATTTTTTCTGTATACAGAAGCAGCATATCCTCTTATAGCAATGCTTATCTGCTTTTCTATATCAGATTTTAATAAACCATGCTGTACTGCCTTAGTACTATCTATATCTACTTCATATTGATAAGTCTTTTTTGCTGCATCATCTCTTACATTTGTAGTTCCTGGAATACCATTTAATTTTTCTTGTATTTGATCTGAAGCCGAATAAAGCTTCTCTAAATCATCTCCTGTAAGTCTTATACGAATAGGTGCACCTGTTGGCATTGCTTGTTCCAAGAGTTTTACTGTTGCAGTACCTCCAGATATTTTACTATCTATTTGACTTTGTAAATACTCAGCCAATTCTTGTCTTGTACTGAACTTTTTGGTTTTATTTAGGTCTATGTTCATCATAATTTGAGCTTTATCTTTTGCTGGTGCAAGAGGAGGTATAGTAATATAAAATTTAGGCACAGCACCACCTATAGCTGACGTATAACTTGTAACATCTTCATCTGATTTTACTATATCTTCAACTTGTTTTACTAAATCACTCGTGCTGTCAATATTATCCACTTTTTCATTAGCAACATCTATATAAAGAATGTCTTTATCTGCATAAGGAAAGAACTTCGTTCCTATTGAATTCAGCAATCCTATTGATACTGCAAATAAACATAAACATATTATAATAATCTTTATTTTATTCTTAAGTCCATAATTTAAAAGTTTATGGAAAAACCTTTTTATTATACTTTCCTTCTCAACTTTTTTACTTTTTCTAAAAAATATAGATGCCATAGCAGGAGTTACAAACAGTGCTGATAAGTAAGAACACGCAATACATATCATTACTACCTGAGGCAAAGTTCTTAAGAATTCTCCTGCTCCACCAGGTATATTTAAAAGTGGTGCAAAAGCACCAATAATAATCAATGTAGATGTGAATACAGGCACAAATAATTTTTTAATACCATGAAAAGCAGCTTCATCTCCAGACATACCTTCATCAATACCTACCTGCACAACATCGCCTATTACAATGGCATCATCTACTAATATTCCAAGAGCTATAATAAGTGCTGTGGTAGACATTTCCTGAACCTTAATACCAAGGGCATTCATAGCAACAAATGACATAGATATAGATATCGGAATTACTGCTGATACTACCATTGCATTTCTAAATCCCATTCCTATTAAAACAGTTATAACTACCAGAATCACACCATCTCTAAGGTTCTCCATAAAGAAAGAAACTGATTCATCTACAGCCTTAGGCTGAAAAGTAACTTGCTCTATTTTCAAATCTGGTGGTAATTGTTTTTTTATCTCATCTAACTTTTTTGTTACATCCTTACCTATTAAAACTATATTTTTATTATCTTGAAAATAACCTGTAAGCAATACTGCATTTTCTCCATTGCTAGTGAATTTAAGACTAGAATCATCATCATAACCCATATAAACCTTGGCTATGTCTTTAAGCCTAATAGTTTGTCCAGTATCAGTTGAAACATTCACCACAGTATCTTCTATTTCCCTAAGAGATGTAAAACTTCCAGGTGTCTCAACTTTCATTTTCCCAGTTTTTAAATCTAAATTTCCAGAAGGAATATCTACATTTTGAGCTTTTAATGCTCCACATATGTCTTCAAAAGAAATTGGATATTTATTTATCTTATTTAAATCCACTTCCACTTTTACCTGATTATCTTGCTTACCCTTTATATCAAATCTTGAAATACCACTAACATTGCTTAGCTGCTTCTTTATATCATCTGCATAATTTCCCAATTGTTCATATGTGTAATTATCGCCAGATACACTTAGAATCATACCAGCAGTTTCTGTAAGATTCGTATTTATATCACTATCCTGACATCCATCTGGGAGATCTGATTTTAAATCTTTTATCTTATCTCTCATATCACGCCATGCTTTCTCTTTATCACAATCATTAGTTAAGAAAACAACAACTATTGAAGCATTATTTACAGAGTAAGACTCACAATAATCATAACCATCTATTTCTTCAACTTTTTCTTCAACTTTTTTTGAAACTAAACTTTCTATATCACTAGGAGAACCTCCTGGATAAACCGTTGTGATCATTGCTGCTGGAGATGAAACATCTGGCATTTCCTGCTTAGGAACAATATAATAGCAATAACATCCACTTAAAATAGCTATAGTTATTAAAAATAATACTATTTTTTTATTTCTAATAGCTGCTTTAATCAATCCCATAATTCATCCCCCTTTATTCTGCTGAAACCTGATATCCAGCTTTTATATTTTTCATACCTTCAGTAATAAGGTTTTCTCCAACTTCTAATCCATCTATGCATACTTCATTTTCATTTGTATCTCCTAAAGTTACATTTTTCCTAACAGCACGTCCATCTTCCACTGTATAAACATAATCTTGTCCATCATTCAAAATGCTGGTAATTGGAATCCATATGCCACTCTTTTCTCCATTATCAATATAAACTTTCACAGACTGACCTACGTAATATTTATCATTATCTATTGGATTTAAAATTTTGATTTCTGCACTGTAAGTTCCACTTTGTTTATCAGGTGCTTGAACTATATTCATAATTTCTCCATCAGTAGTAGTGTCATCTATTTTAACTTCTGCTTTTGTTCCTACTTGTATTTTCTTTACATCATCATCTGATAAACCTGCAGTAATCACTTGATCGTCACTTCTAACTAAAATTACTGGATACCCAGCTTGTTGCATTTCTCCTTCTTTACAAAGGACATCTACTACATAACCATCTTCATCTGCTACAAGAGATGCATCTTGAACTAAATTAACCTTTGAATCATAATTAGCTTTTGCAGCATTTACCTGTGCCAATGCTGCTTGCTTATCCTCTTCCCTTGTTCCATTTTGAAGCTGTGTCAATGTTTCCTTTGCTGCATTTAACTGGCTTTCACTACCATCTAATTTAATTTTAAGATCGTTAACCTGCTGCTGTGTAGCTGCCTTTATTTGAAATAAATTAACGGTTTTATCATATAAATCCTTGCAGTAATTATACTCATCCTGAGCATTTTTTACTGCTATCTGAGCTTTATTTATATCCTCGGCTTGTGCTCCATTCACTGCTTTATCATATTGGGCTTGAGCTGCATCCATTTGAGCTTTTGCAGCATTTTCTGCCAAATTTAAGTCACTTTTATCTAAACCAACCAGGTTATCTCCTTTTTTCACCTTTTGACCTTTTACAACATATATTTTTGAAATTTTAGCTGGACTTTTGAAGGAAAGCTTTCTTACTTCACTTCCTCCTGTTATACCCTCATATTCTAAATCACTTAAATGGCTTTGATTTTGAAGTTCTACTGTTTTCACTGGATAAGTTTTTGCATCTATTTTTTTATCATTTTTACTGCATCCACTTAATGTTGTAAAATTTAAAATTACTAAACAAATAGCTATTATCTTCTTATTCATATATCCTCCTTATATTCACCATATCGCACATAAAACATAATATTTATTGAGTTTATTTTCCTGAATAATTTTTATTCATTGAAAAAATTTATTAGTTACTTAATATCCATGGCTTTTGAATACTATCTCTTAAGTTATTATGAATATAAATAAGTTTTCTTAAAGCAGTATCCAATTCTTCACTTGCTATAACTTGTTTATCATAATCATTTTGTAGCATTAATCCCATATCTACTTGAGCTTTTGCAAATTTAAGTTTAGTATTTGTTGAATTAATCTGTTCTTTTAAGTTATCTATTTTATTTTCTATATCAAGTAATGTTGAGTAATTTTGTTTTAATATATTTTTAAGACTCTTTTTCGTATCATCTAACTTAACTTTTGATTCATCGTAACTGTATTTACCATCTAGATAAGCTTCATAATTCTTAAGATCTGTATAATACTTTAATTCCTTTTGTTCATATGCTATTGACGCCAAAGCAAGCCCACCAGAATCTAATGTAGTATTACCATTAGCATCAGTTGTAATATAATCGGATTGTTTAGGTGCTATTGGTATATCTTTATTCATAATGTCTTTTATTCCTTCGTCCTTCAAATCTTTCAGATAGTCCTTAGTTAAATCTAATATTTTATCATCATATTCAAAATAACTGTTAAGCTTATCATCTATATATTCCTCAACTGAGCCATCTATTTTGAATTTTACATAATCCATATCATAATCAAGTATGTAAGTATTCTTTAAATCTAAATCAGTTAACACTTTGAAATAATCTTTAGCATCACTTAAAGCATTTTCCTTTGCTGTTATATCATCTTGTAATGATTTTAATTCAACCTCAGTATCAGTAACTTGATTCTCTGTTGCCATTCCGAGCGACAGCTTTCCTTTTAAATAAGTTAAATCATTTTTCTTTAATTCCAAGTTTCTTTTTAATTTATCTATATCAATTTGCTTTAAAACCATATCATTATATTTATTGGTAATATCACTCGATATTTTATCCTCCATGAAATCTCTTGATTGTTTTGTCTGCTTTTCCTGCAATTCAAGTTTATCGTAAGGATAATCATATACATCATCAGAGTAATGGGTATCTGTTTCTAAGGATTTATTAAAATCAGTGCTTTTTTCTTGAAGATCCTCCTTATTTCGATAATAGGTTATTTGTTTTGATTTTAAAGCAAACTTATCACTATTACTTATTGCCGCATTTATTGCATCAGTTAGTTTTAGAACTCTCTCATCTATATGCCCATGTATACCTTGTCCAACGCTTACGTTTTCCCCCCTATTAATATGTTTTGAGATATTTTCACTTTCGGTAGATGCAGATTCTGTTGCAAATACTGGTGCAGTGCTACTATTTATAATACTTACTAAAATTCCAACAGCAATCAGATTTTTTATATTTGGTCTCATTAATATCCACCTCTCCATTATTAAAATATTTAAATATAGTTTTATAATCTACACATGTATACAAACTTTACAGGTGTACAACAAATACTATATACTGCTGTATGAGGGTTATCAAGAAACAATAACCTTAATCTATATAGTTAATCTGCACAATTACATATGTGTAGATTATTTCCTTAGGAGGAGCTTATGACTAATAATAAAACTCTTGATTTAAGAATAAGAAGGACACATAAACTATTATTTGATGCTTTAACACTTTTACTTTCTGAAAAAAGCTTCGACAATATCACCATTACTGACATCTGTGAGAAGGCAATGGTCCATCGAACTACATTTTATAAACATTTTGAAGATAAATATCATTTGCTTGATTCTTTAATTAGTCAATTAGTCCAAAATTTCGAAGAAAAAAGCACTGAACAAACTCCAGTTGATAATCCAAGGCAATACTATGTAAATTTATTTAGACTTCTATTAGAACATATGCAAGAAAATATAAAGATGTATTCAGTCGGCCTATTAAATAATGGTTCCACAATAAAAGTGCTTCAAAAAATAGTAGTTGGACGTACAAAATCTAGATTGGAAAGTGACGAAGCTAATGGACTAATATTTTTAATCCCTGCGCCAATTCTTTCAGAATTTTATTCTTCTTCAATGGTTAGTTTAGCCATTTGGTGGCTTGAAAATAATATGCCTCTAAGTATTGATGAAATGGTTAGATATGGAGATATGTTGATTGACAAATTGGATACAACTGATAAATAGACAGGAATTCTATCTGCTAAAACAAGATCTTATTTCTTAAATGAAACTTCATCTATTGTGCAAGGCTAAAAAAGCTCAAGTTAATTTAATCTTTAAACCTATAATGTTTATCCATTTAGGTTCTTCAATTAAAAGAAAATCAATTTAACTTCTAGGAAGTTTTAGTTATGGAATATATTTTACTTAAATTTGAAATTACTAAATAGTCAAATTCCAAAGCAAAAAGTAAGCAGCTCCTTTATCTTATTCCTTTTACCCTTTATTAATAAAAGCGTTCTAGTTTACTAAAAGTGTTTAACACCTTATAGAACTAGAACGCTAATTAATAACTTATGCTATTATTCTATATTTCCGTACTTATCTTTTGCAAGCTCAATAAATTCTTTTAAAGCTTGAGATACATACCGATTTTTTTGGTATCCAATAGCTAATGTACCATGAGTTTTGTTATACTTCAGATGATAGAGATTAACTCCAGTAATTGTATTCTTATCGAATATTAAATCTTTATTATTCATTAAGGTTTTGGGATAAAAAGTAATTCCCATTCCTTTAACTGAAAGTGCCAGCACTGTTTCAATGCTTTCTGTCTCCAATATAATATTAGGTTTTATTTCTTTTTCATTAAACATTTCATCTGCAATAATTCTAACTCTATTTTTAGCATTAACCATTAGAAATGGGCAATCTTTTAGTAATGTAATATCCATATCTTTTTCAAGTTTTTGTTTTACTTCCATATAATTATTAGGAAAATATTTAACTAATATATTATCTGGAACAACCATAAGAACTTCTTCATTACAAAGTGGAACCATCTCTACATTTTCAACATTAAAAGGTAACATTCCTATTATTAAATCTACGTCACCTTTTAATAAAGCTGCATCTAGTTCCTTTGAGTTTCCTTCAAGTAAATGTAAATTAATATTAGGAAACTTTTCATTATAATAAGGAAGAATTTCTGGCAAAAAGGCTCGTCCTCTTGTATGTGAAGCTCCAATAAACAAATCTCCACGTTTGAAATCTTTAATATCTGCCAATTCCTTTACTGACTGCTCTTTTAAATCCAAAATTCTTAAGGCATTTTTCACTAAACTTTTCCCCGCTGGTGTCAATGTTAATGGCACTGTACGATTAAATAATTCAACCCCCAAATCATTCTCCAATTTTGAAATATGAGAACTTAATGACTGTTGAGAAATAAACAATTTTTTTGCCGCTTTTGTAAAATTCAGCTCTTCTGCTGCTGTTAAAAAATACTCTAAATTAAGAAAATTCATCATAACGTAACACTACTCTACCTTGTATTTAATATAAATATATTTCATATCTGTTTCTATTGCTAATTCTACATAATTACTTATCATCAAACGTCTTTACTTTCCTACTATACTATCTTTAACTATATTAGTTCATATTCTAGAATATTCTATCTCTTAAAGCTTTTTTAGGAATTAGCACGTTTAATTATTCTTCTATTTTATCATCTACTTCTTTTTCCTTGCAATCCAGAGTTTTCCCTATAAATTTATTTAATTCAGTATCCTCCGGTAGAGATTTAAATTTATAAATAAGTTCCTTATATATTTTAAATAAACAAATTTCTGTTTTAACAATTAGCCTTTCGTTCTCTAGCGCCTCGTTTTAAATATCATCTCTTAATCATATTTTTTGCTTAAAGATTCTTATATACTTCTGCTAAATGCTTTGTTAACTTTGTATTTTCTCTATAATCAACCTGACAATCAATAATTACTGGCACATCTTGCTTAAAGGCTTCCTCTAAAATTGGTATTAAGTCTTCTGACTTTTCCACTCTATATCCCTTTGCATACATACTTTCGGCCATTTTAACAAAGTCTGGATTTGTAAATTCTACATAGCAGCTCTTACCGTACTGATCCTCTTGTTTCCATTTTATTAACCCGTAATTTCTATCGTTAAAAATTAAAACGACAATCGGAGTACCTATACGAAGTGCTGTTTCTATTTCCTGATTATTCATCATAAAACCACCATCACCAACAATTGCTAAAACTTTCTTGCTAGGATTTATTAATTTTGCTGCAATTGCACCTGGAACTCCTATTCCCATTGTTGCAAAACCATTAGAAATTATACAGGTGTTTGGCTCATAGCAATTATAATGCCTTGCAATCCACATCTTATGCGCACCAACATCTGAAACCACAATATCATGGGGTCCCATTACTTTTCTGACATCACTTAAGATTTTCTGAGGTTTCATTGGAAAACTTTCATCTTCTGCATAGATTTGATGTTCATTAACCATTTTTTCTTTGATTTTTAGTGCATCAACTGGCTCTTCTTTTCTAGATGTTCTTCTCATTATATTATATAAAGCATCTGAAATATCACCAACTACTTCAACTATTGGCTGGTAAAGCTTATTGATGTGTGATGGTCTTGTATCAACATGAACAATCTTAGTATCTCCATTTACATTCCATTTTGCTGGTGCATATTCTACGATATCATAACCAATTGTGACTACTAAATCAGCATCCTCAATAACTTTATTTACATAATCTTTCTGCGGAATTCCTATTGTCCACATTGAATATATATTATCAAAAGGAATTATTCCTTTTGCCATCATAGTATTTATTACTGGAATCTTTAAATTACTTGCGAATTCTGTAACTGCTTTTGCAGCATTATTCCGAATAGCTCCACTTCCAGCTAATATAACTGGATTTCTTGCTTTAAATATCTCACTTGCAGCTTCCTCTATTGATGCTAAGGCTGCATATTCTTTTGGTGGAATTTTCTTTTCTAATGGTTTTTCACAAATACTTACAGGCATCTTTGAAATATTTACAGGTAAATCGATATGACAGGCTCCAGGTTTTTCGCTTTCAGCATATTTGAAAGCGATTCTTACAATTTCATTTACTGTATCTGGTCTAACAATTTGCTTACTTCTCTTAGTAATTGGTTCAAACATTTTACAAAGATCTAAAAATTGATGCGATGTTATATGCATTCTTTCAGTTCCAACCTGTCCAGTAATTGCAACTACAGGGGCACCATCGCTATGTGCATCTGCTACTCCTGTTACTAAATTAGTTGCCCCTGGACCAAGTGTTGATAAGCATACTCCTGCTTTACCTGTTAACCGTCCATATAAATCAGCCATAAATGCAGCCCCTTGTTCATGACGAGTCGTAATAAACTTAATACTTGACCCTTCAATAGCATTCATTACTTCTAAGTTTTCCTCTCCTGGAATTCCAAAAATATATTCTACTCCTTCTGCTTCCAAGCATTTAACTAACAGCTGTGCTGTATTTAATTGAACTTTTTCATTTTTTTCTGTCCCCATAATAAACATCCTCTAATCTATATATTTTAGTATTATGCTTAATGCATTAATATTTTCTCAAACATCATACTTCAATTAAAAATATTTTTCCAACAACTTTTTTCCTATTTAATTACAATAAAATGGTTGTGATAAAATGAGGAAAATCAACTAATTTATTTAACAACTGTTTTGTTGTAGTTGTGCAACAAAAAATTTGTTTGAATGATATTTAGAATAATGATAAAATTGTTTTGGTAAATATGTTTAATCTTAAATAAATTCTTGAAAAAATTTATTTTTTTATGTAAGATTATAATCAAATAGCAAGACAATGGAGTCATTTATTAAAATGGCTCTTTTTTTATTCTTTAGGAATTTATATTCCAATAAAATCTGAGGATAATTTAAAAAAGGTTGATTGACTAGTTTTTGTATTTTAAAAAGAATAAAAAAGAAATCTTATTCGCCTGCCAAATTTTTCTCACATGCGTTCGAAAAGGCAGATGCGTGAAAAAATCTCCGGCTCCACAGTCGCCTGCGATTTTGTTCTATTTATTCTTTTTAACTTACAGATGTTAATAAAAAACTTAATATAAGAATTATTTTAAGGGGAAATAGTTTGTTGCTTACTCCAGATGACAATCCAATTTTAGAATCTTTTATTTAAGGACTTCTATATAATCTACAAATAGAAAAAGACAGATTACTTTACCATAAGCATTAAAATGGTTCCTATGTCAAGGACATTTTGAAAAAGGCTAGGCAGCTATGAGCTGGTTTCTGTATTGTACAGGAGCCAGCTTTTTAAGTCCCCACTGATATCTATAATTATTATAATACTCCATATAGTTATCAATTGAAGCTTCTAATTCTTCAAATGTTGAACAACTTTTTAAGTCAATTTCATCTTTCATATGACCAAAAAATGATTCCTGCGGGGCATTATCCCAACAATTTCCGCGCCTAGACATAGACTGACCAATTTTATATTTTTTAAGAAGTTTTTGAAATCTAGGACTAGTATAATGAACTCCTTGATCCGAATGAATAAAGGCATCTTTATTTAGTAAATTTTTGTGATTTTTCATCAACTTTTTAATAGTTTCGGTAGCTATATCTAATGTAAGGCTATTGGAAAGCTGATATGAAAGAATTTCATTTGTTGAAGCATCTTTAATAGTTGACAAATAAGCCCTATTGGATGCTCCATATGTTAAATAAGTTATATCTGTTAATAAAACTTTTCCGACCAAATCTTGCTTGAATTCTCTATTTAAAATATTAGGTACAACAGTATGCTCATGAGTAGCTTTCATCATTCTACGATAAGGGTTAGCTTTTCTAATTGGGCACTCAATATTATATTTTCTCATGATTCGTTGTATACATTTTCGATTTATTATAAGATTAAATTCATTCTCTAACACCATTTTTATAGAACGAGAACCTTTCTTGTAGCCCCTATGATTAAATGCTTTAAGAATGATATCCTTCAATTCTAAATCCTTTTCTTCTCTACGATTACGTTTGCCTGTTGATTTTAAATAATTATAATAGCCTGATCTAGATACTAAAGCTACTTCGCATAAATGTGAAACCATATTTTTATAGTTATATGTCAAAATTATATGTTGTATTATTACAAAGATTGATGATGCACTTAGTTTACTATTTTTCACCTGCCTTTCTTGCAGCTCGATTTTTTTTAATAGTTCTGCCTCAGCTTTCCAATAAGCAATTTCTGCATCCTTTTTGGCTATTATTTCTTCAACGGTTAGTTCACGTTTAAGTGGACGACCACTGTTTAATTTTCTAGAATCTCTTAGACCAAGCTCTCCTGATTCATTATAAGCATTACGCCATCTTTTACTTGCACACCAAATTCTATTATTTCCAATAACATCTATATCAAATTCAGCATCTTGAAAAATATGAATAGGTAGTTTTCCCTTGCTACGCTCAGCGATAAACAATATTTTAAATTCATCTGTATATGTAATTCCACGTTTACTTACAGATTTAACATATCTATTTTTTGATAAACTTTTAATTTCTTCATCTGAAAATAATTTTTTACTCATTCTTTTCACAACCTTACTATATTTCTTCTTATCTTTTATTGTACAAAAAAAGAACCTATTGAAATAGTCTTTTTTTAGTGTCTATTTCATAGGTTCCATTTTACATAATAACCTGTCTTAAATTTATTTTATTTTACTTTAATTTAATTAAATCAATCCATTCTTTTCTAGAAAATCTACAGCAACATCTTTAGGATCTTTTTTTAATTCATCTACTTCATAGTTTAATTCGCTCATTACATCATTATTAAGTAAATCTCCTACTCCCTCTACAAGCGGTTGTATTTCAGGATATTTCTTTAATGTCTCAGCTCGTACAACTGGAACCGCATAATATGGAGGGAAGAAGTTTTTATCATCTTTTAAAACACTTAAATCATATTTTTTTAATAATCCATCTGTTGAAAATGCATCTATAACATCACTTTCTTTATTCATTAAAGCTGCATATCTTGGACTACCATCTATGCCCACGGTATTCTTAAAATTCAAATTATATTTTTTAGATAAACCTACTAGTCCATCTTCCCTATTCAGGAACTCTAAGGTTGTAGTTGCAGTAATGTCATTTGAAACTTTAAATAAGTCACTTATTGTTTTTAAATTATATTTTTTAGCAGTTTCTTTTGTTACAGCAAGTGTATAGGTATTATTAAATCCCATTTGTTTTAATACTTCTATATTATACTTATCTTTAAAATCTTTTTTTACTGTATTATAAACTTCTTCTACATCTGATATTGGTTTATACTTTAATTCATCTCCATAAGCTGTACCTGTATAATCTACAGACATGTCAACATCACCATTTTTCATAGCTGAAAATATAACCTGAGTACCACCTAATGCAAATTTACGATTAACTGAAATATCTGTTTTTCTTTCAATAAGCTCTGACAATATATTCCCTAATATTTCTTGTTCTGTGAAGTCTTTACTTCCAATTGTAATAACTTTTTTATTCGAAATTCTGTGAGATATCCCAGTTACAACAAATATTCCAACAAGTATACATGCAGTAGCTGCTAATATAGTCTTTTGTATTTTTCTAGCTTTGATTTTTGCTTCTTTAGATTTATTATTAGACTTTTGTAAACTGATTGGTGTAACAAGTTTTTCTACAATACTAAATAGCCCATCTACTACTAATGCCAATATACATGCTGGAATTGCTCCTGCTAAAATTTGATAATTGTTAACAGTTCTTATACCAGAAAAGACTAAATATCCTAGGCCACCGCCTCCAATAAATGCTGCCATAGTCATAAGCCCTACTGCTGTAACTGCTGATATTCTTATTCCTGACATTATTACTGGCAATGCTAATGGAATTTGAACTTTAACTAAAACTTGAAATTTAGTAAGTCCTATTCCCTTAGAAGCCTCTATCATATCTGGATTAATATTATCAATTCCTGTTGTTGTATTTTTTATTATTGGCAATAATGAATATAGTACTACCATTACAATTGCTGGTGGCGTACCTATTCCTAAAAACGGTATTGCAAATCCCAGTAACGCCATGCTTGGAATCGCTTGTACAACACTTGCTATTCCTAGAATTGGCTTATTTAGTTTTTTCACATAGCTTGTAAGAATTCCTAGAGGCATACCAATTATTATTGCAATACCAACAGATAATGCTGTAAGTTTAATATGCTCAAAAAGTAATGAAATTATCTGCTCTTTTGCTGTAAAAATGTAATTTAAAAATTCGTTCATATTATTTCACCTCTTCCGTATCTAAAAACTGACTACTTAGAGTTGTTACTAAGCTACTTTTCGTAATTATTCCTTTTAGAACTCCAAAGTCATCAATAACAGGTACTTGTCCTATTCTATGTTCCTTTACAAGTTCAAGAATATCTATAATAGAATCATCAGGCTCAACGCTTATAAATTTATTAGTCATTATCTCTTCAACCGGAATATTTCTATCAGTTTTATTTTGAATCTGTTTTGCTGTAATAATTCCTAAAAGATAATTTTCTTTATCTATAACCATTAAGCTATCAACTTTTGAACTTCTCATTTTTTCAATACATCTTAAAAGCGATGCACTTTTAGAACAAGTAACAGGATGATCAATCATTATATCCTTAGCTCTTATGAATTCTGGCGAAGACCATATTCTATTCTTACCAATAAACTCATCAACAAAATCATTTATAGGATTTTTAAGTATATTTTCTGGAGTATCATATTGTATAATCTCGCCTTTATTCATTATGCAAATTTTATCTGCTATTTTTATTGCTTCATCCATATCATGAGTTACAAACACAATAGTTCTTTTTAATTTACTCTGTAAATCAATTAATTCTTCTTGAAGCTGAGCCCTAGTAATTGGATCTAATGCACTAAAAGGCTCGTCCATTAAAATTATTTCTGGATTAGTAGCAAAGGCTCTTGCAACTCCTACTCTCTGCTGCTGCCCACCACTAAGTTCTGTTGGATATCTATCTAAAAAGTCATTGCTATTTAAACCAACCATATCCATAAGTTCAAGAGTTCTTTTTTCTATACTTGCTTTATTTAACTTTTCAACTTTAGGGATCATCTCAATATTTTCTCTAATTGTTAGATGCGGAAACAATCCTGTCTGCTGTATTACATATCCAATATTTCGTCTAAGTTTTATCACATCTTTTGATGCAATATCTTCTCCATTAATAAAAATCTTACCTGACGTTGGCTTAATTAACCTATTTATCATTTTTAAGGTTGTGGTCTTTCCACATCCACTTGATCCTATAATAGCAACAAGCTCTCCTCTATTTATCTTTAGTGTAATATCCTTGAGTATTGTTTTGTTTTTAAAATCTTTGCGAATATTTTTAAATTCTATCAAAAATTCCACTCCCTTTCTGTTAACAACTTTATATCTATATACAAGTTGTTACTTTTTATAGTTTTAGTAACAACTTAATTGTAATATAAGGTTGTTACTTTTGTCAAATTTGAACTTTTTTGCTTTTTGTGTTATAGAGTTTCACATTTAAAATTTGAAATATTACAAAGATTAAAATTAGATACATATTAATAAACTCCAGTTTCATAGCATTCAATGGGCATTGGAAGTGAGTTGTTATATATTTAATTTTGATTTGGATTCAGATTTTTCACGCTAAAATTATAACGGGTAATATACTAACCATTTTTATAATCTAAATGATTAATATATTACCCGTTGCAAATTAATTCAGAAATATTATGGATATAAGAATTTATTTACTCTCTCATAGCAGCTTTCATCACCGACAAAATAAAAAATATCGTTATCGCGTAACACAGCATATGGTCCTGGTGACATTTCTAGACATCCGTTTCTCTTGATACATACAATTGTTGCAGAGGTATTATGCCAAAAATTAATTTCAGCTACATTTTTATCTATGTATGGCGTTTCCTTAGTTATACGTATCTCAAATGGTATGAATGGATTTATGGACTTAAATCTATCAGTCCTATCTAACAAATCAATTATTTGTTCTCTTAATAAATCATTTTCTTTTTTCTGCTCTTCTAATTTATCTAATATATCGTTTCTTAAATCATTAACTGTCTTAACATCATTATACTGCTTTATAAACTTTATAGCATTTTCAGTTGATTTTATTATTACACCACTGCCCTTATTGGTATCTACAATATCCACATCAGCAAGTATTGCTATAGCTCTTCTAGCCGTTTCTGCTGAAACTCCATATTGACTTGCAAGTACAGAACGTGCATATATTTTTTCACCAACTTGATAATGTCCACTTGCTATTTTTGAAGCAATATCTGTGGCAATCTGCTGATAAACAGGACTAACTATTCTTATTTTTTTTTCCATCTTTTCTTCTATCCTCTTATTAAAATTAGATTTAAATACCTTTGAAAATATTAAAGAATACATTCAAAGGTATTTTATCATATATTTTTATTTTCTGCTATTCTTCTTAACTTATCATAACCTAACTTCATATAATTTATGACATACTGAGAATCAAAACATTATAAATCTTAAAACCTAAATAACAAAAATTTTTCATAACTACACTATTGAATTTCATTTAAAAATCCTAAATTCATACCCTTGGTTCTTTAAATACTCTATTATTCCTGGTAATGCTTTAGCTGTTTCTTCTTTACCATATGTGTCATGCATTAATAGTACTACTTTTGTCTTGTTTCCAACAGTCTTCTTAACCTCTTCTGTTAATTGATCTGCATTTTTATGAGGACCTTCTGCATCTTTTGATAATGCATTCCAATCTACATAATGGTAATCTTTTTCCTTCATTATTTTGTCTACTTCTCCAGTATTTTTCCAAGACATATGTCCCCCTGGAAATCTAATAGCCCTTGTAGAAAAATCTTCTCCTAACACTTTCTTTAAAGACTCATTAGTTTTATTAATCTCCGACATGAAGTTATTTGTGTTGACACTTCCATTGGGATATAAGTACTTGTAATTATGTGAATACGAATGATTTCCTATAGCATGTCCTTCTTCAACTTCCTGCTTTAGCAAATTTTTATTAGTTTCACTTTGATCTATTGCTTTTCCAAGAACAAAAAAAGTTGCTTTTACATTTTCGTCCTTAAGAGTCTTTAATATTGATGGAGTATTAGTTTCAGATGGTCCGTCATCAAAAGATAAGTAAACGACTTTTTTACCATCAGTATCTTCAATTTTCTGCCCTTTCGCTTGTTGAGTTAAAAATTTCTCTACAGATGCAACATCATCAACATTAGAATCACTTTGTACTTCAGCGTTTGTATCGTCTTCTTTGGTTTTATTAGCTTCATCATCTTGCTTTGACACAACAGCCTCATTAGATGCAAGTGCTTGTACATTCTTATCCTTTGAAAAAAATTTATCATCTATTATAGATGTAGCCAAACCTCCTAATGCCACAATTATAATAGTTAAAATTAATATTTTCTTTCTTCGTATGCGAACATTTCTGTTATATCTGCTATATCTGTAATTGTTTCTCATTTCCTTATCCCCTCGTATTTCTTATTATGTATATTATAAAAATAATCCTTTATAAATAATTCTAAAATATTGCAAGCATTTTAGCTGCAATTGTGAATTGTAAAATATGCATTGTGAATTACGGCATATATAATATCTTTCCATGATTATCATTTAACTACTAAAAATTATACCTCATTATATGAGAAAATTGTATCATATAACAATAATCGCCAAAATATTTTTTATTTCGTGCAAAAACCAACACCTCAATAACCCATATCAATATTTTAATTTAAAATACTTAATTATTTGTAACAAAAATATTACAATTTATTAACTTGGTTATTTGCCGTAATATATTGCAAGAATTTCAACCTTAATTGTGAATTTCAGCATATATAAACTGGCTATAATTTATAGCGTATAGCTTACCGAAATGAATAATATGCTTTTGTTCCAGTTTCTATGTAATTTTGATGGGTGATTCTAAGGTATAAGGTTGAACCCCATTTCTACATGCTCCAAAAACAAGTTTAAGACAAGCAGAAATGTGTTCAACTAATAACCATCACAACTCAATATCAAATGCCTCTTTTACAAACATGTATCTAATTGCTAGTATAATTCATAAAGAATAAAGTATATGTATGTCTTTTTGGGTAGATGTCCATATACTGCATAAAATAGAAAAGTAGCTGAAATAACCTATTATTTTTTAAGTTATTCCAACTACTTTCTAAACTAATCCTATGTTATTTAGTTACATTTCCATATATAGATAAACAAATTAAGAATTTGATTTATACTTTGCAATAAATACCATACTAGAAAGTAGAAACATTTTTATGCAGCAGGCATTGAAAATGAGCTGTTAAAAGCTCTTAATTGTAGGTTGTTCAACTAATGCTTGTCACAATTAAATTGGGAGCAAGCATTAGTTGTGCAACCTGCAATTTAGCAATTTCAGCGAAATTTTCATAGTCCTGTGAAATAACAATGTTTCGACTTTCGGCGGGTTATTGCATAAGTCTAAGCTATATATTGTTTATCTATATAATTCAAAGTACCGCCACTACTATTAGTTACTGCTAAGTACCCAAGGTTTTTCAATACTATTTTTTAATATATTGTAAGTATTGATAAGATTCATTAGTGAATTATCTAAATCCTTACTCTTTAGAAGTTCAGCTTTAAAGTCATTTTCAGTTATTATTCCTAAATCTAATTTTGCTTTTAAAGACCTAAGCTTTGTATTATTAGATATAATCTGTTCATTTAATCTTTTTATTTGATTTTCTAAGTCACACACTGTTGAATAATTCTCTTTTAAGACATTTTTAAGACTTTTCTTTGAATCATCTAATTTAACCTTAGCTTCTGCTAAACTGTATCTACCTTCTAAATAGGACTGATAATTATTAAATGCATTTAAGTATTGCTGCACATAGCTAACAATGGCTAAACAATATTCCTGAGTATTAAAAGTTTTGTTGCCATCACCATCAATCTCATAATAATCATTTTTATTAACCTTCACTACTTTATTTTCATAGTAACTAAGTTTATTCATATCCTCTTCTCGTAGCCCATGCATATAATCATCAGTAAGTTTAATAATTTCATAATTATACTTTAAATAACTATCTATTTTATCATCTAAATATTCATCTAGCGAGCCATCTATTTTTAATATTTCATAACTAATACTTGAATCCAATGTATAATCTGATAAATTTAGATTTGTTAATACTCCTAAATAATCTAAATTATTTTTTAATGAGTTTTCTTTAGCCTTTATCTCATCTTGTGCCTTATTCAGTTCAATCTGCTTGTCATCCAACTGATTAGGAATCGCAAGCCCTACTGAAACTTTCATTTTTAAAGCATCTAAATCATTATTTTTGATTTCTAAGCCTGTTTTCAATTTGTCTATATCAATCTTTTTTAAGATGATTGCATTATACCTCTTTGTAACATCATTTGTTATTTGATCATGCAAAAAAGCTTCAGACTGAGCCGTTTGTTTCTTTTGAAGTTTAAGCTTATCAGATGGAAAGTCATCTACTTTATCATTGCCGGTCTTTAAATTGTTATCATCGGAGAAATCATCTTTTTCATCCTGAAGATCCAACTTATCATCATACAGTTTCAATTCTTTTTCTTTCAAAGCTAACTTATCACTATTATCAACAGCACATTTTATAAGCTCATCTAAAGTGATAACTTTCTTTGTTTTAGTAGTTTGTCCATTTAAAGTATTAGTGTTTTCACCTGATGTACTTGAATTTAATACAATAGAATTATTTTTATCTGACACTGTTTTCGCATTTTCAGCTGCAAAAGCAGGAATAATCGCTCCATTAATCATGCTAACTGTAATCCCAGCCGCAATTACTTTATTTATCTTCTTATTCATTATTATTCACCCACTTAATTAATAATTTGATTTGCTACTCTTTCATATTTCTTATACTCAATTTTTTCATGTCTATAGCTTGCTCATAAGCACTCATTAATGAGTTAAATATTTAAAATTAGAAATATCTCAAATAGAGAAATTGGATACACATAAGTTCTCATTGAATAACACTATAGATAAACAACTTAAGAATTTGATTTATACTTTGCAGTAAATACCATATTAGAAAGTAGAAACATTTTTATGCAGCAGGCATTGAAAATGAGCTGTTAAAAGCTCTTAATTGTAGGTTGTTCAACTAATGCTTGTCACAATGAAATTGGGAGCAAGCATTAGTAGTGCAACCTGCAATTTAGTACTTTCAGCGAAATTTTCATAGCCCTGTGAAATAACAATGTTTTTACTTTCGGCAGGTTATTGCATAAGTCTAAGTTATATATTGTTTATCTATATATAGATAAGCCAATTATAAGTTAGATTTATACTATGAAATATATCCCAACTAGAAATGGGTAATATACTTTTGTGGAATGTTTCATTGGTAATTTTGATGGATGTGATTCTTTGGCTATAAGTTGTTCCAAATGTGCTAGTTCAAAGCTTGTTCTTTGAGGCTAGCACTTTGGGTGCAACTTTATAGACTTAGAATCACCCATCAGAATTACCTAGAAACTGGAACAAAAGTATGTTATTCATTTCGATGAGGCATACACATAAGTTCAGGTCTTAGTTTGGATATCTATATTTAACACAAATTATTCATTCTCGCCTTCATTAATAATTTCCTCCTCCTTTATTTCTACTTCTTTATTCTCTAGAACAATTTCATTTTCAGGCTTTTTGTCTACTTTGTACCAAGAAGCATAAATAACTGGAAGTACAAACAAGGTTAAGATAGTTGCAACAAATAGTCCTCCACTCATTGCCACTGCCATAGGACCCCAAAAAGTATTTTTAATTAATGGTAACATCCCTAAAATTGCAGCTACAGCAGTTAAGATAATTGGCCTAAATCTTAAGATAGTTGAATCTATAATGGCTTCACGGATAGATTCTCCAGTCTTAATATGATTTGCAATTTGATCAACCAAGATGACAGAATTTCTTATGATTATACCCATTAGTGCTAAAATACCTAACACTACGACAAACCCCATTGGACTGTTAAGCATAAGTAAAGCTAATGTTACCCCAATTATTCCAAGTGGTGCTGTAAGTAAGGTCATTATCATCTTTGGTACGTTTTGGAGTTGAAGCATCAAAAGAATTACCATTAAAACTATCATAATAGGAGCAACATCTCTAACCTGAGCTAATCCTTTATTACTTCTTTCAAGAGCTCCCCCCATATCTATGCTGTATCCTGAAGGGAGGGTCTTTCGTAAATCTTCAAGCTGATTGTATATATTTGTTTCTGCATCATTTCCTGTTATGCCTGGTAATACTTCTGCTTGAACTGTTATAGTGGGTTTCAAATCTCTTCTTACTATATAGCCATCTTCAGCATCATAATTTATTTTAGCAATTTGATCCATTGGTATAAAACCGCCGCTTGGTATTGGAATATTTATATTCTTTATATAACCAAGATCATTAATATTAACTGAATCCATTTTAACTATTATATCTACAGTCTTATCATCTTGTCTAAATTGAGATGCTGTAGTGCCGGATAATTGTCCTTGCAAGAATAGTGAAATTTGTTGACTGTCTAAACCAAGTGCCCTAGCTTTATCCTGTTCCACTTCAATAGACATTGCTTTTGTTTTTTCAAACCAGTCGAAATTAATATTGTATAATTTCTGATTAGATGCCATAGCATCTCGTACTTTTCCTGCAATTTCACGTACTTTGTCATTATCATAACCTGTAACACGAAACATGACAGGATAATTACTAGGAGGACCATTTTGGATAACCTTTATATGACTTTGAATATTTTCAAACCCGCTATCAAGCAATTGCTGAACATTCTTATTTACCCTTTCTCTTGATGCAATATCTTTCGTCAATATAACAAACTGTGCGACATTGCTATTCTGCGATGCAGGCTCTAAAGATAAAACAAATCGTGGAGCACCTCTTCCAACATAATAAGAATAATTAACGATGTCTTTATTTCCTTTTAAAGCTTCTGATAGACGATCTGCAGCTTCTTGAGTTGCACTAATTGATGAACCTTGTGGTAAAGTCATATCTACTAAAAGTTCAGGCCTTGTTGCCGCTGGGAAGAACTCTTTTTGAACATAATGTGAAAGTGCATAACCAGAAGTACAAAACAATATTAGTGTTGTTGTTATTACTAATTTTCTATGATTTAAGCACCAATTTAAAACGCCACGAAATTTATTATAAAACTTGCTGTCATATACATCAGATTTTTTATTTTCATTATTTTTAATCTTTATTAAATCAAAACCTAATACTGGAACAAAGCAAACTGAAACAGCCCATGAGAAAAGTAATGATATAGTAACTACAGTAAACACGCTTCCAGTGTATTCAGATGCACTTCCCTTGGAAAAGCCTATTGGTGTAAAAGCAGAACAAGTGATCAATGTACCTGTAAGCATAGGAAAAGCTGTTGATGTAAATGCGAAACAACCTGCTCTAAACCTATCCCATCCTTCCTCAAGTTTAACTGACATCATTTCAATTGCTATAATTGCATCATCAACCAATAGTCCCAGTGCAATTATTAAAGCTCCAAGTGATACTTTGTGAAGTGGGATCCCTAAAAAGTACATTCCAACAAACACTCCTGCAATAACCAGTGGAATTGATATTGCAACTACTAATCCTGTCCTGAAACCTAAGCTTACAAAACTTACTATCATTACAATAACAAGCGCTAAAACAAAAGTTTCTAAGAAATCATTAATAGAATCTGTAACAGCCTCAGGCTGATTAGCTACCTGATCTATATTTAAGCCCAGAGGTAAATCGTTTTTAATCTCATCTAGTGTTTTGTCTAAATTTTCACCTAAGTTTAGAACATTTCCTCCCTTCTCCATAGAAACTGCGATTCCTATCGATTCCTTTCCATTAAAAAACATTTTAGGATCTGGAGGATCTGAATAACCTCGTGTAATACTTGCTATATCTCCTAAACGAAATGTTTGATTACCTGCTTTAATTGGTAGGTTTGAGATATTGTCAACATTATCAAACATTCCACTTACTCTAAGATAAACATTATCTGTTGATGTCTGAATCATTCCAGATGGTATAACAGAATTCTGTGTCTGTAGAGCACTGCTGATTGTATTCGGACTAATACCAAGCTGCGCCATTTTAGTATTTTCTATCTGAATAGATATTTTTTCTGTTTGAACACCTATTAAGTCAACTTTTTTAACATCTTTTACATTTAATAAAGTCCTACGAATATTCTCTGCTTTTTCTCTCATTTCTTCATAAGTATAGCCATCAGATGTTAATGCATAAACACAACCATACACGTCATCATATCTATCATTGAAATTAGGGCCAACTATATTTGATGGTAAACTACCTTTCATATCATTAATGTCATTACGAACTTCAACCCAAGTGTCTCTAATTCTATCTGAAGCCACGTCATCTTTTAAATCAATGAAAATAACTGATCTACCAGGAAAAGAGTAACTTTTTATATAGTCCTTATTAGATATATCTTGAAGTCTTCTCTCTATTTTATCTGTAACCTGCTCTTCAACCTGACTTGCAGTTGAACCTGGCCAAACGACAGTTATGTACATCTCACGAATAGTAAATTCAGGATCTTCATTTCTTCCAAGTTTAGGATAAACAAAAATCCCAGACACAATTATTGTAATAGCTAAAAAATAAACCAGTTGTTTTCTATTAAGACACCACTCTGTCAGATTGAAACCCTTCATTAATTATCACTCCCTACTCTTACGTCCTGACCTTCGCGTAGTTTGGTAATGCCAGCTGTCACCACTACATCTCCTTCGCTTAAGCCATCACTTACTGTAACCTGATCACTACCGAAATCCTTTACTGTAATATTTTTCAGGGTGACTGCATTATCTTTAACAACCCAAACAGCAGGAGATGAATCTGGCTGATATACGGCTCCAAGTGGCATCCATATTTGACTTGATGAGTTATTTTCGTTAATAGACACACTAGAAGACATTCCTATTTTTATGTTAGGAGGTGGATCTATAAGATTTATTCTAACTCTGTAAGTACGTGATGCATCATTAGCTACTGGAGAAATTTCTCCTAAAGAGCCTTTCAATTTAACATCTGATAAAGCCGAAAAGCTTATATTGATTTCTTTAGCACTTTTTAATTGGTCAATTCTATTTTCAGGAACGTTAATTTCTACTTCTAATTGATTATTCTGAACTAGTGTTATAATCTTCTGCCCAGGTGTGACAACTTGTCCTTCTTCAGCATCAATACCACTGATTACTCCAGATTTATCAGCACATAATTTACAATAATCCAGTTGATTTAAACTTTGAGTATGCAATGCATTGGCCTGTTCTAATGCATCCTTCGCTGTTTCATCAGCATTCACATAATTATCATATTCTGCCTGAGATATAAATTTAGATTGATAAAGTGGCTCATATCGTTTCAAATTATCTTCAGCCAGTTTATATTTGGCTTCTGCTAGTGAAACTGCCGCTTCAGAATTTTTTACTGCTTGTTCAATATCTCTAGAATCAACTTCCATGAGAACTGCACCTTGTTCTACCTTATCTCCAACTGACACATTTTTTTTAATAATCTTTCCTCCTACTTGGAATGCCAGTTGACTTTTATAGTGAGGTTGGACTACTCCTGAATAGACATATTCTGAATCTTTATTGGATGTTGAGATCGTTAGAGTTTTTACCACAGGAGGTGGCAAAACGGTTTCTTCTTTCTTTGAATTTGTTTTCACTACTTTAAAAACAAAAAAACAAATAGCCACTATTCCGATAACCAGTAAAAACTTTTTTATCATCTTAATTTTCATTGTAAAGCACCCCTTTTAAATTTTCTTGATTGCATCTTCAATCTTTCAATCAAATTACATCTTTAATCACACAACACGGTGTTGTATAATTAAATTATAACTGATATGAAACTTTCATCAATCAACAAAATAAACCCAAGTGTTGGAAAGAAGGCGATAGTATGAATAAACAACCTGAAATTACCGAACAAACAAAAAGAAATATTATAGATGCATTTTGGAAGATTTTAAAAAAGAAAAGATTAGATAAAATAACAGTAAAAGAAATAGCCGATGTAGCCGGCTATAATCGAAGTACATTCTATGCTTATTTCACAAGTGTAAGTGATATACTTGAGCAAGAAGAAAATATTTTACTTCATTATATACATGATAATGCAAGCAAAATATTGTTTCCTCACTTAATTAAAGGTTTAAGACCTAAAGCTTCTGATCTATATTTCTTTACTAAAAGTGAACATTTGAAAATTTTGCTCAGTGAAAATGGTGATCCTAAATTTAAAGGAAAACTAAAAAAGACAATTGTTCCAATTGCCTTTAATGCATTTAACTTACCTAAGGATAATATTCACGCTGAATATCTTTGTGAATTTTGTTTTTCTGCAGTAATATCAACCATAATCCATTGGTATGAAAATCAGGAAATCGAAATAGATGAATTGTTCGATATACTTTGGACAATGGTTACAAAAGGTGTACTATTTGAATATAAAAAATTAATATAAACCATACATACTTAGCTAAAACATTAAACTTAATAAACTATGCATAATTTCTTCTACTTCTAAAGAAACTATGCACAGTTTTGACTTTACATTGATCATTCCTATTCTTAAACATAGAGTGTTAAAATTGTAGCCAAAATTAAAACTCTTCAATAATATTAAAGCATTTTTTTATATCACGCTCTCCTTTTGCTACCACATCACTTAGCAGCCAGGTATTTTCCTCTGCTTTTTGAAACTTCCAATATTGTTCAAACTCCTTAACTTTATTGTTTCCAAAGAGAATCTCTCCATCTGTTTCATCTACAACATAATCCTTTGCATTATATTTAATGACGAACCAGACTATATCTTTATAGCTATCATGATGATGAATAAGTCCAACTGGCTCTGCTTCTATAAATTCAAGTTCTTCAATTATCCTTCCAATATTCTCAAAAGAGTATCTTTTACATTGTGATTGCAGCCCATCATAAAACTCGGTACTCATATATTTTTGGCACATTTCAAAATTCATGCGTTCCAATGACTCAATTACCTTAGAAAATGCTTCTTTTACAGTGCTTCTAAGAAAAGCATAAGAAATATTTTTAGGATCTTTCTTTATTGTATTTATAAATTCATTTGTTTTCTTCTTTTTCTTATTCATCTCGTTATTGTATATAAGATTATTAATGCAATAATCATCCAGCTTTAAAATATGAATAATAATTATTACAAAACTTAAACCAACTAAAAAAGCAGATTTTATTGGAAATTCTCCTCCATTATGATACCCCTTAATAATATCAGGCAATCCTAACTTATTTAAAAGTGCTATTAACGTAATCATCACAATAAGAATTTTAGTCTTAAAAAAGAATAGATCCGTCATAGCTTCTCTATCATATCTATTACGCTTATCAGTAGCCATATTTAAATAATACAAAGTCTCAGAGTCATTTAACATCTGAACTATCTTCTTAACATATTTACTGCGCTTATTTGGCTCTTTAAATATTTCCCACATATTATTCCCCCTGAATATATATAAGTTTATAAATTCCAAAATACTATCTTCATTAAGGAACTTCTTATTAAAATAAAATTCATTTTTTATTAGCTTCTAAAAATTCTGCTTGAGCTGTTTTTTATCCTCAAAATATAATAAATTCATATAGTTTTGTTATTGAGGGCAACCCAATATAAATACTAGACAAAGCTCATCCATTTTTTCTTCCAAATTCACATTTGTGTAAGCACATTATAGTATTCTCAATTACACTATTTTCATATAATAATTATAATATTAATTCCAATATTATGTATATAGCTAAACAAATATAGGGTATATTCATTTAAAATCTATTATTTCTTATAGCCTCAATATACTACATTTTATAAAGTAATATGGTTCTTGTTTAATATAAATTATTATATTGTTAAATTTCTTTATTTGTAACTTTTTAATTTTTTTCATTGTTAAAAAGTTTTATTGGAAAAAGAAAATATCCTACATTATCAAGTTACATATAAAGATACTTGTAACTCGTAAACTTAAATGTTATAATTCATATATAAGTTACACATTTTATATTTTGTAACTCACAACTTTTAACTATGATAACATATTCAACTTGAAAGGTGGAATTTAACATGCGTATTTTTGTTACAGGTGCTACAGGATTTATAGGATCTAAAATCGTTAAAGAATTACTTGATGCAGGACATAATGTAATAGGACTTACTAGGTCAGATGCATCAGCTGCATCACTTACTGCTATTGGAGCTACCGCCCATCATGGCTCTTTGGAGGATCTTGACAGTCTTCGCAGTGGTGCTTCTTTATCAGACGGAGTAATTCATGCAGCCTTTGATCATGATAATTTTATTACTGATTTTGAAGCTTGCTGCGAAACTGATCGTAATGCTATTGAAGCACTAGGCTCTGCACTTGCAGGAACTAATAAACCATTAGTAGTTACATTTGGAACTGCAGGCATCAAGCCTGGCGATGTCGTAACTGAAGATGATAGAGCTAGTGAGAGTTTAACCGCAGGTCCTAGAGCGGCTTCAGAAGCATTGGCACTTTCGCTAGCATCTAAAGGCGTGCGTGTGTCAGTAGTTCGTCCTGCACCAATAGTATATGGTGATGGTGAAAAATATGGCTTGGTTACTATACTTATTGAAATAGCTCGCAGTAAAGGCTTCTCTGCTTATGTAGGCGATGGCTTTAACCGCTGGCCAGCTGTTAACAGACTTGATGCTGCAAAACTTTATAGACTAGCACTAGAAAAAGCATCAACCGGATCAATATTTCATGCAGTAGCTAACGAAGGTGTACCTATGCGCGAAATTGCAGAAGCTATCGGCCGTCGTCTTAGTGTACCAACCAAATCAATATCTCTAGAAGAGGCAACTAACCATTTTGGAGCTCTAGGACAGCTTATTGCTGCAGATATTCCAGCATCCAATGCTTTAACTCAAGAAAGACTTGGATGGAAGCCAGAACATTTAGGACTAATTAAGGACATTGATAGAGCTTAGTTCTTTATATATTTTTTAAATATCCTCTCAATTAGAGATAAAATAAAGAGCCAAGTAAAAACAATAGTTAAAATTGTTTTTTGCTTAGCTCTTAAATAATTTATTTCATTTTAATCCAATTCTTATTCAAATACAGCCGCTACATCATTTAAGCATTTTGTAATTTCTATATGTTGTGGACAATGTCCTTCACATTGCTTACATCCTATGCAATCAGAAGCCTTTCCATGCTCTTGAGTTAAATTATTATAGTAGACCTGTGAAATCCCAGGGCCAAATTGTTTATAGTTATTATATAGAGAGAAATATTTTGGTATTTGAATATTCTTTGGACATCCATCTACACAATACTGACATGCAGTACATGGAACTGCAATGCTACTATTAATAATATCTGTAGCTTTTTTAATAATTTCTTTTTCTTCATCATTTAAAGGCACAAAATCCTGCATATAACTTGTATTATCAAGAAGTTGTTCCATATTTGACATTCCACTTAATACCATCATTATTCCTTCATGACTTGCTACAAATCTTATTGCCCATGATGGCACAGACATATCTTTATGGTATTCTTTAAACAATTTCTCTGCTTCTTCTGGTACATTTGCAAGAGTCCCGCCTTTAATTGGTTCCATAACAACAACTTGCTTATTATGTTTTCTTGCAACTTCATAGCATTTTCTAGATTGAATACTTTCATTGTCCCAATCAATATAATTAATTTGTAATTGAACAAAATCTACTTCTGGATGAGCAGTTAAGATTTCATCTAATAAATCTGCATTATCATGAAAAGAAAAGCCCATATTTTTTACTCTTCCTTCGTCTTTCTTTTTTTGAACAAATGCAAAGCTATCGAACTTTTGAGCATTTTTATAATTTGATACACCTAAGTTGTGAAGGAGATAATAATCAAAATAATCCACACCGCATTTTTCTAATTGCTCGTCAAAAATTCTTTCTTGATCTCCCTCTTTTTTCAAAAACATAGTTGGTAGTTTTGATGCTACTGTAAAACTATCTCTCTTATGACGTTTTACTAAAGATTCTCTCAAAGCAATTTCACTCTTAAATGCATGATACATATACGCTGTATCAAAATAAGTAAAGCCCCTTTCCAAAAAAGTATCTACCATTTTATTTAACATTTCAAAATCGATACTTTCTTGATTTTCTTGATCTTTTAGCGGAAGACGCATAAATCCAAATCCTAATTTTTTCTTCTCCATCTCTTCGTTTCTCCTTAACTCTTTTAAAATAGTAAATTAAATTGTAATTTTCATGCCCTCATTCATAAATTGAATTAAATATTTAAGTAATTCTTATTACAAACTAAATTCTACTACTTTGAGTGGACTCTAAGTCAAGTATTTTTTCACTCTCCCCCTAAAATGAAAAAGTAACTTCTTGATTGCAATACTAAGTTCATTTTACGCGAAGTTAACGCCGCATTTTCAGAGACTTCCAAGAATCAAAACCTACTTATTTACTTAACGTTATATTTAGAGGTGTATTCCTCCACGCTTATAGATACCCAATTTAAGAATTTGACTTATTAGATAAATATGTTTATAAAGTTTTCAAAACTTTAAGTTCATATCTTCACTAGAAATCATAAATATATTTGTAACCACAAGGGTCATAATATGGAGAAAACATTTGAAAATGAGCTGCTAATATTCTTAGTTGTTGGTTGTTCCACTTTAGCTTGTCATACTGAAAGTAGGAGCATGCTAAAGTGGTGAAACCTACAACTTAGAATTTTAAGTGATATTTTCATAGCTTTTCGGAACAAAATATTTATGATTTCGGTAAGTACCACATAAATCTAGCTTTAAATTTGGATATCTATTCACCCCAACTATTTTTGCATATCTTATATATTTCATATATTTCTTCATCAGTATACTTTTCAAAAACATGTTGATTCCAATCCCATCTACTATTTTGCACTCTATAATTTCCACAACAACTTATTTTAGGATGCTCCATTACATTTAAATTTGGGTCCGTTCCTTTAACTAAAGAAATTAAATCTTTTTTATCTAAATCAAGCTTCAAATCCATATCTCCTTTGATTTCATTACTTAATTATATTCCTAATAAATTATTATATTCACTTATCTTTTAGTATCATTTTTTATACTATGTTACAGAAAAGTGCGCTCTTATATAAACTGGTTGATTATGTTATAAATATATTATAGAAATATCAATTTAACTTTCTCCGCAAGGAATAAAATAAAATATATGAATTAAGGGGGACCTTTAAAATGACAAGACAATCTTTATTAATAAAACGTTATGATAAGTTAAGCACAAAGGTAATTGAGGCTTTGAAAAAGCGTCATTTTGATGCTTTTTATTGCAAGACTAAGGACGAAGCAGTTCAGCAAATTTTGGATTTGATTCCAGAAAACCATGTTGTGTCTTGGGGTGGCTCTGAAACCTTAACTGAAATTGGCATAAAAGAACTTGTAAAAGAAAAATGCTATCAAGTTATAGATAGAGATACTGGAAAGAGTCCTGAAGAACGAACAGAACTTATGAGAAAAGCACTTTTATGTGATACATTTTTAATGAGCAGCAATGCTATAAGCGAAGACGGTCAGCTATTTAATATCGATGGAAATGGGAATCGTGTAGCAGCCATGATTTTTGGACCTAAAAGCGTCATAGTTGTAGCTGGAATGAATAAAGTTGTGAAAACTCTTGATGATGCAATTCAAAGAGCTAGAACAATTGCTGCACCATCAAATATGCAGCATTTTCAAGATATGAAGACTCCATGCTATATAAATGGCAGCTGTGGAGACTGTCTAAGCCCAGATTGTATTTGTTCGCAAATGGTAACAACAAGAACTAGCAGGCCCGCAAAAAAGATAAAGGTTATACTAATTGGAGAAGACCTTGGCTTTTAAGCAGAGAACCCGAATCTGTGATTCGGTGTGAATCGCTTACTCAGCGAACGTATGTAAGTCGAGTTTCCTTTTAAAATTTCTCTAGAGATCAATAAATATGTTTGCTTGGAATGGCTATAAAAATATCGCTGAAGATAGTGAACTCACGGTTGTGGTCACTTAAACATGCTCCCGCCTTGGGTGTGACAAGTCAAAGTGTAACAACCATAAGCTAAATATCTTTAGCAGCTCATTTTCAAATTCCATTCTCCATATTATGACCCTTGTGGCTACAAAAATATTTATTTGTTACGATATAGATAATTGTTTTGTTAAAGAAATTATTAACTATGTTACAATTTTTTATGCATACGGAAATCGATAATGTTTTCCAATTATTCTGTGGTCGTACTTCGAACTATATGTATATTTTAGTCTGTATTTTAAATTAGTGTTGAAAGTTTACAGTTAGCTTATCTATATAAAGGCATAAAAAATAACAAGTTCCCTACAATTGTAGAAAACTTGTTATCTTTATATAGTTTATTTAAATAGGTTTAATTCACAATCCAAAAATAGTAAATCAGTATGCAGGTGATTTATTATTTTCTCATGTGCCTAATGTGAGGGCATTTTAATTAGTCTTTTTCATATAGTTTATTTAAATAGGTTTAATTCACAATCTGAAAATAATAAATCAGTATGCAGGTTGATTTATTATTTTCTCATGTGCCTAATGTGAGGGCATTTTAATTAGTCTTTTTCATATAGTTTATTTAAATAGGTTTAATTCACAATCTGAAAATAATAAATCAGTATGCAGGTTGATTTATTATTTTCTCATGTGCCTAATGTGAGGGCATTTTAACTAGTTTTTTATGATATTATCTAAGCATCCATCCTGAAAGTACCATCATTTGAACTTCTGATGTTCCTTCATAGATTTCTGTTATCTTAGCATCACGCATCATTCTTTCAATTGGATAATCACTTGTGTATCCATAACCACCAAATAATTGTAAACAACGATTTGTTACATCTGTAGCATTTCTAGCAGCAAATAATTTTGCCATAGCAGCTAAATGTGTGAATTTTTGATGATCATCTTTTGCACATGCAGCTTGATATACTAAAAGTTTTGCAGCTTCTGTATTTGCACGCATTTGAGCAAGTTCAAATTGTGTATTTTGGAATTGAGCAATAGATTTTCCAAATTGAACACGTTCTTTAACATATTTTACAGTTTCTTCTATTGCACCTTCTGCAATACCAAGAGCTTGTGCAGCGATACCAATACGGCCTCCATCAAGAGTTGCCATTGCAATACCAAATCCTTTTCCTTCTTCTCCTAAAAGATTTTCCTTTGGAACTATACAGTTATCAAAGAATAATTCACATGTAGAAGATGCACGAATTCCCATCTTTAATTCATGGCTTCCAACTGAAAATCCTGGGAAGTCTTTTTCAACGATAAATGCTGAAATACCTTTTGTTCCTTTACTCTTATCTGTCATAGCAAATACAATATATGTGTCTGCATATCCTGCATTAGTAATGAAGATTTTGCTTCCATTTAATATATAATTGTCTCCATCTAATACTGCTGTTGTCTTTTGCATTGAAGCATCAGTTCCAGCTACTGGTTCAGTTAATCCAAAGGCACCTAATTTTTCACCTGAAGCAAGTGGTTTTAAATATTTTTCTTTTTGAGCATCTGTACCAAATGTGTAAATTGGTGTTGCACAAAGGCTTGTATGTGCTGAAACTATAACACCTGTTGTTCCACAACATTTAGATAATTCTTCTACACATTGTATATAACTTAATGTGTCCATTCCAGCTCCGCCGTATTCTTCAGGAAATGGAATTCCAAGCAAGCCCATTTCAGCCATTTTTGCTACATTTTCTTCTGGAAATCGCATACTTTCATCGATTTCTTTTGCAATTGGTTTTACCTCATTTTCTGCAAATTCACGATACATTTCTAGTAATTGTTGGTGATTTTCATCTTGTTTAAAATCCATTTTAATTTCCTACCTTTCTTTTTTTCATCTTTTCCTTTTTTATTTCATGGGATGTTAATATATATATAAATTTTTTAATTATGAGCTTAATTTTCTATCGGACAACATACCTTACCTGGATTCATAATAGAATTTGGATCGAATACTTCCTTAATACCTTTCATTAATTCCATATTTATTTCTCCAACGCTATCAGCTAAATAAGCCATCTTTCCACTACCAATTCCATGTTCGCCTGAAACAAGTCCACCGCATTTGATTGCTTCTTCGTAAATAATCTTAAAGAATTTGTCAACTCTTGTCTTGAATTCTTCTTCTTCTAAATCGTTACTACATTGGTATATGTGAAGATTTCCATCCCCTGCATGTCCAAAACTCTTAATAGTTAATCCACACTCTTCACCAGTTTTATTTACAAAAGCAAGATAAGGAGCGATTTTATTTACTGGAACTACAACATCACATTCATCTAATAATTTTGTTTCTGCCATAATAGCTTCTAAGAAACTTGAACGCGCTGCCCATGCATCCTTTATTTTTGCAGGTGTATCAGCTACAAGAACATCAATTGCTCCTGCTTCTAATACTATTTCACTTGCTTGCTCAATAAGATTATTTAATTCATCTTCATTACCTGCATCTATAGTAACGAGTAAATAAGCATTTGCAGTAACTCCATCAATTACTTGTGGGAATACACTCTTTCCAATATATCTTTCACTAGATAAAACAATTTCTCTTTCCATGAATTCTATCGCTTGTGGATTCATGTGTTCCATTCTAAATTTTGGAACAGTAGAAATACAATCATCTAAATTTTCAAAAGGAATAATTAAACTTGCTACTACCTTTGGCGCTGGCATTACTTTCAATGTTAGTTCTGTAATAATTCCAAGTGTACCTTCTGAACCAATCATTAGATTTAAAAGGCTATAACCTGAGCTTGTTTTTGATACTGTAGCACCAAATTTAGTAATTTCTCCTGTTGGAAGAACAACTGTCATTGCACGTACATAATCACGTGTCGCACCGTATTTAACGGCTCTCATTCCACCAGCATTTGTTGCAACATTTCCACCGAGGCATGCAAATTTTTCACCTGGATCTGGAGCATATAATAATCCTTGTTTTAAACAATCCTCTGCAAGGTCATTTAATAGAACTCCAGCTTCTACATTAACAACAAAGTTTTCTAAATCATAAGAAATTATTTTGTTCATTTTTGTAATATCGATTAAAACTCCTCCAAGTAGTGGAACTGCTCCACCTGTAAGTCCTGTTCCTGCTCCTCTTGGAGTTACTGGTATTTTATTTTCATTACATATTTTTACCACTGCAGCAACTTCTTCTGTAGAATGTGCCATAAACACAACTTGTGGAGCTACTTTTCCGTAGATAGGCATTTCATCGTGACTATAGTCATCGTTTATATCAGCTCCTGTTAAAATATGCCCTGGTGCTGCCTCCTGTAATTTTGAGATTATCTCCTCTGTCAATTGATTATACTCAGCCATAATATTCATTCCTTTCTAAGATATTAGATGTAAAATTCACTTTATCTTTCTTTAGCAAATTACTACGCCGAACTAATTCAGTTTACATTTTATACCCTAAGGGTATAAAATGTAGGCTTTTGAATAAAGTTCTTTAATTTTCTAAAAACTACTGAATTTTCCTGGTAAACTTTAAACGGTCACCTGTAATATATATCAACTGCCTTAAAGTGTTCCAACAAAACATACTATTCCAGCTATAACTACATAACACACAAAGTATTTAAATACGCTTTTTAAAATTTTACTTTCCGAACCTGATTGATTAATTGCACTTGCACCAATTGCAATACTTTGAGGGCAAATCATCTTTCCTATACCTGCTCCAAGAGTATTTGCTGCTGCCATCCATGCACCAGAAAGTCCAAGGTTTTGTGCGGTTTGTACTTGTAATCCTCCAAATAAAACACTGGTTGATGTACCTGATCCAGTTACAAATCCTCCAATTGCTCCAATTAATGGAGAAATTAATGGGTATGCTCCTCCAGTTACTACAACTAAAAGACTTGCAATATCTGAAATCATTCCACTATACCCCATTACCTTTGCTGTTGACATAACTGCACAAATTGTAACGATTGTTTTCCAGTTTGCTTTTAATGTGCTACGCAGTACATCAAGTATTGTTGATATTTTTGCGCCTTGAACGAGACCGCCAATGACTGCTGCAACAAGAATGATAACACCTGGTGTATTAATCCAGCTGAAAGTTAGAGTATTTCCACCTTTACCAGCATATACGCTTGTACTAGTTTTAAATACTGCAATTGCATCATGAACTGGTGCACATAATGTTGATGTAGCCATTAACATTACGAATATTAAGATAAATGGACACCATGCTTGTACTGCTTTACCAAATGATAAAGCAGTTTCTTCTTTTTTCTTGTTAATTTGAATGCAATACTCGTCTTGAGGCTTTTTATTAAAGATTTTTGCTGCTACAACCGTACATACCATACAACAGATAGATCCTACTATATCTGGAAGTTCTGCTCCAACTGCTGTTGCTGTAATATAAGCAGGTACTGTAAATGATAATGCAGCGACTAATGTAACAAGAAATGCCCCCTTCAATGCCTTTATTCCTCCACCTACGATGCATACCATAATAAATGGACTTATAAAACAAAGAATTCCTTCAATTATTACTGTATTTACTGCCAATGTGTTTGATCCAACTCCGGTTACTGCTGAAAGTGTCACGAGTGGTATTCCTACTGAACCAAATGCTGTTGGTGTACTGTTAGCAACCAAACATGCTAGAACTGCTGAAAATGGATTTAATCCAACACCAGCAAGCATAGATGCTGGAATAGCAACTGCTGTTCCAAACCCAGCCATTCCTTCCATGAAATTACCGAATCCCCATCCAATAATTAATGTTAAAACCCTTTTATCCATAGAAACTCCGGCCAACATTTCCTTTATGAAATCCATTGCACCTGTACGTAAAATTAAATTATACGTAAACAAAGCTGCAACGATAACTAAACAGATTGGCCACAATGCGTTGAGTACTCCTTCAAATACTCCTGTCACAGTATAAACCACATTTAATTTCCAGAAAAAAATAGCTAAAAACATTGTAAGAACAAGTGCAATAGAGCAAGCTTTATAACCTGGCATTTTTAATCCACTGAGTGCAACTATAAGCCAAATGATAGGTAATATCGCCATTAAGAATTTAAAAAACAACATTCTTTTATCCTCCTCATACAATTTTTAAATGGTATAACCTTTTAAAAATTGTTATTACTATTTTGGTCTTAATTACATAGCTTCCCACTTGTTGATTCAATACTATTTTTACATATATTCGGATTTAGTTGTTTTTTATATGCTGCGTCTCTTATTCAATTATGTTTTTTAACAATTCTCCAAGTATACAAGTGTGAAATTTATACATAATTTCATTTTCTTGTGAATTGAGATTTATTTTTTTGGTTATCCAACCAACTTTTTTGGTGGGATAACCATTTATCTTATCTGGAAAAAGTATTTATTCTGCTTTTGCTTTTTTCATTTCTTCAATCATAATTGGAAGGATTTCATTTACATTTCCAACAATTGCTACGTTAGCAACTTCAAAGATTGGAGCTTCTTCATCTTTATTAATTGCCACAATATAATTGGAACCTGTCATTCCTGATGTATGCTGTGTTGCTCCAGAAATACCGCATGCAATATAAAGTTTTGGTGCTACGATTTTTCCTGATTGTCCAACTTGGTGTGCACGAGAAATCCAACCGTCTTCAATTGCTGGTCTTGTTGCGCCTACTACGCCTCCAAGTACACGTGCTAATTCTTCAACTAGTTTGAAGTTTTCTGCACTTCCCATTCCACGTCCACCAGAAACAATAACTTCAGCTTCTTCCAAATTAACAGATTCAGAAATTTCTTTTACTGTATTAATAATTTTTGCCTTAATAGCATCAGCTGGAATTTCTATTTTCTTTTCTGTAACGTCTGCATTTGAAGTGGCTTCTGGCTTAGGGAAACTTCCATTTCTAACTGTTACTACAGCTGTTCCCTCTACTTCAATATGTTCTAAGATTGTACCGCCATAAGCTGGTCTAGTATATATAACTTTATCATCAGCTTTACTCATTCCTATTACGTCACTTACGCATCCCAAATTCATACGACCTGCAATACGTGGTGCAACATCTTTAGCAAGTGTTGTATTAGCTAATAAAACAATATCTGGATTTTCTTCCTTAACAGTTTCTGATAATAATTCTGTCAAAGTATCACAATCTGTAGCTGTATCAGTAAAAATAACTGGAATTCCAAATGCTGCTATTGTATCTGCAATAGCTTTATTTCCTACTACAAGAGCTGTTCCTTCTGCATCTAATGCTTTTGCTGCGTTAATAAGTTCAATACTTCCACCTAATGCCTTTTCTCCATCTGTTTCAATGAATAATAATGCTTTCATACTTTCGTTTCCTCCTTAATTAGATTGCCTTATCTTTTTTCATTTGCTCCATAACAGCACTTACTGCTAAAGTAGCATCCTTCTCTTGAATCTTGATACCAGCCTCTTTCTTAGGAGGTGCAACATATTCTATGCAACGTACTTTTGCTTGTTTTACCTCTCCAATTTCTGCTGCTGAATAAGTTGGGATTACTGCCTTACGGCTTGCCATCTTACTTTTTATAGTAGGATAACGTGGATCATAATCTGGCTTGCTTACTGTTACTACAGCTGGACATTCTAGTGAAACTAAATTATATCCTTCTTCAGTTTCTTGATGAATTTCCATAGAATTATCTTTTAAATCGATTTCAATAGCGCTGCTGACATAGCCTGTCTTTAATTTTTCTGCGAGCATAGCTCCAACTTGACCAGTAATTTCATCTGTAGATTCTTTTCCACAAAGAATCAAATCAAATTTTTCACCTTTATCTGCTTCAATCTTATGAATAGCATCTGCCAAAACATCAGCTGTTCCCATAGCATCTAAATCTGCATATAAGTCATCTTTTACAAAAAATGCTTCTTTAGCTCCTACAGCAAGGCAATTTTTTAATGTGTTTAAAGAATCATCTGCTCCAACTGTTAATACACTAACTTTTCCTCCATGAGCCTCAGTAAAACGAACCGCTAGCTCTAATGCATATGTATCAAATGCATTTGCAACCAAACTGACTCCATTTAATTTAGGTTTTTTCTTTTCATTATCCAAATGGATTTCAATTGAATCATCTGGAACCTGCTTTACACATAACAGAATCTGCATACTTTCCCTCTCCTTTATCCTTTTAAATTGCTAAATTGTTTTTTGATAAAACCATTCTGTATCTTGGTGGTAAAAATCACCATCAAATAAATACTATCGCTAATTTATTTTTTGTATACGATATCGTAAATTGGTCTTACCAATTCACAAGTAAATTCTAACACATGGTACCAGATATTTCAATCCCTAATATAAAAATTTTTTTATGAATATATTTTAGGTTATATTAACCTAGGATTATGATAAAATTACCATGATTGATTAGCTATATTTCTTGCAAGAACTAAGATTACTGCGCATTCATATCATTACTAAATGATAATTTGCATAAATAAATTTCTTGATATATGCATATTGGTGATGGAAATGGAAAATCAAAATAATTTATTTAAATGTGGTGATTTTGAATTTGAATAAAATGAATCTTATTACTGTGAATGAAGCAAAATGTATAAAATGTGAATTATGTATTAAAGAATGTCCTGTGGCTTTTCTAAAGATGGGTTCACATGGACCAGAAGAAATTGAAAACAATCATTGTATTTCCCTGTGGACATTGCACTGCTATATGTCCTAATAGTGCGATAGATAATAAAAAATCACCTTTAGAAGATCAGATTGATTTAAAAGATTTTGCTAAACTAAACGAAAAGCAGGCAGAATATTTCTTAAGATCTCGCCGTTCCATAAGAAATTACAAAACTGAACCTGTATCAAGAGAAAAATTGACAAAATTAATTGATATTGCAAGATTGGCTCCTACTGCAAGTAATAGTCAAGTTAACTTATCTTGAATTATTCGCCCCTTCCCTAGGACTTGGATCATGCTGGGCTGGAATTTTCGAGCATTGCATAGCCATTGAAGACTCACCACTGCTTAAATCATTCAATATTCCTAAAGATAAAAAAGTCGTAGGTGCCGTTATGGTTGGATATTCAAAGTATAGTTATAATAGATTAGTTGATAGAAATCCATTAGATGCTACTTTTATAGAATAATTAATAATTACACTGAAAAAAGCTATCCTGTAAAAGATAGCTTTTTTCTTTCTATTAAAATTTCAGAACTATATATAAATGCTACTAAGTATTTTCTTCATTTTTCTTTTTTGCTTTAAGTATATTGTAAATAATACCAAGTACTATAAACCATACAGGTGTTACAAATAAAGCAACACGAGTTTCATTATTAAGTGCCAATACAACTAGAATGAAAGCAAAAAATGCTAGAATTATATAGTTTATTATTGGATAAAGTGGCATTTTGAATTTGCTCTTTGCAGCAAGTTCAGGATTAGTTTTGCGATATCTCATGTGGCAAATAACTATGACTGCCCAAATATATATAAAACAAAATGTCGATATACTTGTTATAAGCACAAATACTCCTTCAGGCATAACAAAATTTAAAATAACTGAAATCAAAATGACAATTGCTGAAAACATTGTAGCATTTGAAGGTACTTGACTAGAAGTCAGCTTTTTCATTGATTCAGGTGCATTTTCTTCTTTAGCAAGCGAATAAACCATACGGCTTGTACTGAAGATAGCACTATTACAAGCAGATGCTGCTGATGTTAATACAACGAAGTTTACAATACTTGCTGCTGCTGCAATTCCTACTGCTGCAAACACCTGAACAAATGGACTTTTATCTGGATTAATTGAGTTCCAAGGATATATGCTCATAATAACAATAAGTGCGCCTATATAGAAAATAATAATTCTAATTGGAATATTGTTAATAGCTTTTGGAATAACATATTCTGGTTTTTCGGTTTCACCAGCTGTAAGGCCAACCAATTCAATTCCAGCAAAAGCGAACACTACCATTTGGAATGAAAGAATAAAACCATTTATTCCATTTGGAAATAACCCGCCGTGGCTCCAAAGATTTGCAAAGCTAGATGCACCAGCATCTGTTGAAAATCCTGTAATAATCATAAATATACCAATTACAATTAGTGCTAAGATTGCAACAACTTTAATTAAAGCAAACCAAAATTCCATTTCACCAAATAATTTTACTGCTGTAAGATTCATAATTAGTAAAATTACAAGAACAATAAGACTTGGAAGCCATTGAGGTATATTAGGAAGCCAGTATTGTATGTATAACCCCGCAGCAGTCAAATCAGCCATTCCAACTGAAATCCAGCAAAACCAATATGTCCATCCAGTAATAAATGCTGCTCCGTTCCCTAAATAATCATATACAAAGTCTACAAATGAATGATAATTTAAATTCGATAGTAATAATTCCCCGAGAGCACGCATAACAAAGAAGCATATTATTCCTGTTATTATGTAAGCAAATAAGATAGATGGACCAGCTAAGTGAATTGATCTTCCTGAACCAAGGAATAGTCCTGTTCCAATTGCACCTCCTATAGCAAGTAATTGAACATGTCGATTTTTTAGCCCTCTCGATAAATTTTGATTTTCTGATGTTGATTTATCCATTTTATTCCTCCATATTTATCAAAGCACATAGATAAATGCTTTTTTATTCTTTAGAAATTTATATTCCAATAAAATCTGTGGATAACTTAAAAAAGGTAGATTAATTAGTTTTTATATTTTAAAACTAATAAAAAAGGAATCTTATTCGCCTGCCAAATTTTTCTCACATACGTTCGAAAAGGCAGATGCGTGAAAAAATCTACACATATGAAAAGAGTGCGAAGCACAATACGGAACTTAACCACAGTCGCCTGCGATTTTGTTCTAAGTATTTTATAATCATGCGAATTTTTGTAGCTATTATTTCCCCAATATATTCCTCTAAAAATTTAATTTTCACTGTTAAATACTAATACACTTTTGACAAAGTTGCAATGTTTTCTTGCTTTTTATAGCAAATTTATATAAATATAAATATTATTTTGTCATAATACTTTCATTTAACCATTTATTACGAAAAAAAATACATATGTCCCCCAAATTTAATTTATCGAACCCTGCATCTATCTTTCTTTTATATATAGCATCCAATAATTCAGTTGAATTTTCAAAGATTGTTATATCCTTTATTATTTTATCATTTTTCCATCTTTCACCCATGCTCTCATATACTGTGCCCTTTTCAACTCCAACTACTGCGTTTTTTAGATCGCTTTTAAAATTTATATTTGAAAATGTTGGAACTACAACAGCTTCTGTGGCTTTGTATATTGGCTGTGTGAAGGCTACTATCTTTTCCCGTTCCGGAGTTATAAATATTCCACCTGACGCGATATCTATACTGTCATCAGTATTTAATTTATCTAATAAATTTACAAATGGTGAGTTCCTGGTTTCAATTTTACTAATTCCAAGTCTGCTTCCAATTTCGGTTATTATATCAGCCTCAGTTCTGTCTAACTTTTTTGTACTTGGATCTATATAAAAATATGAAACATCATTTTGTGGTGAAGCAACAGTTATCTCTCCTTTTTCTTTTATCAACTGTAATCTATCCTTTTGTTCTGATACATTGGTTACTATAGCTCTACTATCATATCTTCCAGCACTGCCTTCAAAAATCATTCCAAAAAAATTTATAATAGTAATCAAAATTAATACTTTTTTCGATAATTTCTTCATGTTGCCCTCCTTTAAATGTCATTTAAATTTATAAAATACTATTGAGTCATATACTACAAGATGTATCAAATAAAATGAAACCTCTATGTTTAATGTACTATTACTATTTTGTTATAAAATAGCAAATTTTAAACATAGAATTCGTTTTTTAAACAAAAATAAGAGTTTACTTAGCATAAACTCTTATTACTTATCTTTCTCATTAAATAATTGAAACTTCTGCTTCATCCCTAAGGAATAACGGTATTATTTCTAATGGGGCACTATAGTCTATTACTTGTCCGCCGCTAAATATCTTCCCTGAATTTACATCTTTCCAATTTGCACCTTTTGGTAAATATATTTTTCTTGACCTATCTCCTTTATGGAGTACTGGTGCAACAAGAACATTTGGTCCAAACATATACTCATCTGTAATATCCCAACAAATCTCATCTTCTGAGAAGTCATAAAATAACGGCCTTATAACTGGAGTTCCCTTATCATGTGCTTGCTTCATGATTTTAGTAATATAAGGTTTCATCCTTTCCCGGATAAACATATATTTCTTAAATATTTCATATGCTTCGTCACCATAGCTCCATACTTCATTAGCTGCACCGCTTGCACATAGTCCTCCACCGCTAGTTCCAAGTGGCTTTGAATGTGGTTCACGATCGCCATGTAACCTAAATACAGGACAAAATGCTCCATATTCAAACCACCTAATTATGCATTCTCTAAAGTCTGGATCATCTGGATTTCCACCATGGAATCCTCCTATATCAGTTGTCCACCATGGTATACCTGCAATTCCCATGTTAAGACCTGCTGCAAATTGATTTCTTAAAGATTCAAAACTAGAATCAATGTCTCCAGACCACACAAGTGCTCCATAACGTTGACTTCCTGCCCATGCACATCTAAGAAGATTAATTATATTTCCCTTGCCTTCTTTCTTCATGCCATCAAAAAACGTTTTTGCATACATAGCAGGATATATATTACCTATTTGTACATTTGGACCTAAGTGATACCTATAATTCTCGAAGTCGTAAATCGAGTATTCTGGTTCAGCTTCATCAAGCCAAAATATTTTTATGCCTTTATCATAGTAGTTTTTCTTAGCAGTTTTCCATACAAAGTCACGAGCCTCTGGATTTGTTGGATCATAAAAAACAGTATCTCCTAAAAAGTCCATAGTTGTTCTAATTCCCCTATCAACTCTTACTAAATAACCTTTTTTAAGCATCTTATCATAATTTTCGCTTGTCTTATCTACGGTTGGCCAGATAGAAACCATTAATTCAATGCCCATTTCTTTAAGTTCTTTAATCATAGCATCAGGATCAGGCCAATAATCTAAATCAAATTTCCACTCTCCTTGTTTTGGCCAATGAAAAAAGTCAACCACTATAACTGAAATTGGAAGGTTCCTTTTCTTATATTCACGAGCAACTCTTAATAACTCTTCTTGAGTTTGGTATCTCAATTTACATTGCCAAAAACCCATAGCATAATCCGGCATCATTGGCACTGTTCCAGTTGCTTTTGCATAAGCTTCTTCTATTTCGGCTGGAGTATCACCTGCTGTTATAAAATAATCTAATTGCTTAGTAGAATTCGCTACCCACTCTGTAATATTTTTTCCAAAAGTAACTTTTCCAATGGCTGGGTTATTCCATAGCATTCCATATCCTAAACTGGATAATACAAATGGAACACTAGCCTGAGAATTTCTATGTGCAAGTTCAAGTACGCAGTTTTTTAAATCCAAATTTGGCTGCTGATATTGCCCCATTCCAAATAACTTTTCCTTTGGATTTGATTCAAATCTCATAGTTAAAGTATAATCTCCACCAAGAATAGGCTTAAATTCACGTGCTTCTATCTCTAAGGCACTACAAAATCTATTTACATTTTTCCTATTTCTTACATACTCCTCTAAAAGAACATCGTCTTTAGCGTTATAAAATGTAATTTTTCCTTCCTTATCAATCCTTGCACGAATTTTTCCATTCTCTATATATGCTTCATTATTTTCAATCTTAATCTTAATTTCACAATTTTCTTGTGGCAATAAGGCCCAATCATTATATATAAATTCTGCTTGCTTAGTGCTACGTATACGTAAACTTTTTTTTCCCCAAGGCTCAATTCGTAACGTTTCACAGTCATATTTGCGAATTAATACACTTCCGTAAGCTTCAAAAACACTATCATCTAAATTAATTTCCTTATTAGATTCCATAATATGAACTCTCCAATCTTTAAATAATTAAATTCATGCTTAGCCTTTAACAGCACCATTTGTCAATCCTCCAATTATATATTTTTGAAGGAATATAAATATTAAAACAACAGTCAAAACCAAAAGCACTCCATAAGCCATTATGGAATTCCACTGTATTCCATACTTGCCCATGAAATTATATATACTAGCTGTCATAGTTCTCTTTTCAGGGCTGGTTAAAAATGTTAGTGAATAAGCTAAATCTCCCCAAGCATATAAGAAGGAAAATGCTCCTGTCATTATAAGCCCTGGATAAGATATTGGAAGCATTATTTTTGTAAATGCCGTAAATGTATTGCATCCATCAATCTTTGCTGAATCTTCAAGTTCTTTTGGTAAAGCAAGAAAATAAGTTCTAAGAATAAGAACTACAAAAGGAACAGATATTGTTGCATCTGATAAAATTGGAGCCCAAAGAGTATCTAATAGATGTAAATTTTTATAAACTAAAAACATTGGTGTAAGTAATAGTGCTACTGGGAGCATCTGGGTTACTAAGAAGATCAATATAAATACCTTTTTCCCTCTCATCCTAAATCTTGCCAAGCCATATGCAGCTGGAATAGCCAATACACATGCTAAGATCATTGAAGCGAATGCAACCTTGCAGCTATTACCTAGTGTTACTATTATGCTGCTCTTTCCTGTAAATTGGTCTGTATAACTACTTAATGTAAAATCTTTAGGTATAAAAGTTGGAGGTGATGCAAAGATTTCAGCATTGGTTTTAAATGAACTTACTATAATCCAATATATTGGAAAAAGCATAATACAAGCTATGCAAATTGATACACAGCATAATATTATATTTTTTTGTTTATCCTTAAGAATAACCTTCTTCATTATCCAATCACCTCATCTTCCTTTATCAATTTGAGGTATCCTAAACTTACGCAGAATAAAATAGCAAATAATACATTGGCAACAGTGGCCCCTTTACTAAATGAAAATTGCGTAAATGAAAGTTTATATGCAAAAGTTGACATTAGTTCAGTACTATTAACTGGACCTCCATTTGTCATAACAAATACTAAATCAAAAACTTTAAATGTATAAATAAATCCAAGAACTAATACAGATAAAATCGCTGGTCTTAATGATGGCAGAGTTATTTTAAAGAATCTCTGAATCACATTAGCCCCATCAACTTTAGCTGCCTCATATAAATCATACGGAATATTACTTAACCCAGTTGTTAATAACAACATATTAAACGGAATTCCAACCCATGAGTTTGTTAATATAACTGAAAACATTGAGGTTTTACTGTCTATAATCCATCCTATTGGCTGTGATATTAGATGAAATTTCATAAGTAATTCGTTTATTATACCTCCGCTTGTACTATACATAAATTTGAACAATAATGCAGTTACTGTCATCGGTACAAGATAACTGACTACCATAAGCCCTCTAAGAGGTTCTGAAAGCTTAAATTTTAAATTGAAAAGCAAAGCTAGTCCGAGTCCTATAATAAATTGAATTGATATACTTCCAATAGTGAAAACTAAAGTATTCCAAATACTTATTGGCATTGCTGGGTCTTTAAACACTTCAATATAGTTTTCAATACCAACAAATGGTTTAACAGGCTGACTAAAAGTCGTTACATTTACATCACGAAGACTTAAAATAAAATTATATATAATCGGATATCCCACAAAAGCCAGCATAAATATTAGTGCTGGGAGCACAAATATGTACCCTTTTCTTTCTTCCTTAATAAATTCACTGCTATATTTATTTTTCAAAATTATTTTCACCTACCTTGCTTCAATTTAAAGGTCTCCTTCACTAAGTTTTAGGCACCTTTAGATTTTTTATAGATTTCCAATATAAAGAATTTGACTTACACTTAGAATATATTGATATACCAGAAAAATATTTATGATTTCTAGTGAAGATATGAACTTAAAGTTTTAGCAACTCTATACATATATTCATCTAACAAATCTAATTCTTAAATTGCTTATCTATATATAGATACCCCAACTATAAGTGAGATTTACACTATGAAATATATCCCAACTAGAAATAAGAATTATGCTTTTGTGAAATGTTTCATTAGGAATTTGATGGCTCTGATTCTTAGATTAAAAGTTTTTCCAAGTATTTAAGCTTATTAAATAAAATAGCAAGCATACTGACCTATTCTTTCTTTATCATCTCTTAATAAAATTTCATATATTCTTTTGGAGACATACCTGTTGATTCTTTAAAAACTTTGCAAAAGTATTTAGAATCACTATAGCCTACCTTCTCCGCAATTTCATAAATTTTTAGTTTATTACTTCCTAATAATTCCTTTGCTTTATGAATTCTAAACTCTTTTAAATAATCTGAAAAACTTTTTCCAAGTTCCTTTGTAAATAACCTACTTAAATATTCTGGAGTTATATTCATTCCACTTGCTATTTCCTCAAGAGAAATTTTATCGCTATAATACTCTTTTATATAATTTATAGCTTTTCTTACAATCAATGAATTTACTTTAGTTCCCTCATCATTTCTTTCACACATCTTACGGATTACATAATTTAGCCGTTCTTTTAACTCATCAAATGTAAAACTATTCTTAATTGAATCTAAAACGCCTTCATTATTAAACTCAGTGTAAAGATTGCTATTATAGCTTTTAGACGCAGTTAAAATTGAAAAAATATACTTGCTGCTAACATCTATTATCTCGCATGGGTCGTAGATGTTTTCTTTCAAATATGATATAAATCTTTTATTAATATCAGCTAACTTTTTCTGATCATTGTTTTTTATGGCCCTTACCACTTCCTTTTCAATCTCTCTTGGATAATTACAACGATTTATTTTTAATTTAGATATTAGTTCTTCATAGATCACTTCATTATTTCCAAATGAAATAGGCCATCGAGACAATCCTTGTAGCCTTTTAAATGAACTTTTAATTTCAGATAGTTCATCTAGATTAATAATACTAATAGTAGTATTTAAGAATCCCTTCTGCCTAAGTGAAAATAATATCTTATGCTTTAGCATTTTTATAAATTCCAAGTAAGGTGTTTTAGTAATTACCAAAATAGGTAAATAACTGTACTCTTTTAAGATAGAGTAATAGAAATTTACGATATTGTAATTCTTCATAGCTTCATAAATCTCTTTTATTATAAGTTCAACCTTATTTTCGTATTTATCTCTAAGATGCAAATTAACAACATATATATTTTCATTTTGCTTTACTTTACTTTCAATTATTTTGTAAAAATGCTCTAAATTTTGTCCTTTATTTAGTAGTACTTGTCCTAATATTTCTTCCTTAAGTATACCTTCTTCTAAAAGTGCATCTTTTTCCTTACTTAAATTAAGCTTTTTTTCAATATCCTCCATGGTATTTTTTAAAGCAGTATAAGTTATAGGTTTCAATAAGTATTCATTCACTCCAAGTTTTATACCTTTTTGTGCATACTTAAAATCTGAATATCCACTAAGTATAATAATATATGGATTTTGACCACAATCTTTAATTTTTTGGAGCATATCTAATCCATTTATTTTCGGCATTTCAATATCAGTAAAAATAAGATCTGGCTTATACTCTTTAGCCAAAAGTAACCCTTGCTCTCCATCAGATGCTTTTCCACAAACGATGTAATTTTTATTAATCTTTCCTAATAAGTTCCCCAGTCCTTCTCTGGCATTAATTTCATCTTCTACAATTAAAATTTTCATGAATATCCCCCTTAAAATATCAATGAAATAATCAAAGTTATTGTAGTTCCTTGTCCTTTAGCACTTTCAATACTAAACTTAGCATCTTCACCATAATAAATCTTTATCCTGTCATATACATTTTTTATACCTATATTTTCATCTTCATCTTTTCCTGATTTCATATTACTTATTATTTCTTGAAGATCTCTATCTTCTATACCCAACCCATTATCTTTTACTACGATTTTTGCATAATTATTTTCAAATCTATTTATGCTAACTTTCAATATTCTTTCACTATCATATCCTTTAAATCCATGGATAATTGAATTTTCAATTAAGGGTTGTAATATTAATTTATGAATTCTAGCCCCTAAGACATTTTCATCTACATCTAAATCCAATACGAAGCTATTATTAAATCTAAGCTGCTGCAAACATACATATTTCTTCAACCATTCAACTTCATCATAAATAGTAACTTCCTTATTAATATCGCCTATGCTATATCTTAGTATTTGCGCAAAATTTCCAATAGTATCACTAACTTCATAATTCTCATTTTTAATTGCCATCCAGTTTATACAATCTAAAGTATTATACAAAAAGTGAGGATTAATTTGAGCAACAATTGCCTTTATCTCAGCTTCTCGTCTTTTATTTGATAATTCAACAATAAAATTACTTTGATCTTTTATGTCCCTTATCAAGATATTTATTGTAGACAACATTTCATTAAATTCGTCTCCTATAAATGACATTTCATCTTCTGTGCTTAGCTTTATTTTTACATTGAAATTTCCTTTCTTAGCTTCCTTCATTCCACTGACAATAATTTTAACTGACTCATATAATTTATTTGAGAATATTATAATAACTATTGTTAAGATTATAAGTATCAATCCTAAAAATACAAAAGTTAAATTTCTTAATAACTTAACTTCATAAAATAAATTATCTTTATCAACAACATTAATTACTTTCCAGCCAACACCTATCTATAGGAATACTGCTAACAGATATATTTCTATTCTTAAAACTCGGTATTGAATATATTAATTGATTTAGTGTTTCCATATTATCCATATCATTAATCTCACTGCTAGAATAATCTTTTACATATGTCCCAATATACTTCTTATCTTGAAATGATATAACTCTCCCATCATTATCAACTATTACAGAGCACATATTAAGCTTGTCTTCCTCAAAATCTTCCTTATCCATCTCAACATTGCAAACATCAAATAGAATTTGTTCATCAAAACTCATAATAATTATGCCGATTTCACTTTTAGTTCTGATATCTCTAACTTTTAGTCCTATGTGAAACATATACTCAGATTTTCCATGAATAAAGCTATTACAAGTTGTAGGTAATATTACAGGAGTATTACTATTTAAGATTTCAGAATAAATTTTACTTTTGTCAGAATTACTATATTCTTCCCATATTCTATTGTTAATTCCCTGATTACCTTTATCATAATATACATTTCTTCCATTATTCCCAACAAAGGTTATAGCTCTAATTTGATTTCTTGAATAAGAATAAGACCCAAAGGCATCTCTGATTTTATTAATAGAAGCTGCCTTTTCAAACTCATTTCCGTCGTTAAACTTTTTCTCTAATTCCAAGCAATCATTATCTGCTGCAATCCTGTATAAAATATCCTTATAATAATTCATATCAGTTTCTATGTTAGTTTTTATGTAAAATAAATTCCTATCCGTAAGATTTGTAATCTTCTTTTCGAGATAATGTTGTGACAGCTTATATAAAAAAACTTGACTAAGAACCATTGGTATAATTGAAATAATTATAAATATGCTTAACAATTTTGCTTTTATACTATAACGTTTCCAATTCAAAAAATATCTAATTGTATTCGTAGCATTGTTAAAAAATTTCATTATTTATAATTCACCACTCTTTAGACACATGAAAATAAATAGCAAGTCCAAAGTTTCTTTGAATTCTTTTCCTTAGACAAGGCGAGGCGATATATTACCCTCATGGTACCCATCTATTGGGAGAATTTGTAAATGTAGCATGATGGAACATAGGCTTACAAATGGTCTTCTTATTTATTTAATTGTGTCTCATTATTTTAACTTAATACTTACATTATATTCCATTATTTTACTATCAATCAACCGTACAACTTAAAATTCTTCTCATAAAAAGTTAAAAATATAAGAAAGTAACACTGTAACTTCTTATATTCTTAATTTTTTTCCTTTTTTAATTGTAAAAAAGGTTTATTGGAATCAGTTTAACTTTCTTACTTCTTTCAAATTTATTTTTTTAGCTATATATAAGTTATGGAAAGCTTAATTCATTAATGCTTCCCCTAATTTATCAGATACAAATACTGCTGTAGAAAAGGTGGTATTTAAAAAAGAACAAAAGCAAAACTGCTAGTTACTTAACAAAAATTTCGTAACTAGCATTCTTATTTAGCTTATTAAAGATAATCATTTAACTTTTGGTGGGGTTACCTCATCAAAACTTCCAATAACAAAATATGAAGCCTGAGCCTGCACAAGGATCTTCTCATGCTCATCAAATATTTTGCATGTACATCTCATTATATTTTCACCATCGCTGACAACCTTACCCACTGCCGTAATTGTGCTTCCTGCATTTACGTTTTTTATATAGCTAATACTTAAATCCGTAGTTACTATACGCTTTCCTAGAGTTGTGCAAGAAACTCCCATTACAACATCTGCAATTGAAGCCAAGGTTCCTCCGTGTATGTATCCATATATATTACAATGCCTATCTATAATTTTCATTTCGTATATAACTTTTCCCTCTATGACTTCAACAATTTGAGGATCAAGAAAATTTTCAAGTATAGATTTATTATAATTTTCCTCTAAATAACTTTTTAACCAAACAAGATGTTCTTTCGACATAATAACTCCTCCTTCACTTCCACGCATTACTTAAAATATCTTTCTTAATAACCTTTAAATCGATTATTAGTTTTACCTTTCTTTTACGCAAATATATATTATTTTCACTCAATCTTGTATTAGATATAGAATTATTATAGCAAACAAATTAAATATCTCCTAACTTTACAGCTAATTCCTCGTATTAAGATACAATGTAGTTTATATTATTTAGCTTACACAAAAATCCAAGTTGAATATAATTTGGATTTTTATTGATTTTTATAAAAATATTATATAAAATGAATTAGTAGACTAATTGATAACAATATTCAATTAATAATCAAGAGGTGAATGATTTGAATATAGAAAAAACAAACTACTTTTTATATATAATTTTATAGCCATAATTAATTTTACTTTCAATACTACGGCTTTTGCTGCAGTAAAAAACAGTATAAGCGAAGACGCCCCTTTATACACTTTCATAAATTTTACTAGCTATATTTATAATAATTACAAAACTTTCATATTCATTATTTTAGGTATTATTTGTATATCATTATTAGATGCTTTTTACTGCCTTGTCATAAAAGCAAGGGAACAGTCAAAATATTTAAAAGACTTAGATTTAGAACGCGAAAGATATTTTATAGTTGTTGAACAATTAAATGATATTATATTTGATTTTGACATAACTGAGAAAAAAATCTTAAGTTCCTCTAAGTTTGAAGAAACCTTTGGATGGACATTAAATATTCAAGATTATAATAAAGGTTTTTTAAATGAATTGAAAATACATCCTGATGATAAGATATTAATTAATAAAATCACCGATGACATGAAAGCTTTAAACAAACAGTCAATTATAAAAGAAATCCGACTAATGAAGAGTAATGGGGACTATCTTTGGTGTGAGCTAAAACTAAACTATATACAAAGAGAGAATAAGATTGTCAGAGTGATAGGCAAAATTACTGATATCGATCATATCGTAAAAGAACATTCTCTGCTAAAGCTAAGATCTGAATATGATCAGCTCACACAAATATATAATAAATCTACATTCTATGAAAAAGTTAAAAATTATATTATAGATAACAAAAATGATAACTGTATGCTGATTTTTATAGATTTAGATAATTTTAAATCTATAAATGATAATTTAGGACATATGGTTGGTGATGAAGTGCTAAAGGATACCGCAAATAAAATTTGTGACGTCTTTAACGGTACAGATGTTATTATTTCACGGTTTGGCGGAGATGAATTTTGTGTATTTAAACCAAGTCATTCTATTTCATTTATAAAAGATAAAATTAGTATTTTATGCAATAATCTTAATGCTACATATATTGGCAATAATACTGAAATAACTGTATCTGCGAGCATCGGTGTTGCCTTTTACCCTAAACATGGAGATACTTTAGAATCTTTAATTCATAAATCAGATATAGCATTATACAGTTCTAAAGAAAATGGAAAAAATCAATTTACCATATACAACAAAAATCTTGAAATTGAATGTTGAATTAAATCTAAAATTAAGAAATCCTCGAAATTACTATCGAGGATTTCTTAATTTTTAGTTTGAAACAAAGAATAAACATACTTTTATCAAACCCTATATACCTAAAATACCTATTGAGTATCCTATAACTCCAAATATCATTAAACCAACCATACATATAAGAGGAGATACTTTTTTCTGGAGTAACCAATAAATCAGAAAAGTCAGCATCAATGGTAGTATATTAGGCATTATGTTATCTAACTGCTCCTGAATTGTATAGGATGTTAATGAACTTCCTTGCGTTAAAGTATAAAGGACGAATGGTACTTTTATTATAGTCCACTTTGCAACTAATCCTCCTATTACAGTATAAGTAAGTACTACTAAGGCACTTCTATACTTTGGCACCGCACCTTTAAGTTTATTAATTATACTCGTTCCTTCTCTATAAGCTATCATAAGTCCATTATATCGTATTATTAATCTCACAATATTAATCATTATAAAAAATAAGATTGGCCCTGCGACATTTCCACTAAGTGATATTCCGGCACATACCGCTGCTATTACAGGTCTTATAATTCCCCATATAATTGGATCTCCTATACCTGCAAGCGGCCCGGCTAGTGCTATTTTAATCTGAACTATTCCTGATTGATCTACTTTTTCCTGCATACTTTCTTCAACTGCAATATTAGCTCCAAGTATTACATTTGAAATAAATGGCTGGCAATTAAAGTACTCTAAGTGAACCTTTACAGCTTTTTGTAACTCCTCCTTGGTTCTATATAGTTTTTTTAGAATAGGCATCATGCAATAACAATAACAAAGATTTTGAAGCCGTTCATAGTTCCAAGATATTTGATAAAATTGACTTCTCCAAAAAACTCTCATTAAATCCTTTTTAGTAACTTTAACTTTTATGATGTTTTCTTCATTTTCAATAAATTGCTCTCTCTTTGTTCTAGTCTTATTACTTGCTTTTTCAATCATATTTGAAATTTGTAAATATATTAGTGCTAAGCTAATTCCCATAAAAGTTAATCCAACTAAGGTCATCTGAGAAAATGTCATTACTAAAAATCCCATTAAGAAAAATGCAATCATTTCTTTTACATTTAAAATTCTAAGAATCATTGCATATCCAACTACAACTAAAAAGCCACTAGACACCTGAAGTCCTTTAGTTATTGCCTCTGGAACATAATTTAAAATACTATTCAATATATTTGCATCAGCAAATAATGCAACTAACATTGCTGGAATAGCCATCCTTAAAGCACTTGGAATGGCTGTTATAAAATGTGCTGCTGTCACCTTCCAAAGCTCACCCTTATCTACACCCTTTTCTGCCCAATGCATTATACCAACATCTATAGTTCCTTTTTGCAGTATAAAAAGCATTTGTCCTACAACAGCTAATGGAATTGCAATCCCTATTGCTACTCCTATACTTTGTTTTCCAAGCACACAAAGTATGACTGCCACTATGGAAGATAAAGTTGAATCTGGTGGAGTTGCAACCCCAATAGTCATCCACCCAAGAGCAATTAATTCTACCTGGGCTCCAATTATAACTCCTGTCTTTATATCTCCTAAAGCGATTCCAATAAGTGTAGCTGTAACTAAGGGTCTGTGAGTTTGAAATTCCTCTGAAGCAGATCCAATACCACATATTGAAGCAAATAAAAATATAAGTAAGGCTTGTGTTAATGACATTATTACCTTCTCCTTGCTTTTAGAGTATTTAAAAAATCTGTCTTCTTATCTGTTGGTAGAATTCTTATCTCTATTTCCACCCCAGAATCTGAAATTTTCTTCAATGCCTCTATCTCCTTATCATCTAAATAAAGATTAGTATTTATTTTTTCTTTATCTTTCTTAAATGACATTCCGCCTAAGTTTAGACTTTTTATCTTACCTCCACCTTCTATAAACTTAAGAACTTCAAAAGGATTTCCAAAGATCATTATTACATCTTCATATTCACATTCCTCTTCATATAGTTCTAAAGCCTTTAAAGTATCACAAAATATTATTTTTATATCTTCAGGAACGGATAATTCTATAAAAGTTTTTCTTATATCATTTTCTGCAACTTCTTTATTAACAACTATTATTTCCGTCACATCTTCATAAGTGCACCAATTATTTATTAATTGACCATGTACCAGCCTATCATCTAATCTAACTATTTTTAGCACTATACCGCTCCTTTCGCTTTACTTTTGTATATCATTGTAACGCTGCCTTATATTAATTACACCGTTTTGACCAAAATGTTCAGCTAAAGAAGATATTTTCTCTAAATCCTGAACCATATATGGTATTATTTCTAAAATCATTGGCATATTCATACCTGTAATTATATTTACGTTTTTTCTGTCCATAAATAAGCACGCCGCATTATATGGTGTCCCGCCTAAGATGTCTACAAGTATTAAAACTTCATCCACATTTAGCTCTTCAATAGTCCTATCTATCTTATCTTTAAGACTTTCTATACTTTTATCTACTTCAAGACAGATAGTTCTTATTTTTTCCTGCTTACCATATATCATCTCAACTGAATTTATTAGTGCTTTTGCATAGCTTCCATGTGAAATTGCTATTATACCAACCATTTTAATACACCTCAAGATATGTTTATTAATTATCTTTTATATATTACCACACCTTGTGCTACTTTGTTAACTATTCCTGACTCACAAATTAAATCTGTCTTGGAACCTCTTCTAATAGCATTAAGTATTGCAAAACTTTGAAGATATAGTGAATACTGAAATACTATATGACTATCATCTTTATGCTTAAAATTATTTTTGTTGAAGTAGAAATAATAATCACAGTGTTTATCTATTTCTTCATCATAATCCATAGAAATAGCAGCTATAGTACTATTTATTTTATCACTATAACATTCCTTTAAAACATCTAACTCGTATTTTATACTGTGAGAATCATTGCTAAAGAAAAATGATATTAAACACTTTGAATTCATTGTAAGCTTTGGACCATGTCTAAATTCTAACATTGAGTGGAATTCTGTACGTTGAAGCCCCGTTGATAATTCACTTATCTTTAAACACATTTCCGATGCTAATGGATTTAAAGCTCCAGTTCCAAGTGCTGCTACTGTATCATATATTTTATTACTTATAGCATGAGCTTTATAAATATCTTCTTTTAAAAACCTGCCAGCATCTTCAATAATATTTTTAAACATATCTTCATAATAATCATAATTATTAATGTCAAAAATCAAAAGAAGGTACTCTATAAGAAGTGTGAATTCCCCCGTTGCTGCAATACTCTTATCCTTAGTCCTTGGAGGAATAGGAATATATAAACTATTTTTATCTTCTCCATATTTACTTATAATTTCCCCTTTTCCATTACAAATTATAAGAAGTTGATATAATTCAATTCCTTTTTTCTTGAAAATTTCAACTGCTTCTAAACCCTCAATTGTATTTCCTGATCCTCCTAATGATACTAAAAGCACTGGTGAATTATCCAAAATATAACTATCTTCATTTTCTATGAGAGTTGTTGAAGCTATTGATATAACTTCCTTTTTAGTAATTCTTCTTAAATAATTTTCTGTTATTGCAGCTGCTTTTGCAGAGCTTCCAGCTCCAACTAGGTATATTTTAAGTCCTTCTACTTCTTCTATCTTATTTAGAAAAGCTCTTATTTTGTCTGTATTCCTTTTTATTGTTTCTATTCCCTCTTCCCATAATTCTAACTGTCTTTCCATTTCTAAAGCTGTATGATATCCATCAATTCTCTTTAATTCATCTTCCTGTATTCCTAAAATTCTCATTAATAATCACTCCTTAATACTAATCCTCATCTCTATAAAATGGGACTGCTACACAATCTATTTCACTAGATTTTGTAACAGTCATCATTCTAAAGTTCTTAATTCTTCTTTATTAGTTTATATCCCATCATCCATAGACGAGTTATCATTATATGTTGAATTTGTTGTATTAACTTTTATAAATCTTACTGCTGTATCCTTAGTAGCATTTACAACACTATCTGCTAATTCAGCAATTCCCATAGAATCTTTAAGTAAAATTGCTTCTAGTATTGCACCTATATTGCATCCAGCTACAACTTCCATATTTTCTTTTTCATAAGAAAGTTCAACACATACTTTAAAAGGTGTCCCTCCTAAAATGTCACAGACAAATAGATTTTTATCTGCTTTATTATTAACTAAGGCATTAATTATCTTGTCCTTCAAAGTTACATCTGTATCTTCTTCTAAAAAATCAATAAATTCAACGCCTTCATTATGTCCAGCTAAAAGCTTTATAGAACTTTCAACTCCTGTGCCATAATTTCCATGTCCAGCTATGACTATATTAGTCTTCATTATAATACCCCCAATAATGATAGCAATATTGCTAATGCAAATGTAACTAAAATTAAGATAGTTGGATTAACATTTTTCTTCTTTAAGAAATAAAACATAAGTAATGTATATCCCATAGGTAGTATATTAGGTAATATTTTATCAACAAAATCAGTTTGTAGTGATATAGCATGATCTGCACTTATTGGAATGCTTGGAAGTAAAGTGATATGCACATAAGATGCTATTAATCCTCCAATTACAGTAACTCCAAGAGTTGTTGCCGCTTTAGAAATAGATTTTGAATTTTCCTTTAAAATGTCGATAGCTTTTACTCCTAGCTTATACCCTGCACTTGTCCATATTATACGAGATAAGAATACGCATACATAAACACCAAAGAATAGTATAGGTCCCACGATACTGCCTTGACTTGCAAATGATGCGCTGATTCCTGCGACTATTGGTAATAGAGTAAACCAAAGAAGTGCATCTCCAATACCTGCTAGCGGTCCAAATAAAGCAACCTTTAACCCTTTTATAAGACTTCTATCTTCACTATTTTCTTCTAGCGATAAAACTAATCCCATAAGAAATCCTACCAAAGTTGGATTAGTATTTATAAATTCTAAATTATCCTTCATAGATTGTGATACTTTCTCTTTATCATTGTTATGAATCTTCTTTAAGAAAGGTAGTAACGCACAAGTCCATCCTGCTGCCTGCATTCTTTCATAGTTGAAACTTGCTTGTAGCAAAACTGATCTAAAGGCAAGTTTTCTAAGATCTTTCTTGGTTAATTTGTTATTAGATTCCGTCTTCATAATCTTCTCTCCCTTGATTTGAATTTACTACATTTACAACTTGAGCTTTATTTTTATCATTTACATATCCATATAAAGCAAAAGCTGCTCCTATTAATGCTACTGGTAATAAATTTGTAAATTGTACAAATGAAGCTACTAAAAATCCTATAATAAGAAATGGAACATATTCTATCTTAAGCATTACTCTAAGTAATAATCCAAATCCAACTGCTGGTAAAATTCCACCTGCTATTTCAAATCCGTGTTTTAACCATTCTGGCATACTTTCAACTAAAGTTCTCATTGGTTCTTGAGCAACATATGTACAAAGGAATACAATCACACCATAAGTTATTCCAACTATAAGAGTTGTTGTTATATTCAATCTTGTAAATGCTGCAGTATCGCCTTCTTCTGCATACTTATCAGCTTTATTCATGAATACTGAAAATGCTGAATAGTAAAAAAGAATTACATATTGCATTAAGAAACTAAATGGTAGTGCTAATCCAATTGTTGCTTTAACGTCTGCTCCAGTTGTATACGCAATAACTGTTGTCATAATACCTGCTAGTATTGGGTTAGGCGGCTGTGTTCCTCCTACTGGAGTAAGTCCTGCGAAAGCTAATTCAGTAAGTCCTCCTGCGATAAGTCCTGTTGTTATATCTCCTAAAATGGCTCCTGTTAATGTACATACTATTATTGGTCTAAATATATATAATCCTTCTAACCAGAAATCAAATCCAACTATCATTGCCATAATTGCAAGAAGAATACCTTGTAATAACGTTATACTATGCATTATAATTCCTCCCTTTATTCAATATTTGTTTTAATATCTCCAGGTGTATCTTGTGCAAATACTTTTACACCCTTTGATTCAATATATTTTAGATCTTCTATATCTTTATCATCTACATAAACCTTTTTAGTAATAGCTCTCTTTCCATCTGAAAAGTGCATATTTCCAACATTTAATTCTTTTATAGGTACTCCACCATCAACTAATTTTCTTACTACCTCTGGTGTTTTACATACTATAAAAATCTTTTGGTTTGGAGACGCTTTGTGTATAACATCTATAGTTTTTTGAATTGTGAAAAATCTGATTCCAACCCCTGAAGATTCTGCTGTCATTGACATTAATTGTTGTTGTACTGTATCTGATGCTGCAGTATCATCTACAACTACTAGTAAATTAGCTCCTAGGGATGTCGTCCAAGTAACACCTACTTGCCCATGAACTAATCTGTTATCAATTCTTGTCATTAATATATTTGGCATATTTAATTCCTCCTTAATCTTTATGCTTATATATAAAGCAAGCCCCATGCCAAGTAGTGTACATATTACTACTTAACATGGGGCTTTTTTATAGGAATCCATATATTCTTTTACTTATTTAATTTCACCAGAACAATCTAAAGCCTTGTATTTGCTTGTTTTCTTTATATTTCTAAAAACTTTATTAAAGATCAAAGTTTTTAACTTTATTTTTAATACTATCATATATAAATCCTATTTCTGATATAGGAATCTCTACTCTATAGAAATTTTCTATTACACTAAAAGCTTTTCTAGTCATTTTTATAAAGTGTACATGACACTGTTCAAAATCTTCACAATCTCTGTAATTCATAATAGGATCTTTTATTACTAATCTTTCTATCATACAGCTTATGTGTATATATAAACTTATCTTTAAATCATTCTCTAGTTTAAAGCCTAGACTTCTTTCTAAATTAGTAAGAGCATCTTCTACTTGATCTACTATTTTATCCGGATTTAATATTGTAAGATAATTTAAAACATTTTCTAATGTAAATAACTTAACAGCTTCTTTATTTATCTTTTCAATAATGTTATTATCTACAATTCCTTTTAATGTATTAAATAATACTGAATCTGCTTTTTTCATTATAAGATTTTCTAAAGATATAAAAGGAATATTCTCTATCTTTGGATCGTTTGTACCAATTATGAGTTTTACATTATATTGTTTAAATACAAAATCTTCTTTTCCATTTTCTTTTAAACTTTCATAATCATAAGCAACAACTTTTACTTCATCCTCATTAAAACAGCTGTTTAACAAATCTTTTATCTTGCTTGCTGTTCCAATACCTGTTATACAAGTTGTTATTATAACATCTGTTTTCTTCTTAGTAGATTCTATATAATTTACTTTACTTACATTTTTCTTAGATGATTCTTCTGCAATTTGTTTTAATGGCTGTAAGCTAAGAATTCTGCTTCCTATATCCAAAACTAATTTAGTAGAAACATTATCTACTATAGCTATATCTCCGTATATTTCTTTTTCCAATAATATATAAATAGTCTCAAGAGAACCCATATCTACAAGTATTAAAAGTCCCTTTGAAGTATCTATTGTTTTGACATATTCTAAGATCTTATTACTTATATCTAAAGGTGAACTTTCTATAGGCATATCAAATGGCTCAAAAATATATTTACCAAACAGCCTGTTAGCTACCCCTGCAATACTGCTTGCAGTTGAATGACCATGAGCTATTATTATTGCATTAACATTATTTTGAATAGACTTATCCAATGATCTTATATATATTAGTAAATAAATTTCTACTTCTTTATTTATTTCTAAATCTAAGTTATTATGAATATCTTCAATTATCTTTAAAACCAGCTTATACTCCTTATGGAACTTTTTACTCAATTGTTCGATTAATGAAATCTCTTCTTTAATATAACCTTCGTTTTGAAATTCAACAAAATATGTTATAAGATTAGCCATAATTTCTGAACTATTTGTTAAATAATCGATTCCATAATTTAAATTCATAAAATGCAAAGTACTTTCAACTGTTTTTTCTATTGACCTATATATAACATTTTTTGAGTTTCTATATTTCTCATTAAAAACTATATGATCAATCAAGTCATTAAATATTTTAGTTCCATTAATAAAAAACTCTTCCTCTGTTATTTTGCCTTTTTCTAATTCCTTGATAGCTTCATTTAATTCTTCTGTAATTCCTGATGCCTTATTTATATGAGTATTTAAATAATCTCGATCATTTTTTTCCGAACAGCTTATAAACATATTATTTATATTTAAGTTATTAAAACTAATATCCTCATCCCGCTCTATTATATCCTTGTGAAGATTATTAATTTTTACTTTTAATACTTTTGTTCTTTTCTCCTGCGTATTATTCAAGGAATTTGCACAGCTGAGTTTTATAGCATTTATAATTTTACCAATATTACCATGAGCATTACTATTAATCAATATATTTATAACCTGACTGTTAACAATAATATCTCTATTTATATTTAAGGCTTCTCTCTTATAAAAATTATCTATAAGGTCTAGCTTTTCTTTTAAGGGTCTTTCTTTAAAGCTTGGTATCTTTAATATTAGTGGTATACGCCTTAAAAATGTCTGAAGAAATTTATTCTCAGGATTCTCTGTAGTTGCAAAAATTAACCTTACGCTGGCGTGTCTTTTTTTCTCCGTTTCACCAAGCCTTCTAAATATCCCCTTATCTAAAAATAAGAATAATTTTTCTTGACCTTCTGGGGGTAGTCTGTGAATTTCATCTAGAAATAGATATCCCCCATTTGCTTTTTCAATGAGACCTATTCTATCACTATCAGCACCTGTATAAGCCCCTTTGGCTGATCCAAAAAGTATCGCAGAAAATAACTCTGGGTTATTTGCATATTCTGCACAATTAAATATTTCAAAAGGGGCACCTTCTTTTATATAGCTGCAATTTCTCGCATAATCATATACCTTTTGTGCTAAAAAACTTTTTCCAACTCCTGAACTTCCAATAAGTAAAAATGGTAATCCATTTGGTGGATATGAGACTGCTGATTTGCACTGCTGAACAACATCCTTTAAGCTGCCGCTCGCCCCTATAAGTTCCTTAAAATTATCTATATCATTATTAGTATTTAAATAGTTAATTTCTTTAATATAATCAGAAATCAGTGTAAACCTATCACTATCTTCTTCATACACTTCCTTACTCATAAAGTAGACAGGTCTCTTATTTATTTTTATTGCTTCTTCCTCTTTAGTCAGCTCATTTAATACATGGCTTACTAAATTTCTTTGAAGCCCAAGTTTATCTGCTATAGTAAGAGCATTTATTCCGTATTCCATGCTTCCATCTATTTTAAGAGAAAGTTCTTTCAACTTTATTCTAATCTTTTCCTTATTAGTCATAGACCTGCCTCCTAACTCTTTCGTTTATATTAACATATACTGTCACCTATATTTATATACACTACCACTATCAGTTGGTTTAACATTGTATCTAAATATAGAATTCGGATTACATAATAAAGTATAATTAATATATATGTTGCAATTCACAATTACGGCTAAAATTCTTGTAATATTTTTAGAATTATGATGAAGAATTACTTTTGCAGTATATAATATTATTTAACGTAATTTTTTAAAATTTTATTAAAATCAACTTTTATAATATATATCAACTTGGATTTTAACATTGAATATATCATTTATGCAAGGTCAAAAGTCTAGAAATTTTAATAATTTATCCGATTATTCATGTTAATCACTTTGTTGGCTAACAAATGCTTTAATCTTCAAATATTTTGTTATATGAAAAAAAATAAGTTCTAGATAAACTAGAACTTATTTTTCAACTTGGTGACTCCTAGGGGAATCGAACCCCTGTTACCACCGTGAAAGGGTGGTGTCTTAACCGCTTGACCAAGGAGCCATATTAAGTTTTATTTAAATTGGCGACTCAGAAGGGGCTCGAACCCTCGACCTCCGGCGTGACAGGCCGGCACTCTAACCAACTGAGCTACTGAGCCGTATTATGGTGGCTCGAACTGGAATCGAACCAGTGACACGAGGATTTTCAGTCCTCTGCTCTACCGACTGAGCTATCGAGCCATCTTACCTCGCAACGTCCTACTCTGCCACACAGTCTCCCATGCAGTACCATCGGCGCTATAGACCTTAACTTTCCTGTTCGAAATGGGAAGGAGTGTTACCTCTATGCCATCATCACGAGATCTTCAATTTGAAAAAACTTTGTTCTTTCAAAATTGCACACAGTTTCTTTAATGTATTTACAACTTGACTATATTGGTCAAGCCCTCGACCTATTAGTATCAGTCAGCTAAATATGTTACCATACTTACACCTCTGACCTATCAACCTTGTAGTCTTCAAGGGGTCTTACTAGCTTATGCTATGGGAAATCTCATCTTGAGGTGGGCTTCACACTTAGATGCTTTCAGCGTTTATCCCTTCCCGACTTAGCTACCCAGCCATGCTTCTGGCGAAACAACTGGTACACCATAGGTCAGTCCATCCCGGTCCTCTCGTACTAAGGACAGCTCCTCTCAAATTTCCTACGCCCGCGACGGATAGGGACCGAACTGTCTCACGACGTTCTGAACCCAGCTCGCGTGCCGCTTTAATGGGCGAACAGCCCAACCCTTGGGACCTACTTCAGCCCCAGGATGCGACGAGCCGACATCGAGGTGCCAAACCTCCCCGTCGATGTGAACTCTTGGGGGAGATCAGCCTGTTATCCCCGAGGTAGCTTTTATCCGTTGAGCGATGGCCCTCCCACGAGGTACCACCGGATCACTAAGCCCGACTTTCGTCCCTGCTCCACTTGTAGGTGTCGCAGTCAGGCTCCCTTCTGCCTTTACACTCTTCGAACGATTTCCGACCGTTCTGAGGGAACCTTTGGGCGCCTCCGTTACATTTTAGGAGGCGACCGCCCCAGTCAAACTGCCCACCTAACAATGTCCTGTCACCAGTTTCATGGCATCCAGTTAGAACTTCAATACTATCAGGGTGGTATCCCAACAACGACTCCACCAAGGCTAACGCCCTAGTTTCCCAGTCTCCCACCTATCCTGTACAGACAATACCGAAATTCAATGCTAAGCTACAGTAAAGCTCTACGGGGTCTTTCCGTCCAATCGCGGGTAGCGAGCATCTTCACTCGCACTACAACTTCGCCGGATTTGCAGTTGAGACAGTGCACAAGTCATTACGCCATTCGTGCGGGTCAGAACTTACCTGACAAGGAATTTCGCTACCTTAGGACCGTTATAGTTACGGCCGCCGTTTACTGGGGCTTAAGTTCACACCTTCGCGTTACCACTAAGTGTTCCCCTTAACCTTCCAGCACCGGGCAGGCGTCAGCCCCTATACATCAGCTTTCGCTTTAGCAGAGACCTGTGTTTTTGTTAAACAGTTGCTTGTGCCTATTCTCTGCGGCCTGATTTCTCAGGCACCCCTT